>NZ_BAAAFX010000010.1:0-349749 GCF_039523755.1 Tatumella terrea | reverse complement strand
GGCAGTGACGGCAGCTGGAGCAGCACTCTGCCGGTACTGGCCGACGGCAGCCACAGCATCACCACCACCGTCACCGATGCGGCCGGCAATACCAGCCAGCCTTCGGCCGCGATCCCTGTCACGATCGAGACCACGGCGCCGGCAGCAGCCGGTGATGTCGAACTGACCGACGGTAGCGGTAATAACCTGTCCGGAGCGGAGACAAATGACACCACCCCGGTCCTGAAAGGGACTGCGGCAGCCGGCGACACCGTCACTATCCTCGACAACGGTAAAGCCATCGGTACCGCCACGGCAGGCAGCGACGGCAGCTGGAGCAGCACCCTGCCGGCCCTGGCCGACGGCAGCCACAGCATCACCACCACCGTCACCGATGCGGCCGGGAACACCAGCCAGCCTTCGACCGCCATTCCTGTCACGGTCGATACCACACCGCCGGCAGAAGCCAGTGATGTCGAACTGACTGACGGTAACGGTAAGAATCTGGCCGGAGCGGATACTAACGACAATACCCCTCAGCTCACTGGTAAAGCCACAGCAGGAAATACCATTACTGTTTACGATGGTACGAAAGCTATCGGCACGACAACAGTTAACAGCGATGGTAGCTGGAGTATTACGCTTTCCGCTCTTGCTGATGGTACCCATAGTCTGACGACAAAAGTAACTGACTCTGCGGGTAATAGTAGTGATGTCAGTAATGCTATCGCTGTCACAATCGATACCCAGGCACCAGCATCTGCTACCGGTATCACGTTGGTTGATGACAGTGGTAACAATATTGCTGATAGCTCCACGACAGATACCACTCCAATCCTGAAAGGAAACGCAGAAGCAGGAAGTACTGTAACCATTAGTGACGGCTCAGGTACTCTTGGGGAGGCAACTGCTGATTCAGAGGGTAAATGGACTTTCACAACGCCGGTACTGACGGATGGAGCCTATAGCTTTACGACGATTGTGAGTGATGCTGCCGGTAATACTAGTCATTCTTCTGCCGCAATTGACACCACAATCGAGAGTACTCAGCTACTTGCAGTGGATGATACAGCGAGCCTGGATTACACCACTTATGCTGAAGAAACCGATAAAGGTACAAGCTCTAAAACCGGATTCTCGTTATTAGATCTTTCGTTAGGAAATGTTCTCGATTTATCCCTGATAAATCCAGCCAGCCAGTTGCAAATTGATGTTGCAAAAGGAACTACCGAAAACTTCGTTGTCCAGGGCGATGTAGGCGGCTTGGTCGCATCTTCATTCGATTTGTATATCTATAAATACGATGCGAGCAGTGGTGAGTATCTGCAGTACGAGAAAGTGAGTAATTGGATCGTTGGCTTACTGGCCGGTGTCTCCAAGGATCTGTCACTTTCTCTGGGTGAAGGTACCTATCTGTTTTTGCTGAACTCCGGCGTGGGCCTCTCTGTTGCTACGGGTTATACCCTGCATATCAAATCCGATATTCTGGAAACGTCTATCTCAAATAGTGCAGAAACCAGCGGTAACCTGATATCGGGCAGTAGTGATGGCAGTGGTGCAGATACAGCACCGGCGGGTTCGGTGATCAGCAGTGTGAATGATACCAGTGTAGCGGCATCAGGTTACACCACGATCTCAGGGACCTACGGTACGCTCAGTATTGATGCTGCCGGTGACTATACCTATAAACTGAACTCAGGGACTGACGTTGCTGATATTGGTAATAGTGAAACCTTCAATTACACACTGACGGGGCCAAATGGCAACACCAGTAGTGCCACACTGACGATCTCTCTGACCGATGCCGATACTGATACTGGCACTGTTGCGCTTCCGGATGTGAGCGTAGATCTGGATTACGCTACCACATCAGAGGAAACAGATAAGGGGACCAGTTCCAAGACCAGCGCCGCCTTACTGAATCTTTCACTCGGCAGTGTGTTAAACACTTCTCTGCTGAATCTGAATAACCAGTTACACCTGAACGTAGCGGACAATACGGTCGAAAATATTACCATCAAGGCAACAATGGTGGGCGTGATCGCATCAACATATGATCTCTATGTCTATAAATATGATGATGAAACTGGCCAGTATGCACAGTATGAAAAGGTATCTGACTGGATAACCAGTGCTTTGCTTGCCGGCGCGTCATCTCCATTATCACTGGAGCTTGGTCAGGGATCCTATTTGTTTATGTTGAATGGGGGCGTCGGCTTATCTGTGGCGACGGTTTACACACTGAGCATTACGTCTGATGTTGTTAACAGCGTCACTTCAGTTGCCACCTCAACCACAGGGAATCTGCTCACTGAAACCAGCAGTAGTGAAGGAAGCGATACTGTACCGACAGGTACGCTGATCACCTCTGTAGGTACAACAGCTCTCAGCACAAGCGGGAATACAGAAATTACTGGTCAATACGGCATTCTGACTATCGATCAGCAAGGGGATTACACCTATACCCTGAATGCGGGCCAGACAACGGATACTCTCAGCTCCGCAGAGAAGTTTACTTATACCCTGACAGAACCTGACGGGACAATTACCACCAAGATATTGTCGATTAACCTCAACAATAATGCACTCAAAGCGGTAGATGATCAGGTAAGCCTCGATGTCTCTGCGACCGAAGTGGAATCCGCCTATTCAGAAGCGGTTGCCAGTGGGACATTGAGCACCGCAACCAGTAGTAGTCAAACCACAACCTTTGGTAATGAATTTAGTGTAGACAGCAATACGGTATTAACAGGTACCCATCTGATTATCACCGGTACTCAGTCATCGGTTAGTGCGACGGCCAGTTTAACCCTGTCTTACAACATTTATGAAGGAAGTGATGCAACAGGTACTCTGGTTGCCTCGGGTACGGTGACACCTACTACAACCTTATCCCTTACTCAAAAAGTCACGACGGCTGACATTGATTTAAGTGATAACGACCTATCGGCAGGGGATTACTACGTACAGGTCAGTGCTACCTCTTCAGCCACCGGCTTTCTGACTATCGCACCAACGGTCTCCTTTAGTTCCACAATATCGGGGACAGAAGTCTCAGTCAGCAATTTCCAGACATCTTCTGAGTCTTCAGATGTCACAGGAAACCTCTATGACGGCACAGATTCTGATGGTACCGCAGATGAACTACAAACGATTTATACCAAGCTGGCAGTAACCAACGAGTCTGGCAGTAGTGTTACGCTCAATCAGTACGACACTGCATCACAAACGCTCACCGGTTTGTATGGCACCCTGACGATTCATGGAGATGGCAGCTATAGCTATGCGTTGAACAGTAATATCAATGTGGCTGACATAACGCAGAAGGAGATATTCAGTTACACGCTGACTGCAGAGGATGGCAGTACGACCTCTAAAGCCAACCTGACGATTAACCTGCATCCGACAATCACCGGTACCAGTCAGGCCGATACTACGGGTGGTACAGCTTATGACGATACCTTCCACCTTGAAGGCGGTGCCGATACTGTCGTGTACAAAGTCTTAAGCAATGATAATACCGGAGGGAACGGCAGCGATACCTGGGACGACTTCTCGGTGAGTGAAGGGGATCATATCGACCTGGATGCTCTGCTGGTCGGCTGGGATGGGAAGGAAAGCAGCCTGGGTAATTACGTATCTGTTACCCATACCGATAGTGGCAATACCGTCGTCTCTATTGACCGTGATGGTAGCGGCAGTACATACCAGTCTACTACATTGGTCACACTGGAAAATGTGAACGCCACAATGGATGAAATTCTTCATCATTCGTCGACTGATAATCCATCATAACCCTGAAAAGGCGGGCAGCCATGCCCGCCTTTTTACCTGATTACACGCTAACACGGAGGTGAGTATTGCTTTGTAGCCCCTCATTTTTATCATCTTTGACTTCACAGGTATTCATGAGCAATGCTAATTCTTAATTCGCAGATTTTACTCCGCATTCTGCCATTCGCTATCCTGACGTCCGGCATATTGTTATCTGAGCCAGGGCTCGCAAACAGCATAACGAGCGCAGGTGATATCAGCACTCAGGAGCTGATTGATCAACAATCTCTTCCTGACCTGAGCAATACAGTCACTCAGCCGCTTACTCCTCCCCCTTCTGGCCTGACAGATATGGATTATGCCGTATTACAGGCAGAACAATGGCATCCGGCAATAGGTCAGGCGGTAGGGAAACTTTTTCAGCAAGCTGCGAAAGTTGATGTAGCAAAAGCTAAATATTATCCCCAGATCAGCGCCGGTATGAATAATGGCTACTCAAACAGCTATGTTGACGCCGGATATTCACCCTCATTAGTTCTCTCTGTATCTCAGATGTTGTACGACTTCGGTAAGGTCTCCAGCTCAGTTCGTGCAGCCAATGCCGGACTGGCTGAACAACAGGCAAATGTCATGGTAAGTATTGACCAGGTTGCCCACGATACAGCGTCTGCTTTGGTTCAGGTTCAGGGATACCAAAAGCTAGTCATTATTGCGCAGCAGCAGCTTGATGCACTGAATCATATTGGTTCTCTGATTCAGCAGCGTAATACTGCCGGAGCCAGTTCTCTTTCTGACGTGGTACAGACCAATACCCGTATAGAAGGTGCTAAGGCCACACTCATGCAATATCAGTCAGCTCTCCAACGCTGGAAAGCCACACTGGCGACAGATATGGGGACAGGCCCGATTGGACAAGTGGCAAATACTCTCCCGTCATCCCTGATGAATGCCTGCACGGTTCAGCAAATTAACTATCGCGTTATTCCCGCGGTACTGGCTGCCTATGCGCAGAAAAATCAGGCACAGGCTGAACTCGATAATGCCAATGCTCAGATGAGGCCCACACTCTCTCTTGAGCCCCAGGTGACTCATTACCTGAATAATAACTACTCAGATAGCAGTGAGCTGGATAAAACCCAATACTCCGCCTGGATTAAACTTGAAATGCCTCTTTACCAGGGGGGCGGATTAACGGCCAGCCGTGATGCAGCAGTACAAACTCTCGAATCAGCCCGTGCTGCTATCCGTCTTGCCGAGCTTGAGGCTCGCCAGAAGCTGACGGAATCACAGGAACAAGCACAGAATCTTTATCAGACATTAAATGTCCAGGCGAGACAACAACGTCTCGGTGAGAAAACCCGTGACTTATACGAAGCTCAATATTTGCAGCTGGGAACACGTCCATTACTCGATCTGTTGAATGTCGAACAGGAGATTTATCAAGCCAGATTTACTCAGGAGCAAACACAGGCACAGTTGCATTCACTCCAACTGGACTGCCTCTACAGTACCGGAAAAATGCGGAATACTTTTAAATTGAATAATAGAAAAATACAGGGAGTTGAGATAAGGCCATGAGTCATCACATATTGGTTGATAGTGAAAGTAAAGTGCTGGCCTGGGTGGATACACTGTCCCTGATTGCCAAACAATATCGCTTAAGTTTTTCTCACGGCGCGATGCAGTCTCAGGCTTCGTGGCTGGCCGGAAAATACCTTCCCGAAGTCCTGGGACATCTTGCCCGACAGGCAGGCTTACACTATCGGATCCTGTCTGAACATAATGTGGATCTTTCCTCTCGCCGACTTCCCCTGGTTGCTGTATTTAAAAATGGTGACATCGGTATTATCGAAAGTTTTGACGGCGAGAAAAATGTTGCTTTAAGACTGATTCAGGATCACGGACTAAGCACCTCTGTACCATTAGAGGGACTACTGGATGAAACTGAATGTCTGGTGGCTTTACGTCCGTCAGCACCTGCGCGCGATATACGTACCGAGAACTATCTGGCAGCGTTCCGCCCTGACTGGCTACGTAAGATTGCCCTGAAGGATCTGCGACCTTATGGCTACGTCATGCTGGCTTCCCTGGCTATCAACGTCCTGTCATTATCAGGTATTCTCTTTTCCATGCAGGTTTACGATCGGGTTATCCCGGCTCAGTCATACCCGACATTATATGTATTATTTGGTGGTGTACTGATTGCTTCGGTATTTGGTTTTTTACTAAAAGTTGTTCGCAGTCATGTGATGGACATCTTAGGTAAACGAGCCGACATGCGGGTCTCTGACCGGGTCTTTGGCCACGCATTACGTTTACGCTATTCGGCCATACCTCGTTCTACAGGAAGTTTTATTGCTCAGGTACGTGAGCTTGAGCAGCTAAGAGAAATGGTGACCTCAACGACGGTTTCTGCAATCGTCGACCTGCCTTTCTTTATTTTGTTTTTTTTAGTCCTCACGGTTGTTTCGCCATACCTGTGCTGGATAGCTCCGGTTGCCGCGATATTGATGATTATTCCTGGTCTGCTAATGCAAAAAAAACTGGCCCGGCAGGCACGAAAAAATGTTCATGAAGCGACACTGCGTAATGCCATACTGGTCGAAAGTCTGCAGGGGATACAGGATATTAAACTGATGCAGGCTGAAAGTCATTTCCAGCAACAGTGGAATAGTTATATACAAGTCACAGCGGAGTCCGGTGCACAAACCCGTAAAATCACTCATGGCCTGCTGAGTTGGGGAACGACTCTACAGAACCTGGTTTATGCATTAGTGGTGGTGATTGGTGCACCATTAGTCATCAGTGGTGATATTACGACAGGTGCTATGGTCGCTGCATCCCTGCTCTCTTCCAGAATGATTGCCCCAATGACGGCGTTGTGCGGTGTTCTTGCTCGCTGGCAGCAGGTTAAAGCAGCCAAAGCCGGACTGGACAATCTCATGCAACTACCGGTTGAAAACAATCGGGAGGAAGTCAAAGTTCATACACCAGTGTTACACGGTGAATATACCTTCGCTCAGGCTTCTTTCAGGTATGCAGACCAGCAAGGACCTGCCCCTCTCACTGTCCATAACCTCCATATTAAGGCCGGAGAAAAGATTGCTTTGCTGGGTCGTAATGGTGCCGGGAAATCTACTTTCCTGCAAGCGCTAGTCGGCAATGTTGATTTGGTTTCCGGGGAGTTACGTGCTGACAGTCTTAGTTTACCGCATATCGATATTGCTGATATTCGCCGGAATACTGGTTTGCTGACTCAGGATGCCCGACTGTTCCATGGAACCCTTAGGGAAAACCTGGTGCTCGGCCGCTCTCAGGCTACCGACAGTGATATTTTTGAAATACTTGAAGTCTGTGCAGCCGCAGACTTTATCAAAAAACTGCCTCTCGGACTTGAACATCCGATTATGGAAGGTGGTAGCGGACTTTCTGGTGGCCAGCGTCAGGCAATACTACTGGCCAGAACATTGCTTAGGGATCCAAATATTGTCCTGCTGGATGAACCGACAGCATCGTTGGATGAACATACAGAAAAAGAATTTATTGAGCGCTTCACCCGCTGGATTGGCGGACGAACATTAATTATTGCCACTCACAGGGCTGCTGTTCTGTCTCTGGTGGACAGAGTATTGGTGCTTAAAGACGGGCAACTCACACTGGATACGCCAAAAGCTAAACTTCTGAATAAAGATGCCAGGGAAAAGCAGAATGATATTCAATAAGCAAAAAACATTTAACGAAAAAGAGTCTTTTGATCCGGCAAACCTGCTTGATGATTCAGGCGTAGACAGCAGGTCGCTCAACGGCTCAATCCTTATCATTACAGTACTTTTTGGACTCCTTGCGATATTCACCCTATGGGCCTGGTTTGCCAAGCTTGATGAAGTATCAACTGGCACAGGAAAAGTTATTCCCAGCCTTCATGAGCAAGTACTTCAATCACTGGATGGCGGTATTCTGGCTGAGCTGTACGTGCGTGAAGGAATGCAGGTAAAAGCTAATCAGGTAGTGGCCAGGCTTGATCCGACGATAAGTGAATCAAATGTCGGCGAAAGCTCGGCCAAATATCGGGCGGCTCTGGCAGAGAGTGTGCGTTTACATGCAGAAGTAAACAATACTCCTCTGGTATTTCCGCAGTCATTAAAATTATGGCCCGACCTGATTAATTCTGAAACATCGCTTTACCACAGCCGAAGAGACCAGTTAACAGAGTCAGAAAAAGAGATGAATCAATCCATCGGTTTAGTACGGCGCGAGCTTGGCATTACCGAAGGCCTGGTTAAAAGCGGGGCGGCCAGTATTGTCGATGTTCTGCGTTTACAGCGTCAGTTAGCGGACCTTAATTTGAAACTCACTGATTTACAAACTCAGTACTATGTAGATGCTCGCCAGCAAATGGCTAAGGCCGATGCTGATGTGCAGTCTCTGGCTGAGGTGATCAAAGGTCGCGCAGATACACTCGATCGTCTGACCATCAAATCTCCGGTACGGGGCGTGGTAAAAAGTATCAAAGTCACTACGATCGGTGGTGTCATCCCACCTAATGGTGAGCTCATGCAAATCGTCCCTATGGATGACCGTTTATTGATTGAAGCCAGACTATCCCCCAGAGATATTGCATTTATCCATCCCGGACAACCGGCGATGGTAAAAATAACAGCCTATGACTATTCCATTTATGGTGGTCTGCATGGGAAGGTTGAAAGCATCTCTCCGGATACCATCCAGGATGAAGCCAAACCTGAGGTTTATTATTACCGGGTCTACATCCGTACTGAGCATGATTTCCTTACTAATATGTTAGGAAAGCATTTCTCTATCGTACCAGGAATGATTGCAACTGTTGATATCAGAACCGGTCAAAAAACTGTGATGCAATACTTGATCAAACCGTTCAATAAAATGAAAGAAGCTCTGAGAGAGCGCTAAAATAACGAGCAGGCCATGATTAACTATTGGTGGCCTGCTCATTACTCTCTGGTACATAAAAATAATAAACGACTACCTTTGTTTAATTATCAGGCAGCCAACAACCCTGTCACTTCTGCCCTCTGTCTATAAATTAAAAATCACACCACCAATAATACTCAGTTATAAAATGTCAGATAGCTCACCTTAGTCCGCAGATGCCATCAGTTTGATGACAAAGGGCACAGAATCCCTCAGTGAAACATTCACCGTGTCACCATGGTTCATGCCCGCATACTCTTTTATTTCTACCGGCGTACCCGCGGCTTTAACATCCCGGGCAAACTGCTGTTGCATGGCCGTCGGCACATTGATGTCTTTCAGACCGATACCGATAAACACCGGATGGTTAATTTTCAGGGTGTTATAGCGCAGAGAGGGTAACTGCGTGTCCAGCAGTTTCTGGAATCCCGGCAGGAAACTGTTGCTTCCGTTCAGCCCTTTCTCCATCACATGCTGGGTTAACGGGGTAATGCAAAGGCGGCTTGCCAGCCTGACATCCGCAATCGCCTCCTGACGGAAATAGTCTTCAGCCTTCAGCGACTTATTTTCATCGGCTGCCGACAGGAAAATATAATAGGCATAGGGCATTTTCGGGTCGCCGCCGGTGATCCCCTGGTCCGGTTTGAAGATAGCATTCACAGAGGTCGAGGCGTTGATATAAGGGGTCCCGGTCAGCACGGTGCCCAGTACATGCAGTGACGGCGCATACGCTGGCTGATAACCGGACGCCGCAAATGCCGCATGTGCCCCCTGTGACTGGCCGACAATAATAATTTTATTACTTAGCGGGAAGCTTTTCAGTGCGGCCGTAATGCTGTCCAGCACACTCCAGGCCTCTGCACGTGCGTTCAGATAATGATGCAGTCCGCGGGATCCCAGCCCTGCATAGTCCGGGGCAACCACCGCAAACCCCAGCGATAGCCAGGTATTCAGGTACTGCTGGTCACGTGAGGAACGGGGGTTCAGTGACGGGGCGCATTGGGTAGCCACTCCGACGGTTCCGTGGGCCCAGACCACCACCGGCCAGCCCCCGCGAGGGGCCGGGCCTTTCGGTAAAAATACCGCCCCGGTATCTTCACGCCGGGTTTTTCCGTCGACCCCGCTGACCGACGTGTAATGGATCAGATACTGTTCAGAAGCTTCCTGCAAGCCATGATCGGCAGGCAGAGGACTTTTTTCCAGTAACACGCCATTCGGTGATAAGGATGCCGCCCCGGCATGCTGTGTTATCGCAATCAGGCTCATTGACGATATCAGTAGTGCGCCTGCGAATTTATTCATTTGTCACTCCTGCCCTGGCTGAATAATGACGGAACGTCAGGATACTCACCCGGACGGTAACCGCCGCTGAGTGAGGTGTATTGATTTGCCACAGAAACGGCTGCCCCCCGGCGGCGCCGGGCTTCATATCAGGCTGGTAGCGCCCTCCCTCTGCCGGAACCGTAACGCTGAGAAAGGGCATGAAGGTATCATCGTACTCTGCCGCCTGTGACAACGGATAAAGCAGGCGCATGTACCGCCCGGAGGGGCTATCCCTCGTCTGACGATGATGAAGCACTGCGCGATATGGTCCCGGGCGATACCGGTGACACCCTGCCGCGCCTGACGACGATAGATAAATACCTTTTCAGCATATTCTCCGCCTCCGCCGCTGTAAATCTGCATCCGCAGATCAGCAGATACAAAGTCGGGCCCACGACGTAACAGGGTCAGGCCTGCGAAATAATATTAGCAGTGTTAATGAATTACCTCGCCGTGCCCGTAAAAGATTGTTCAGCCCGCCTTAATTCTTCACGCAAATACCTCCCGGCCATCTGTCCCGGGCAAAGCGCTGACGGCGGCAGACTGCCTTAATTTTTCTGTGAGCTCCCTGTGTTCCGGCGCTGGCTCCCCTGTGGCATACCCGCTAAGCAACGATCAGGCCGCCCTGCAGAGTGCGAGCCGCCCGTAATGCTGTCAGTCAGACATTGCGGGTTGTCTGAAAACCCACCGGCAGAATACGAGGAACGTCAGCCTGCCCCTGACATCTTCCGGGGAAGATACGCCACAAAATACCGTGCTCCTGTCAGGCCGCCAGCCATAAAGAATAAAACACATTAAAAAAACCTTACGCTGCCAAAGGTGTCATATGTGCAGCCATCATCCCCGATAATCGGTGAAAACAGCCTGTTACCCATGAGTTACTGAACCGATCCTGCCCCGGGTTTCGGGAGCCTGACGCCGGGTTGGCAGGGGTTGTGCAACACGCAGATCCCCTGCCGAATATTCCACCGCTCACCACGGCAGCAGAATACCCACACTAAAATTAACATTTATTTTCATTTTGAAATATTTTATAAGAGATCTTCTGCAACCGGCGAACATCGGGGTCATCCCCTATGACGGGCACAGACCCCGGCCCTGCCGGCCATTGCAGATACTCTGCCCTCCCTGTTCGGGATATCTGATTTCATTGGTGATTTAAGAGGTTGTTATTAATGAGAAATGCGGTAAAAAATGTTGTTTCCAAAGCGTTCAGGATGTCGTCGGTCGCCCTGTTTTTAGCAACGAATATCGCTTATGCTCAGGAGAGTCATCCTTTACTTCCGGAGCATAATCGCGTGCAACCACAAACCGTATTGATTGGCAGCTGGACCGGTCAGACCACCAACCCCCTCGCACAGAAAGCCGTGTATCCCAGTGAAGGGATCTACCGTTTACATCTGAACCCCGACGGAACACTGTTACCGCTGGATGTGATTGAACTGGCGAACCCGTCATGGATTGTGTTCAGCCGTGACCACAAGTACGCCTACACCACCAACGAAAGTGAGAATGGCGAAGTGACTGCGCTTAAAGTGACGACTGAAGGGAAGCTGAAAGTCATTAATGCGGTCAGCAGTCAGGGTGAACATCCGACGCATGCGACGCTGACGCCGGACGGCAAATATCTGCTGGCGGCTAACTATTCAGCTACGAAGAAAAATGCCGGATTTATTCTGTTCCCGATAGAAGCACAGGGGAAACTGGGCGAGGCTGTCCAGCATGTTCCGTTTGAAAAAGGCTCAGGAGTGGTTACCGGACGCCAGGACAGCGGCCATGCGCACTCGGTCAATATCACCCCGGACGGTAAACGGTTATTTGTCGCCGACCTCGGTGCCGATACTGTACATGCTTACCGTTATCAGCCTGACAGCAAGACACCGTTTGTGGCGGATACGGCTGCCGATGTCCATTTCCCGGCCGGAGCCGGTCCCCGTCATATGACATTTTCCCCTGACGGAAAATTCGCTTATATCGTGACCGAGATGGGTGCACAGATCCACGTTTACCGGATAGGTGAACAGGGCCTTACCGAAGTCCAGACCGCGAACCTGACCGGCAGCCAGTCAGAAGAAGATAAGAGCGGAGCAGGTATTCTGTTCAGCCCGGACGGCAAGTTCCTGTATGCCGGTAACCGCCGGAACCGTAATGAGATAGTGGCCTTCCCGGTCGATAAAAAGACAGGGAAGCTGGGGGAAGGCAAAGCCTACCTTGCCGGGGGCATTGAACCCCGTGCTTTTGCCTTTGATAAGAGCGGGCAATATATGCTGGTCGCCAATGTCTATTCCAACAATGTGGTGGAACTCTATCGTGATGCGAAGGACGGCTCACTGAAATATACCGGGATCAGCGTACAGATCGGCAGCCCGACAGACGTTAAATTCTTACCCTGAGGATCTCACGTCTCAGAAAATCATCCTGAGGTCCGGATAGCCCGCTATCCCGGGCCTGGATGAACCGCTGACAAACCGGCGGGAGCACGTCCTGTAATGTGCCCCCGCCTTTTTTTGACCCAACCCGCAGTCCTTTCCGGCAGCAGAGCCGCCGGTTTCACACCGGTCAGTAGATAATCGTATCCAGGATCAGCACACCGGCCAGCCCCAGCACAGAGATCAGCGTTTCCATCACCGTCCAGGTTCTCAGCGTTTCGGTCACACTCAGATTAAAATACCCTTTGAATAACCAGAACCCGGGATCATTCACATGAGAGGCAATGACACTGCCTGACCCGACCGCCAGCACCATCAGCGCCGGATCCGCATGTGTTACTGCGATAATCGGCGTGACAATCCCTGCGGTGGTGATCGCCGCCACGGTCGCGGAACCCAGCGCGACACGCAGCATGGCAGCCACCGTCCAGCACATCAGCAGAGGAGACAGGGAGGAGCCTTTCATCATACCGGCAATGTATTCCCCGACACCGCTGTCGACCAGCACCTGCTTAAATGCCCCGCCGCCGGCGATAATAAAAACAATCATGGCGATGGAGGCAATCGACGAACTGCACATCTCCATCACATCTTCCGCTTTACGCCCGTTGCGCAGCCCCAGGGTAAAGACGGCGATCACTACCGAGATAAACAGAGCCACGGCAGGGTTACCGATAAATTCAAAAAACTGCCGTACTGTATTCTCTTTCGGCAGGGTCAGTTCGAACACCGCCGCCACTGCCATCAGGATCACCGGAATAATGGCCGCAAAAATACTGATCCCGAAGCCCGGCATTTCATGCTCAGCGAAGATTTTCGGGTTATATAGCCCTTCCGGCGGTTCTTTTTCGAAGTTTTTCAGGAACCGGGAGAACAACGGCCCGGCGATGATCACTGTCGGAATAGTGATCACTATTCCGTATAGCAGTGTCGTCCCGAGGTTAGCCCCGAAAATAGTGGCGATAGCCGTCGGCCCCGGATGCGGCGGCAGAAAGCAGTGCGTCACAGAAAGCGCGGCTACCATAGGCACACCGACATATAACAGTGGCATTCCGGCCGCTGCTACCACCGTAAAGACCAGCGGTAACAGCAGAACAAAGCCGATTTCATAGAACATGGCCAGGCCGACGATCAGGCCGGTCACCATCAGCGCCCATTGCACCCGCTGTTTACCAAAGGCATTGATCAGCGTGGTTGCCACCCGCTGGGCGGCCCCGGTATCTGACACCAGTTTGCCCAGCATGGCACCGAAGCCCAGTATCATCGCCAGACTGCCCAGCGTACCGCCGATCCCCTTCTGTATGGATGCGATAACCGCCAGCGGCGTCATACCTTCCGCAATCCCCACCACGGCAGAGACGAAAACTAATGCGATAAAGCCATTGGCTTTAAAGACAATCATCAGTACCAGCAGGAGTACGACTCCCAGCGCTATTATAGTAATCGGCATAATGCAGCCCTCTGAAAACACGGTGTAAACCACCCGGTAATATCGCCATCCCGTTGCCTGAGGCGGGGTTTTTGCAGATAAGCCCCGAGCCTCAGATGACGGACTTAGAACGTCAACTGCACTTTTGCTGCCTTTTGCTTATCGCCCGCGAAATTCAGCGCAGCGTCGATCTCATGATAGTCATATTCCCCGCTGAACAGAGGCAGCGGATCGATCACCCCCTTGCCCAGCCATTCCACTGCGGTCGCGAATTCGGTGGTAAAACGGAAAGAACCGGTTAAGACGATCTCTTTGGAAATCAGCTGCATGATCGGAAATTCCGGGATATTGCCGCCCATCCCTACCTGCACAAGAGTTCCTTTCGCCCGGGTCACCTCCAGACAACGGTTCAGGGAGGAAGGATGACCGGAGGCTTCGAAGGAGACATCGAAATACCCTTTCTCCGCCAGATAAGGGGAAAAATCCCCCCTGGCCGCCTCTATCGTCGTGGTTGCCCCCATCGCTTCCGCCATTGCCAGTGATCGTTCACTGACATCCGTACAGACCACCTCTGCGGCCCCTCTGGCCCTGACCGCGGCGGCAATCAGGCAACCTATCGGCCCGACACCGGAAATAAACACTTTTTGCCCTGCAACTCGCCGGCCTGATGGGTGGCATGAATACATACTGCCAGCGGTTCGGCAAACACCATCACCTTCTCGTCGGCCCCGGCCTCAAAGGGGACACACTGACGGGTTTCCACCACTTTATACTGGCTGAAGCCGCCATCCACATGCGGGTAATACATGGCACTGCCAAAAAAGCGCATGCCGGTACACTGGTTATCTTCGCCGGAACGGCAATATTTACACTCCCCGCAGGAGGCCGCCGGATTAATCGCGACTTTCTGCCCTGCCTGTAAGGACGGGTCATCGCTTTTCACCACATAGCCCACCACTTCATGACCGAGCACCATCGGCATTCTGACCTCGAAATTACCGACTTTACCGTGCTGGTAATAGTGCAGATCCGAACCACAGATCCCGCCACGGGTAATGCGTACCAGGGTACCCTGTCCCTGATAGCTGACGTCTTTGCTCACGACCTCAACCTGATGTTTGCCATTGATCATGCAAGAGTCTGTAAGGGTACTCATAATCGTCCTCTTAAAACGCACAGATGCAGGCGCTTATCAGAACGGCATTTGGATGTTAAATCTGTGATGTATATCGATTAAGAGAATGTTTCAGAGGACATTGTTACCCGTAACGTGAGCCGCGTAACACTTTGCGGGCAGGGGCGGGAGACAGGGAATGCAGTGCGCTGCGGATTACCGCAACAGAGTGAAATCCGTGCAGAAAAGATAATGTATGGATAAACGCAATGCCGGGGGCGAATAGTGTCGTCATGCAGAGCCTTTCCGGCGGGGCCTCTTACAACGCACCGCGCTAAGCGAGGGCTCAGCCAACCCCTTTCGAAGTATTAAAGGTAATCTGTGCGTTATATTCACGCGGTAAACGTCTGGCTTCCAGGTAGACCGATTTCCAGTAAGGATTATTCAGCGATGACCGCATAACACCGCGGCTGACGGAGGCATGCAGGAACTGACGATTAGTATCGTAAAAGCCGACATGCAGTTCATTTCTGATGCGGAAGAAGACTAAATCGCCCGGCAGTAAATGGGCCTGATCCACCGGTTCCCCCATATGGATCAATTGTTTGGTGGTGACCCGGTCCATCGGGATGTTGAAACGGTCTTTTAAGGTTCGCCAGACAAAGCCCGAACAATCGACGCCGGTGAGCTGAGTGCCGCCCCACTGATATTTCGTCCCTTCCCAGGAATGCATCTGGTCGTGCAGCGCAGCGAGAACGTTAATCAGATCCGATTGCTGATTTTCCTGAGCGAGAGTTTCCCCCTTGTCTTCGGTATTACGGGAATGGGAAGAACACCCCGCAAGGGTCATCAGTAACAGGCAGGTCAGAATTTTACGGGTGGCAGGGGGAGTCATCGTGTAATTTTCTCAATTCAGCCGAGGGTCTGAAATATATACCTCAAAAAATTGCAGGATATAAACAGATCCCCCCCGAAAAGACGGCTTCTTCGGGATATTTACACAGCTTTACATTAGTTAATCCTGAAATGCAGAGATTTGGGTAAAAATTACCATCCCGTAACACAGTAGTTTCTCTGCACCCCCAGTCACTGACAGATTCAGCATTGAACCGTCTGGCGGGCGGCTGCACGCTTTTCCGCTGCCCGCAGTCGTGGAATGGATGAGCACATATGGCTGACCACACGATCACTGCCACGAAATTACACCATGACTGAACCGTGCCCCATCGCGTGCGTGCAATAACAGACCGCCGGTATTGTGGTAGGTCCGGGTCCGGGTCCGGGTTTGGGTTTGGGTGTGGGTGTGGGTGTGGCGGGTGATAAATTCAGCCTGTACACACAATCTCAGGAACAGACGCCGTTAACGTCACAGGATCCCTCCTCTTCATCACCGTTGCTCCAGCGCTGTTCAACCCGGACCTGCGTAATATTGACATTCACCGCCCTCTCCCCCTTTAATAACGGATATGTCGGGGGAGTCTCGCCAGAGAGACTGAGAGGCTATCAGCAAGGTATAGCGACCCTTAGAACCTGATCCGGTTGATACTGGCGTAGGAAGACGAACGAATGACCTGTCCGCAAAGGTTGCGGTAATGCCTTCTTTTCTCTGTCTTTCCTGCCGGCCGCGGACGTACATGCCCGTGCTATCCCTGTCAGGCTCCCCTCTTAACTACCGATGTCTGCCCTTTCGGGTGCAGCATTTTACTCTGTGTGCAGATAAGACCACAGGACTCAGGGAGGCAGCATGACACATCCACAGGCATTAACCATCGCAGGCTCTGACAGTGGCGGGGGTGCAGGCATTCAGGCAGATATTAAGACAATGCAGGAATTCGGGGTATTCGGTACCACGGCGATTACGGCTGTCACAGCACAGAATACGCTGGGCGTCCGGGCGGTTCAGGTCATGCCGCTGTCTCTGATTGCCGCTCAGATCGATGCCGTCGCTATGGATTTTACCCTGTCAGCGGTGAAAACAGGCATGCTGGCGGACAGCGATATTATTGCTTGTGTCGCAGAAAAGATTAAACAACACCGGCTGCCCGGATTAATCATTGATCCGGTGATGGTGGCGAAAGGCGGAACGCCGCTGTTGCAGGAAAGCGCCCTCGACAGTCTGCGCCGTTTATTGCTGCCACAGGCCTGTGTGATCACGCCGAATATTCCGGAAGCCGAAGCACTGGTGGGTTACCCACTGCAAAGCCGTGAACGGAGGGTGAAGGCTGCACGCGAGCTATGCAGGATGGGTGCCTTCAGTGTCGTGCTGAAAGGAGGGCACAGTGAGGAAGACGATGCCGCAGACTTTTTCTGCAGTCCGCAGGATGAGGGCTGGCTCACCTCCCCCCGAATTCAGACCCCGCATACGCACGGAACCGGCTGCAGTTTCTCTGCCGCCCTGTGTGCATTGCTCGCCAGGGGCCTGCCGCTTCCGGAGTGCGTTGCGCGGGCAAAATATTTTGTTCATCAGGCTATCCTGACCGCGCCGCAACACGGACAGGGTCATGGCCCGATAAACCATTTTATTGGCCGTGATATCGCGGTGTGAATGCGCCACGATCGGAACTCACCCCAAAGCGGTTATCTTCAGTAAAGGGCTTAGCGGTAAAGCCATGCCCGGCTTTCGCCGAATCAGTCAACAGGCTTAAAGTTAATGGTGTTTTGTCCGCGGGACTTTTATAAAAAAACTTCAGGTTTCCGGGGGAAATAATGACCTCTCAGGAAAGTTTCAAATTTAGCCCCGACTGAGCTGACATAGCTGACAGGGCGCCGATTAAGTCAGCGATATCTTCCCATTCAATGGTGTCCTGCAGCACCTCTTCATCTGAGTAATCCACAGTCATCCCTGATGTAGTGACCGCGGGCAGATTATTCACAATCAACGCCCTGTATTCATCAGTCTTTTCGCGATTCACCAGAGATTATCCTCCGGACGTGCAATAGTATTGATTCTGTTCACGATAAAACGCTGAACAGCAGGAACACTCAGGGCAAGACAGCATCAGATATTACCCTAATTTTATAATGCCCCCTCACCTGAATGAGGATCCCCGTGATAAATAAAAATATATTTTATCGTCAGAGACAGGTTTAATACCCGGACAGGAATAGAAACAGCCAATCGTCTTTTTATGGGCATAAGAATATTTCAATCACTTCAATATAAAAGGTCGCACCTCTTATTAAAAACGCCTGGTGAATCATGAAATAATTTTCATATAACACCGGTGTTTTTTATAAATAATGTAAAAAACATCAGCACTGAAAAATGCTGAAAATCCTAAGAATAAAATCCGGATATCTACGCGATGCATTATCCATCTGATTAAAAAATCATTAACACACTTTATTAACTATGAAAACCCTCCGGTTAAAACACCCCGGGTAAGTCTCCTGACCTTCTGGTATGATTTTACTTTGAACACACAGCCAGCTGCTGCTTTTTCAGGTTGGTTTTGTCCTCCAGCGGTATAAAGCGTTCGGTTTTAAACCCTTTATCACACAGATGAATTCTGTTATATAAATTTCCGGGTCCCGTGATGACATTTAAAAATAAGATAATATTACTGGTTCTTACTTTCGTCGTTTTCCTGTTACTGGCCTGCACGCTCCGGGTCGTATTACGTCCGGCAGAGATCGTCGCCATCCATCACAGAAGCAGCGGCTTCAGTGATATCCTGGTCAAAAAATTTCCGTATACCGATCAGGGGAAAATAACCTGGTGGCTGGAAAATAAAAACGACATCGAAAAAAATATCACCTTCCCCACCCGGATAAAGACGGTTCTTTCTATCTGACATTCTGGTTGTTTGGCGACGGTTATAAACAGGAAGGGAAATATGACAGACTGTGCTTTAAAGATAAGGTTCCGCCTGAAAACTGTATAGATAAAAACAGAGTCTTCTCCGTACAAACAGGCCGCAACGGAAATATAATATTTATCGCCCGTGGGAGTGTCTATCATATGACTGAAAACGGAGAAATCACAAAAGAGAAAACCTGAGCTATCCAGCCCCCCGGAAAGAAGACAACATCCTGTGCCTTAAGCAATCTGAGTCCGGCAGGAAAGCACCGGTCATGCCCGCCGGGGATAAGCCATTTTTCATTATCGTCAGTCCGGTCAGCAACGGACCGCGCCTGAATGCTTTCGACTGACCCTGCGGTAATTACTGGCGATGGCATACAATGGCCGTGCACTCTGTGCGAAGGTGACGGCCCTGTGACCTCAGTGATCCTGCTGATACAGAGCCTCTGTGGCGGGAGGGAGCATCGGCGAGTCGGCTTCGTCAGCATGTTAGCGCCGGACTGAGCTGCGCTTCAATATATTGCCCCAGGGTTTCATGGAATAACTTTACTGCACGGCTTAACGTTCGCTGAGCCGGTAACCCCAGATCGATGCGTACAATTCCCATCAGGGGGTCATTAAGCGGAATGGCCACTAAATCTTCCGGCGGTTCTTTTTCTGCCAGCGTCATCTTCGGTAAGATAATCAGTGCCAGCCCCTGTCTGCAAAGTTGCTTCTGAATTTCTATGGAAGACGTGACAAAACGTATATCCAGAAGAATACCCTCGCGTTTAGCGGCGGTTTCCAGCGATTGCCTGACGGCGAATCCGCTGGCCGGAGCGGCTATCGGAAAACCGGCGATCTCTCTCAGTGTCAGACCGGAAGACCCGGATAAAGGATGAGTGGGCGACATCAATACCTGATGCTGCACTGAGCAACTGTGGGTGACATTCAGTCCGGAGAGCGCTGGCATATAAAAGCTGACGGCGACATCGGCCCTGTCGCCAACCAATGCTTCCGCGACCCGGGGGGCACTGCCGATATCAATTTCGAACCTGACATCAGGATGTCTGAGACGAAAACATTCGATGGCGGGGATAATCAGTGATGATATCAGGCTTTCTGCACAGGAAATTCTTACCTTGCCAGAGACCTGACTCTGAGCCGAGGATATTTTATCTTTCACCCCCTCCAGTTCACGCAGACAGGACTGTACGGCGAGGGCCAGGTGCTCTCCTTCCGCCGTAAGACGAATACCGCGCGGACTTCGCTCAATCAGCGAGGCACCATAGTAATGCTCAAGCAGTTCAATCTGCCGGGTGACAGCGGTAGGCGTCACAAACAGTTTTTCAGCCGCATCCCGCAGAGAGGAAGATTGTGCTACCTGATTGAAATACCTTAATGCCCTGAGCTGCATTCACTCTCCGTGATATTTTTCCTGAGCTGACTCGTTGATAATACATTCCCGGCAGAGTTTCAAATTGCATTTACTTATGAATCATCATTGCCTCGTTTTAAAATAAGACTCTGCGCAGTGACGTTAATAAAAACGCTAAGTTGCGCGACAATTCATCGCAGGCAGTGATTGACCCCCTCTTTAAACATTATTTATGTCACGACAGGTCATAAGAAATTAACCTGATAAAGAGTGTCCAGATTTTGTTTGTACTGTGCACAGATATTTATACTGGTTAATCCATAACGGGTTTGTTATATCTTTTTTCTCATTAAATATTTCGGATAATTCGCCTGCCGGGAGTTTTATCACGTTAAATCAGTATCACCTCAACATTTGCTGAAACAGCATTTTGTGCCAGCCAGTCAGAGCCGGCGACCGATCACTACTGCGGGAGTATAAAATAATGTCGATAACTACCAACACTGATCCCCGGGAAAAAAGACCCTCCCGTAATGAAGTTTTCGCGGTGACATTAGGTGCAGCGGTCGAGTTTTTTGACTTCAGTGCCTACGCAACGTTTGCTGTTTTGATCGGCAACGCTTTTTTCCCTTCACATAGCCCTGTTATCAGTCTCTTATTATCCGTCGCCGTCTTCGGTATAGGTTTTATCGTCCGCCCTCTGGGGGCAATATTTATCGGCAGTTATGCCGACAGAGCGGGTCGTAAACCGGCAATGTTTTTAACCATGATACTGATGGCGCTGGGAACCGGAGGTATGGCATTCCTTCCCTCTTATCAAAGTATAGGTCTGGCTGCCCCCGTATTACTGGTCATCGTTCGTATGATACAGGGGCTGGCCTGGGGAGGCGAAGCAGGACCGGCGACGACCTATATTCTGGAATCGGCACCCGCGGGAAAACGGGCATTTTATGCGAGCTGGCAGATTGTTGCGCAGGGTATGGCCGGGATAACGGCCGGATTAATTGGTTATCTTCTGACGCGGACATTAACACCATCACAGTTAGCCGACTGGGGCTGGCGTATCCCGTTTATTTTTGGGCTGACGATCCTTCCGGTCGCGATTTATATCCGTCGTAACCTCCATGATACCTTAGAAAATAAAGCGGAAGCGGTCAAAAAGAATACCCGCTATTTATTAACTGATGTCTTTACTCAGCATCGTGGTTTGATTATCTCCGGAATTTTCATGTTGTCAGGCAGTACCATCACTCAGTACTTCCTGATTTATATGACAACCTATGCCATGAATGACCTTCATTTTTCTTCCGGTATCGCCATGAGTTCTACGATCCTGATTGGTATTTGCGTCGTGCTCTTCTCCCTGGCTGGCGGCTGGATGGCCGATCGTTACGGCCGTAAAATCACTATTATTGCACCGCGTATTATTCTGCTGATTTTATTTATGCCAGGCCTGGAAATTATTACTACCTACCGGAATGAATATGTTTTTTTCGCCGTCATTGTCCTGTTTTCGGCGCTGCAATGTATCAGTGGTTCCGGGGTATTAGTCACCCTGTGCGAGAATTTCCCTAAATCTATTCGCTCGACCGGATTTTCGATTGCCTATGCCTTCGGGATTACATTATTTGGCGGAACGGCACAGTTCGTTTTTTCATGGATAATCAAGGCTACCGGCAACCCGGTGTCTCCCGGATATTACCTGATCGCGGCTAACCTGGTGTGTATTCTTTCCGCGGCATTACTCAAAGTGAAGGCCCCCCGCACAGCCATGCTGACATTAAACACCTGAACCGGCCAAAGGCAGAAGGAAGCTATCAATGAAACAAGTGATGACCTGGGATGAATGGGCGACATGTGATGCCACAGCACTGGCAGACTTAATTAAACACGGTGAAGTCACCGCTGCAGAAATTGCCGGTCAGGCAAAGCTGGCGACAGAAAAAGTGAACCCGTCACTCAACGCCGTGGTTGAGCTTTTTGAGGATGCCATTAACGCACCCTTTGCGGAAGGGACCAACGCACAAGGCCCTTTTGCCGGTGTTCCGTTGCTGATTAAAGACCTCGGCCCGGGAGTAAAAGGACGGTTACAGGAACAGGGGTCTAAGTTTTTTAAAGGTTTTCGCCAGACCAGCGATGCCTTTCTGACCACTAAAATCCGGCAATCAGGGCTGAATATCATCGGGCGCTCTGCCACACCGGAATTTGGTGTCGCAAGTTCGGCCGAAAACCCTGAGATTTATGTGGTACGTAACCCCTGGAATACTGACTATACCTCGTTTGGATCTTCTGCCGGAGCAGTGGCATCGGTCGCGGCAGGCGTACTTCCGCTCGCTCATGCCACCGATGGCGGGGGTTCTATCCGTATTCCTGCGGGTGCGCAGGGATTAGTGGGTCTGAAAAGCAGCCGCGGCGTGCTGTCAATTGCACCGGCATTGTCGGATATCACCGGCTATGTTTCGACCCAGGGCTGTGTCAGCCGTTCGGTACGGGACAGCGCATTATTTATCGATAGTTGTCGTGGCGGAGCGCCAGGTGAATTTATGCCCTACTGGAAGGCTGAAGGATCATACACAGAACTTGTGAAGCGTGATCCTCCCCGGTTAAAAATTGCGGTATCCCATGAATGGGGTAACTACCACGCTGACCCGCATTTTGTGACAGAGCTGGAACGTACGGTCCGTCTGCTGGAAGAACTTGGGCATTATGTCGAATGGCGAACCCCGGACATTGATTTTGAAGCGGCTTTTGCCGCTCAGACCACCTGTTATATCAGTAACTTTGCGCAGTTTATTCAGCGTCAGCTCGAAAAAAGGGGACTGACTGAACCGCCTGAAGATCTGGTTGAGCCGATCAATCGTAAAATATGGTTAAAGGGACGGGATATGTCCTACAGCGAGCGCTGGCTGATGCAGGATGTTTTTAACAGCACATCCCGCCAGTTAGGGGCATTTTATGAACAGTGGGATATGATCCTGACGCCTTCGTTTTCTGCACCGACACCTCTGACCGGGGATAAACGCTATCTGACCCTCAGTGACAACCCGGATGTTATGGACTGGTTCTACAGCTTATGGGAGCTTTTCTCCTATACTCCGCTCGCCAGTCTCACCGGGACTCCCGGTATCTCTGTGCCACTGGCCTGGCAAACCTCAGGGATCCCATTGGGAATGCATTTCCAGACCCGGCAAGCCAACGATGGTCAGCTTCTGCAACTGGCTGCTCAGCTGGAAAGAGCGGCAGGAGGACGGTTTAATGGTCAGCGTATCCCGCAGGTACATGTGACTGTCTGACCCGGCCACGGAGGACCTGTCAGCCCTTTTCATTCAGAGACGCCGTCAATAAGGTGTCAGCCTCTGCGTACAGGGGCCGGAAGATATCACCGGCCCTGCACAGCTTTTTCCCGATGCCGTACCCTGAATCTATAGCGGTTCAAAGCGTTTGACCTGAGAAAACGGGCGAGTATCTTTGGCAGAGATATCTGCTAACGCCCAAAAACGAAGGTGCGATTTACTCAACGACCCGGGGAAGCCCAAGCAGATTAATGTCTTCCTTGTGTCGTCTGTTGAGGTTTATCTCGCACTGATCAATAAATGACTGATAATCATAAGCCTCTTCATCAAGTTCAGTGGCAACGGCAAGGCAAAGTTCCTGCCGGTAGTGCTTCCATAGTGTCTGTGCTTTCATAAATCTTCTGCTGTAGATATCGCCGGAAGTCACACTGGCATTTTCCTTACCGTTAAACCACCCTATATTATTGGCTTTTATCCGTTTAACCGTCTCAGAGATAAGAGCATCCAGATCTGTTTCGCTATCCATTCTGGCCTTCGACAGACATTCATCCTGTTTTGCAGGAATATTATATTTTTTGAAGCATTCTCTCGCCTCAGGGCTTTCAGATAAAGCAGCGATACCTGGCAGTGGCAGGATAAAAAAAACAGCTACTGCAAAACAAAAAAATGTCCTCATTGCAGATACCTCAATCTTTTACGCTGGTCTTCATACCTCATTAAGTTCATATTTTTTGTTATCTATTGAGCGTGCGAGGTGAAATTTCTTTAACTCTTTTTAACTGAGTTTATTCACCTTCCAGCTGGTTTTCCCGGTAGCCGGAAAGCCTCTGTATATTAAAATCGTGTGCCCGTGATTCACTCATACATTCAGACGTTAAATACGCTACGCTTCCGTGATACTGCCTCCCGCAAGACCGGTTAAACCGAATTAATCTAAGACGGGCTGATGTCCGCCATAGAGCTCGGGTCACTCTCCCCCCCCCCCAGCCAGCATCCGGCTTCTGCTGAGGCAATAAGCATACTGACCGTTAACGGTGCAGGCTGATGATAATCAGTCTTCAGATACTCAGGAAGAATTCTGTTTGGCAGAAACCTGATACCTTCATTTGGGAAATATTTACGGAAATTAAATCCGGAGGGATCGATATTCAGCAATGCAAAGTATTCATTAAAAAAATCTGAAGCATCTTCGGGGAGTACAGATTCCGCACCGGTACTCAGTGAAGCCTCTTCCTGCATTTCCCAAAAGTACTTTTTAATCAACTGTTTTACAGCGTCCGCCTGATTCATAATCCGGAGTTTTCCTTGCCGACAATTAACTGATAACGGAGGTATGATTGACCTGAAGTATCTTTGCCAGAGAGATCTGCTAACGACCAAAAACGAAGGTGTGATTTACTCAACGGCCCGGGGGAAGCCCCAACAGGCTAATTTCTTCTGTATGTCGTTTGTTGAGGTTTATTTCACACTGATCAATGTTTGCCTGATAATCATAGGCATCCTCATTGATTTGTGACGCCACTGCAAGGCAAAATTCCTTACGATATTGTTTCCATGCATCTTGTGACTTCAGAAAACGGGTGCTGTACACATCGCCGTAGGTTTCGGTAGCGTCCTCTTTACCATTGAATGCACCAATAAAATTAATTTTTATATTCTTTACCGACTTAGCGATTAATGAATCAAGTTGTTTTTCACTGGTTTCTTTTTTATCAGAAAGGCATTCGTAGCCCAGCGGTAGGACTTTTTCATTTTTAAAGCAAATTTCCCACTCTTCCCCCCAGGAAATATTGGCTTTTCCAGAGAGAGGAAGTATTAAGGAAGCTATCAGCAAGGTAACAGTATAATTTTTCATTTTAGATACCTTACTCTTTTCCTGTTATCTTCATAAATCCTGTATTGGGGTATAGACAGGATAAATGATGCTAATGCGTCCTTACCCTCTATCGTGGCTTGTCCACACTGTCCGTTAATCTTCAAAGTTCTCCCGGTACTCTGCCTGTAACCCGCACCGGAAATGAGTTGCTGGATTTTTTTTACCTCTGCGGGTGCATTGGTGCCACATGTACCGACCGAAGAGGAAAGGCGATCGGAATGCAAAATCCCGGGGGAATGGGAGCGTCCTGTCATATGAGTAAATTCCCTGTCAGTATTTATCCCTGGGTAACCCTGGGTGCAGAATACGCCACCGGGAGTGAAGAGTAACCGTGGGATTGACTGATTTGTCGGCAGCATAACAATTTTCATTTCAAGTCATCATTTTCTACAGCAGGTGACCAGGAGCGAAATAATAGGGAAAGGGAACGGCCGGTAGACCGGATCAGCCCTGGACTGAATACTGGACAGGTTCAGTCCACAAAAGACCGGAGAATATTCGCGGGAGCGCCGTAAGCTAATCGCAGAAACGACTTTTCAGAAAGACAATACGCCGCCGGACGTAAATCAGACGTTCAGTGCCGGCGGCGTTGAATAACGTGCTCTGTGAGGAATTAGTTAATCGTGTAAGAAATATGGATATCAGCCTGGCGGTCGTCAATTGAATAGCTGGTAGTATCACTGAGCGAGTAAACTTTTCCGCTATAGATGATGCTGATATGTTCCTTTCCATCGGAAGTTATCTTACTGATACTGCCGTTCCCTGCCAGAAACGGCATCGTATTTTTTAGAGTATTAATCACAACATCATTATTTCCGGTAATCTCCCCGAATAAATAAAAACGATAAATCATGGGAACGGTCGCATTCCCCTCACGGTTAATGGTGGTGTAAAGCCACAGGGAATCATTAATTTTATATCTGTGTTGCAACTCATCGCCTGTGCGGGGAGTATCCGTGTGATTAACAGAGATAAAAAATATGACCAGCAATAAAAGCATCAGGGTCACAAGACAATGTAACCCTTTAATAACCCTGCTGACGCGCATACTCAATTCCTTCTCTGATAAAGCGCTGTTCGGTTGGATCATCACCATAAGGTGGATTTTGATACCATCGTCCCCACTCGGGTTGAGACGTTCCGGCATGGCTTTGAGCCCACCCGGCTCCCATTAAAAGGATTCATCAGGTTGCTGGCTGTTATATTCTCTCAGCCTGTGCTCTGCGATTTCCTGTTATCAGAAACCGCTATCCCGCCATAGCCAGACTTCCGGTTGTAACAACTGGCTTAGGGAATTGCGGCCTCGCAACAGACATATTTCATGGTGCAACTGGCTTCAACTGACTTCAGGAGGCCTGATAATCTGGTATCCGTTAAAGCGGGCGTTACGCATAACGAACACGGTCAGGGAACAAATTCAGTATGCCGGAAGATCCTGAAGTGAATATTTTTTACAGGGATACTTAGACTGTCCGGTACCATCAGCGATCATAATCAGACCCGCCTGAATGACCGGGTAAATACTGCCTGGCGCTAAATGCGGTGGATACCACGGTGGCACAGGATATTGACCGGACCGGGTATCCGGAATAAATATGATGGTACGCCAAAGGTGTTTTCTCTTTTTAATCAGAAGATCACGGAGCCTCCCTGATTAAGAAATTACCCTGATTATCCTTCTGCAGGTTAAAAGTTTTCTCCAGTCGGTATCTCTCTGAATCATTATCAGAGGAGGCGCTCATTAAGACGGAATAGGTCCCTTCCTGCCATTTAATCTGAGGGTACGAGAGGCACTCCCCTTCAACAATCCCCGGCAGTGTGGCTTGTTGCGGAGAATCCCAAAAAAACACCCAATGTTGTGCTGTTTTTCTGGAAACATAGATCCCCCGGTTTTCTGCTAATCGAAGACTTTTAACTCTCTCAGAGGGAACAAAGAAACAAGGTGCGTTATCCTGAATAGCGACACCCAACGGGCTAATATAAGGTTTTTCAAGGTGGCAACCACTTATCAGTAAAACTCCTGATAGCAGGAATATTTTTATCATGGGAAATTCCCTTTTGCTGAAGGTTTCTTCAGGAAGCCGCGTAAAACCCACTCATAGCTTTTAAGTAGGTTTTGCCCTCTGACACCTTGAAAATTTGAGACTTTATCAAATCCACTAAGACCAAATTTTAATAACCAAAAATAATCAGCAATCAGGCTTGCCTGCGCTTCCATATTGTAATCGGAAATCAATTTATTGCCGGCTAATGAATAATGATAAGCTGCCGCCCAACTTATTATGCCACGCATTCTGACATTAAGGCCCAATTGATATTACCATACGTGGGTCATCTCATGGATAAACCAGTGCTGATAGGATGGGATTGCCTGTGAAAAATCCGTCCGGTAATGCGTCGGCATAAAATAAATATCACCATTAGGCGTCATGGCAGTATTTTCATTTTGCAGATTAAACGGTAAGTAACTGCCTTTGTGGACCTTGATGTCAGAGTAATTCACTGAGTTTTTGAAGACAACTTGTGCAAGGCTTATTTCACCTGGCGTCAGTTTTCGTGAGTCATTTTCCTGTGTGCCCATTATCGCTCTCCTTGCTAACTTAAGTGGTGAAAAATACCCCTATTTCTTTATCAATGATTAACCTTTATCGCGCGGGTTCGTTATGCCAGGCCTGAGCCAGTCCTGATTAATAGGCACTTGCAAGCACTCACCGAAAAATACGCTTCTTACGACCCCGGAGTTAGCCGGATAAATGACTTTCGCCACGGTACGCACGCTACGTATGCCGGACTTTAAGCGTATCATAGTCAGGCAGTCCTGGTGAATCAGTAAGGTAACTCACATTCTGAACAATAGCGGTTTTACAACGGGATAAGAGCCTCAGGTTAAGTACAGCCCGAAACCGAAGGGTAAATAAAATAAATTCATGAGAGTGGGTTTATGATCATACTGGATTCATCAATGGATAATGAAAAGCTGAGGTATTTTTCGTTATCCTAAGAGCCATCATATCGCGCATGCGCGAACAAGCCGCTATCTGACGGGAATATCAACGAGCATTACCATCAATGCCAGAATATCAACTGCTGTTGTACGTTTATGACAATGGAAACGATCGGGTGCATTATCGTTACTCCGGTAGCACTTATCCCTCTCCCCCGCATTTCGCCCGGCAGCCTGCAGTCATTATGTTCTGATAGATCCCCGCTGAATCCCCGCCATAAGCAGGATTTTTTATACGTTAAAAAATGGGATTATCAAAATCCACCACCATTTTGTAAGCATCCCTGCAAAAAGAACCGTTCACTTTTAGAGATCTTCCGACATACTGAATATGTTCCCCGAAGGAGATCGCTATGCGTAAAGCCCGGTTTACTGAACACCAGATTATCGCCGTTCTGAAGTCTGTTTAAGCCGACCGGACGGTGAAGGATGTCTGCCGCGAGGCCGTAATTTCAGACGTAAAGGAAAGCAACGTTTGCCGGTACGTAATCCGGCCCGTCTGGTGACACCAAAGGCAATAAACCAGAGCTGGCCGGTTGATTTTATGCACGATGCTCTGGTCAGTGGCAGACGTTTCCGGACATTCAATATGCTGGATGATTTTAACCGTGAGGCACTGGCCGTAGAGATTGACCTGGATATTCCTGCTCAGCGGGTCATCAGAGTAGTGGATCGAATCGTAACTACGCGTGGTTATCCGCTGAAACGGAGGATGGATAACGGACTACCGTCTGAGTCAACTATTTTACACGAAGGGATACTACCATCTAATACAAAGACGATAGTTCATTTTAATATCCGATACTGCCCACATTTCCTTTCGGCTTATAAATATGCTTACCATGACATACAAGGGTCCGAAATGGCCCGACAGGACTTAACACAGCATTTTTGGGAAACCATGGACGTTGATGCATTATCTAATGGTCGCGATGCGCCTTACGGCCCGTTGAATCACGTCCCATGGCTTATTTCATAATACCCTTTATAATCAATATTCTGCTTTACAATTGCATGCGCCACTCTGGCGACTTTTGTTGCCACAGCCGTCATGGCTTTTCTTTTCTGATCAGGCTTGTCTCCATTTTCCCGAAGATAGCGTTCATATTTGTACCGGAAACTGTTTTCCCTCGTTCTTACTGCTACTGTGGCGGCAAGCCAGAAGGCATATCTTAACCGCGCATTTCTACGTTTTGATAATCTGTAACCACTGTGCTTTTGCCCGCTCTGAATGGCCGAGAGATTAAAACCACAAAAGTTGAGGTACTGCCGATAATGAGCGAAACGTGTCAAATCACCACTTTCAGCAATAACCATAAGGGCAATTACAGGTCCAATCCCCGGGATCGTACGTAAATGCTGGTAGTCACTTCGTTCCTGCAAATATTTTTCTGCTTGTTTCTCAAGTTGTAATCGTTGGGCCGAAAGTTCGATATATCGATGAAGCTGTAATCTGAACGTGGCCACTGCCAGAGAATCATCTGGTAACGGTAATGCAATGGAATTCGCTGCAACATCATAGAGATGTTCTAGAAATTGCTGTTTATACTGTTTCCGCCCAACAACATCCCATGACTGTTTTACAAACACATCCCGGTTAAGTGACGTGATACAAGACGGTGTAGGGAATTGAAGTAAAAACTGGCAGAACCACTCTGCCCGGGACATATGCAGAAACTGCTCAGCTTCGGGAAAATAAAGGGTCAGATAGTGGTTAACCAGGCTGTTCAGACATCGTGTTCGTGCCAGAGTAACCTGATGGTATGTATTTGATATCTCCTGTATATCGATAATGCCATTCGCCAGAGGATCATAAAATGGTGAAGATAATCCTTGTTCGAGCAAATACATAATGACACTGGCATCTTTGCGATCATTTTTATCCCAGGTCCTAAACAGCATCTCACGAGCTCGCGCACATCTGACAGAGGAAACAAGATGGCACTGAACTCCCTGCTTATGTAACCACCATGCGATGTTACGGTGATAATCAGCTGTAGGTTCAAATGCAGCGATAATATCTTCATGGGGTGAAGCGGTGAGCGCAAGCAGTCGGTTGAATCCTTCCAGGGTATTTTCAATACGCAGATAGGATGTTCGTCCATCCGGGTGCCGAATTTTTGCATCGTGATGTTTTTTAGCGATATCCAGGGCAATCAGAGTCCCCGACACACCGATGTTACTAACTAAAGTGTTCATTGATTTTCTCCACTTGTGACAGACACGGACATTACAAGTTGTAGAAAATAGCTGACTTAAATACCAGCCGGATGCACTCAATAGGTATCACGGGCCGGAATTTATCTCACTGACACTGGCTCAGTGGGCTGAAGATCATGGTGTACAGCCAGAGTTCATTCAGCCCGGAAAACCCACCCGGAATGCTTTTATTGAATGATTTAACCGGACATACAGGACTGAAATACTGCATTTTATCTGTTCAGAACACTGAATGAAGTACGGGAGAAACAGACCGCTGGCTGGCGGAATATAACCGTGAACGACCTCATGAATCTCTGAATAACCTTACGCCGGAAGAATACCTGTTGATGGCTGTAAAACCGGAAACCTAAAAAAGTGTCTGGAACTAATACAGGTATACTTACAATGTCGGGATGTAAAATGTGAAAAATCACGAGTTGCGGCACCTGACGGCAGGAATGGTCGGAGTGTTAAACTGAAAAGCGTGACACCTATAATGCCGTCAGGAGTAAGATCAAATGGGGTAAGATAAACCTATTGATTTGGCCGTTCTGGTAAAATTTTGCCAATCACAAAAACAACCAATACGGATAGACCTATAGCGATAAGGCGTTCATGCCATGTATCATAATGAAAGAACCAGTAGCAGCAGAGTACGACGAACAATCCACCAATCACTGCACCTGAAGTCTCAATAAGAGTAAATAAGATACGCTTGCCTATACTGAGTTTTTGAGGGTTATCTTTTCGCATTGATCTCTTTCTCAACCATACTAAGAATTTTTTCAAATGCAGGCTGGCCCTGAGTGTTTTTTACTTTAAGTGCTTCAACGAATGGGTTTAAGGCTGGCTCAACAAGAAAGTAGAGTAAATCATAATTTCGGTAGCGCAGGGCGTGATAAATATCAGGGTTGTATTGTTGAAGACGTTGAGATGTATAAATGCACCTTTCAACCATGCCACCGATCAGTAATGAGTTACCAATGATGCCACCGCGAAGAGTTATAAGAAATGAGCTGCGTTGCGCAATGGCGGTGGCAATCCTGCCAGCAATCATAGAGTTAGTGATGGTGCGGCCAGCAACAGAGGCAATTATCTTACTGTATATAGCGTTTTGCCTGGTTTCGGGAACAAATTTATTGAAGTTGTTGAGAACAGTTTCGATTGTCTTGATGAAATTATGGTGATCTAACAGCCCATGCTTTATAGCTGTTAACATCCTTATCTTTTCAGTTTCGCGTTGATATCGGGTATCAGTATCTATAAAGCCAAACGCCAGATAGCCCATATCTTTAGATACTGACAAAACACCGTCAATAACGCCTATGGCCGAATCTGGCGACAGTATAATTTTGGCTATACGCCTTGCGATTTCCTGATAGCTATCCAATTTAAAATCCTTTTAAAATTGAGATAAATTTGGTGGTTTTCCTTATGGGTACTAACTAATTCAATAGTAACCCTGCCAGCCGTTGTCCATTCAACATTTCTATGAGCTCGTTCTTAAACCATTCATAGTAGCCCGACGCATCACTGAATCATACAAATGCTAAAGTTCTGCTCAGCGTTGATTTTGTACGCCGTGGAAAAATGAGGCAACACTTTTGCGACACGGTAACCCCCCCATTTTTAAACGGAGGTGATAAGTAAAATCAGGCCATACGCTTAATATGCTGCATCGGTGTAAATCCATTCAGTGCCATATTCGGTCGTTGGTGATTATAAAAATATTGCCATTTTGTCGCATATTTCTGCAATTCATTTAATGACGAAAACAGGTGCTGATCCAGCCAGTCATAGCGTAATGTCAGGTGATCACGCTCAATATAAGCATTCTGCTAAGGTTTTCCAGGCTGAATAAAGTTGAGCCGGATATCCTGTTGTTTCGCCCATATCATAAGTGTATTACCTGCATACTCTGGACCATTGTCACACCGAATTTATACGGATTTCCCTTTCCATTCAATGATCTGCTCCAGTGTTGTTAGATCGTGGAAGGACTACGATTTAGTGCCGTAGCTATCGCACGAATGCTAATTTTGGCTGACAAACCGGCTCGTATTTCTTCGCGCTCAGACAGTGTCAGGTGAGCTACAGCTGGCTTGCGTTCATTTGGTTTTATGCCGCCAGTATCTCTTAACATAGTGAAGATTGTTCCTGGTTTTGAACCCAGGATATTAGCTATTTCACTGAAGCCTGTTCCGTTCTTCCACAGTTCAAAAACAGATACTTTTTCCTTTGCTGTAAATGTTCGTCTCATTCAAAAATCCTCCGCAACCCCATGTTTTAACATGACTGTTGCGTTGACCAATTGAATCTGCAACGGCTTTTTTAATATGTCCCGTTCGTCGGTAACCCGCTTCAGCTCTTTCTGGAGACGGCGGATCCCGGCCAGAGCATCTGACTGTTCTTTATGAGTGGATGAGTCCGGACCGTACTTCTTTATCCAGGCGTAAAGGCTGTGGGTGGTGATATCGAGACGTGTAGCAACGCTGGAAACAGAATGACCGCGATCAACAACCTGTTTGACTGCTTCAATTTTAAACCCTTCGCGATAACGCTTACCGCTCATGGGCACCTCTATTTAAGTCATCTTAAATGACTCCGGGGTGTCTGTTAAACCCGTGGCGATTCACAAAGGTGGATAAAACTTCGCTTACGGCATGGATGAAATATATTCAGGCAATTCAGGCAACAGATCTGTCAAACACACCGGATATCAGTTGGCCGGTAAACCTGCCTGAAGGCAGAACCAGAAACATATTAGCCTCCTGCCTGTACAAATGTTAATCTAAAATCTGTCAAATATCTGCAGAAAGGAATCCGTTGATATGGATACAACTGAGGAACTCAAAGGGACATATTATTTTAATGGGCTGCCTAATCTGACGCCGCAGGAATTGCTGTTCTGGGTGCTGGTTGACGAGACGCAGAAACAGCTGGGCGTGCAGGATATTGTAGCCGTTGCGGGGCTCATCCTGGGCAACAATAATATCAACGTACCGGGCAAGCCCAATACGGCAACCCCCGGCACTTCCGTTGCTTCGATCTTTTTCCGCAAGCACCTGTCCTGCCAATTCCGGCGCCGCATTCTGCCAACCCTGACCGCCAAATCCTTCAGCCTTCGCAGGCTGAAAATTTTCTGGGTGAATAATCTGGGCGCGTTTGTGGGCAGGGCCGTGCCCGTTGTCGGATGGGTTATTCTGGCAAAAGATGTCGCACAAATCAGTTTTCGCACCGTCCATCGCTATAACCTGATTGTGCGCCCGGAGGATAAAATCTGGTGAATAATATGACAGCAACCCCTGATGCGGTGCGCGACTTCATTCTGCGTGAGCTGCCGCTGGTGACGACCCTCTTGTTTAAGAAAATTGAAGTCGGCGACGATGACATTCTTCAGGAGCAGTATGAGGCGGATGATATCGCAGAGATGGCGGAGAAGTTTTTCCATGACTTCAACGTAGAGCCAGAAGGCTTCAGTACTGCCGCTTATTTCCCCTGGAAAACTCCTTCGCTGTTATCACGCGCGCCCGTGAAGCAGGAAAAAAAGCCTCTGACCATAAGAATGTTTACAGAGTCAGCCCATGCGGGACGCTGGCTTTTCTGAATGCTCACCACGGGTAATACAATTTGCCCGTGGTGTCAGCTGCCACACGATGCCAACAGCATGATTTCCCTTCCCTGAGACCTGACCATAGCGGAACCCCTTCACAAAAGAACCGCCACATGGCACAGGATTATCACCACGGCGTGCGCATTGAGAAAATCGACGAGCAGACCGGCTGGCATAAATCCCTGCCAAACATCGGCGTGAACGGTGTCACCGGCATTTCAAAAGACGCTTGCCGGAACCTGCAGGATCCGGCAACTGATGTGGGCCTGCTGAACCAGAATGACGTGACCACGCTGATCCGAAAAGACGGCTTCCGCTTCCGGGGTTCCCGCTGACTCAGTGATGATGCGCTCTTTCAGTTTGAGTGTTACACCCGCACCGCGCAGGTGCTCATGTACACGATGGCAAAAGCGCAAATGTGGTCCGGATAACGACTCGCTGACGTTGTCCGGCGTGCTACTGCCGGAAGTCACCGGCGGCAGGTTGTCACTGCTGGCGCTGGAAAAAATGGCAGAACCGGGTAAGGCATGGCCTTTGATTGAGGGCAGCGGCACCATTTATGACATGTTTGTCATCGGGAGCCGGAGCCAGACCAAAACGGAATTTTTTGCCTGCGGGATGCCGCGCCGCACTGAATTTACGCTGACCCTGAAACGAGTTGATGAGTCGCTGTCTGATATGTTCGGCAGCCTGCGCGATCAACTCAGCAATCTGCAGGACTTCGCAACTTCTGCGAGAGGTAATATTAAATTTTGTTGATAGTAGCTGCCATTTTGCTGCCAACGGATATTCAGCCAACAAAAAAGCCACTCCTTAGAGTGGCTTAATGTCCTGAATTCACAGGAAGAATCTGGTGGCCCCTGCTGGACTTGAACCAGCGACCAAGCGATTATGAGTCGCCTGCTCTAACCACTGAGCTAAGGGGCCAGTGAGTGGCGGGGATTATAAGGTATCTCTGGCGGCTAATCCAGCACCCCCGGGTTTAGTTGCTGTTTTTTACAGCAATTGTCACAGAGCGCGGTGAGCCCGTCCCGGAGCCGGTGTTCCGGCCGGTCACCGGGTCTGTCAGCCTGGCGGGGTCTGCAACACCTGGTAGCAGTAAATTATCGCGCCGGCGCGATGATTTTTATAACATTTATCCGGGAGAATAATGACCCCTGTATCAATTCGGAGATAACCCATGAAGTTCCCCGGCAATATCCCTTCAGTGATCGAAAAAAGCGGTTTAATGGTCATCCTGATTTCCACCATTATTGCTTTAGTGAGCCATGTCGTCACCATGATCATGGAACGCCATATCACGGTCAGCGATATCCTGCTGTTGTTTATGTACCTTGAATTTATTTCGATGACAGAAACCTACTGGAAGATGGGTCAGTTACCGGTACGTATGCCACTCTATATCGCGATGGTCGGTATTGCCCGCCATCTGATGACCGAACCCAGCGATATCAAACCGCAGGAAATCGTGCTGTATTCCCTGGGGATCGTACTGCTGGGCGTGGCCGTACTGATTGTCCGCTATGGTCACCACAAATTCCCGTATAAAAAACACGAAGCCGACGAAGACAGTTAACCCCCGCCCCCGGACTGCCGGCCTGTGGCCGGCAGCGTTCTTTGTATTATTACCGCATCAATACCGCTGACCGTCTCTCACTCTGCCCCGATAATTTTTACAGGGCCAGGGAAGCAGCGCATAATCATCCGCGAAATATTCGCTCTCCCCACGGTCAGGGACTCTGAAATGATGGAATCAAAACGCGAACAACGTATACAGCGACTGCTGCAGGAAATTCATGCTGCCGGGCGACTCCATTTGCACCGGGCCGCTGAGTTGCTCGGTGTTTCCGGAATGACCGTCCGTCGGGACCTCAGCCAGTGTCCGCAACAGTTATTATTACTGGGCGGATATATTATCAGTGCCACTCAGCGCACCACCGGCCACTATTTTATTTCGGACCAGGCCACGCGGCAGGTCACCAGAAAAAAGCAGATTGCGCAGCTGGCAGCCACCTTAGTCTCAAAAAATGAGACGGTCTTCTTTGATTGCGGAACGACAACACCGCATATTATCGCCGCCATCAGCCATGATTTGCCGTTTACTGCCCTCACCGCGTCCATGAATACCTTCCTGGCATTACAGGAAAAAACCGCCTGCCGGGTCATCCTTAGCGGTGGCGAGTTTCACCCGGATAATGCCATCTTCACCCCGGCCGGGACGCATTCGTTGCTGGAAGAATTCTGCCCGACGCTGGCTTTTCTCTCTGCCGCCGGGCTGGATGAACATCAGGGCGTAACCTGCTATAACCTTAATGAGCTGGCCATGAAACATCATGCGCTGAAGCGCGCAGCCCGCAAGGTACTGGTGATGGACAGCAGTAAATTCGGTAAGGTCTTTCCGGCACGGATAGCCAGTATTACCGCGTTTGATATGTTGTTAACCGACAAACCGTTGCCTGCCCTGCTGGCCCGGCAACTGGCGGATGCGGGCGTGGAGGTAGTGATCGCCTGAGCGTCCGGGTCGCAAGAGTGGTCACCGTAACGTTCTTTGCCTATGATGGGATCACCGCTCTTAGCACAGGATACCCTGATGAAAGTTGCCCTCGGACAGTTCGCCGTCAGTCGTGAATGGCAGGAAAATGCCGATACCTGTCTGGCCTTAATGGCGCAGGCCGCCAGGGCCGGTGCCGATTTACTGGTCTTACCGGAGGCTATTCTCGCCAGAGATAATACCTCCCCGGCCTATGTGGTGGAGGCCGCCCAGCCGGAAGAGGGTCCGTTCCTGCGCCGGTTACTTACCGCCAGTGAAGGCTCCCGTTTAACCATTATATTTACCCAGCATGTGCCGGCCCCGGGCGAACGGGCCATCAATACCCTGTTTGCCCTGCATCAGGGGCAGATTATTGCACGCTACGAAAAGCTGCATTTGTACGATGCTTTTGCCGTGCAGGAATCTGCCCGGGTAAACGCCGGACAACAGATCCCGCCCCTGATTACGGTTGCCGGAATGAACGTCGGTCTGATGACCTGTTATGACATCCGTTTTCCGGAAATGGCCCGACGGCTGGCCCTGGACGGGGCTGATTTACTGGTACTGCCCGCCGCCTGGTTACGCGGCCCCCTCAAAGAAAAACACTGGCAAATGCTGACCACCACCCGGGCGCTGGAAAACACCTGTTACCTGGTTGCCGTCGGAGAGTGCGGGCCGAAGAATATCGGTAACAGTCTGGTCGCTGACCCGCTGGGCGTGGTGATCGCCAGTGCAGCCGAAGCCCCGGCCCTGATTTTTGCCGATATCGATGCCGGACGACTGCATTACGCCAGAGAGGTTCTGCCGGTGCTGGAAAACCGCCGGTTTGCGACCCCGCAGCTCCGGTCGTCATCCTGATTTAGCGCGGCCGCGGCCCGACTGCCGCCGCCGCACTCCCCTTTTCCGGTTTTTATCAGACCATTTTTTTACTTGTCATAACAAAAGGATATTAACCCGATCACGGGTCGGGCTTTACAAGCCGCGCTGCACTTTTTATAGTCAAAAAACACAAAAAATCATCAATATATATCATCTGATAATCACCGCTGTTTTATGACGGGAAGGAAAACGTTTGAAAACTGTAATTGCGATCCATGGCGGAGCCGGAACGATCACCCGCCGTGCGCTGAGTAAAGAAAAAGAACAACAGTACCGTCAGGCCTTAGAGGACATCATCAGCGCCGGTCAGCAGATATTGCTGGCCGGCGGCAGTGCTCTGGATGCGGTGACAGAAACCGTCCGTCTGCTGGAAGAGTGTCCATTGTTTAATGCCGGTAAAGGGTCGGTGTTTACGCATCAGGCCACCCATGAACTGGATGCCTGTGTGATGGATGGCCGGACACGCCAGGCCGGAGCCGTGGCCTGCGTCAGTCGGGTGCGTAATCCTGTGCTGGCTGCCCGGGCGGTGCTGGAAAACACCCCTCATGTTTTACTGGCCGGTGCCGGTGCCGATGCATTTGCTGCCGAACAGGGGCTGGAAACGGTTTCTCCCGATTTTTTCTCTACCCCTGAACGCTACGCCCAGTTACAACAGGCACTGCAGCAGGACGATATTCTGCTGGATCATCAGGAGGACACCCCCGCCCCGGAAGGTGACCCTATCGATCCGCGAAACAAATTCGGTACCGTCGGGGCTGTTGCGCTGGATAGCGCCGGCCAGCTGGCGGCAGCCACGTCTACCGGCGGAATGACCAACAAACGCCCCGGGCGCGTGGGTGATACCCCGCTGCCCGGGGCCGGCTGCTATGCCGACCGCCGGGTCGCGGTGTCATGCACCGGCACCGGTGAAGTCTTTATTCTGACTCAGGCCGGATACGATATCTCTGCCCGGATGAACTATGCCGACAGTTCTCTGGAGCAGGCCTGCGATCATCTGATGCAGACGCTGGGTGAGATGCAGGGCGAAGGCGGTCTGATTGCTATCGATGCCGATGGCAACCTGGCTCTGCCGTTTAACAGCGAAGGGATGTATCGGGCTTCCGCCAGCGGTAATGAGCCTCCACAGGTGGCCATCTACCGTCATCCGCCAGCCTGATGAGGACATAGCATGACTGATTTGCAGACGACCCTGCTCCACGATCCTGACCGGGTACTGGTGGCTGAAAACCTTAGCGTGACCTTCCGTCAGGATAATCAGGTTTTTCAGGCCGTGGATTCCTTATCTCTGTCCGTCAGCCACGGCGAAACGCTGGCTCTGGTCGGGGAATCCGGCTCCGGTAAATCAGTCACCTCGCTGGCGCTGATGGGGCTTATCCAGCAGGCCGGTGGCCGGGTGACCGGCGATCGCTGGCTGCGCCGGCGCAATGGCGATCTGTTTGATCTGGGGAGTGCGGATCAGCACCAGTTGCGGCAGATCCGCGGATCCGATATCGCGATGATCTTTCAGGAACCGATGACGTCACTGAACCCGGTCTTTTCTGTCGGTGAACAGATTGCCGAATCGCTGCGGCTGCATCAGGGTAAAACCGCACATCAGGCCTGGCGTGAAGCCCGGGAACTGCTGGACCGCGTAAGAATTCCGGCCGCAGCCGATACCATGCAACGCTATCCCCACCAGCTCTCCGGGGGGATGCGCCAGCGTGTCATGATAGCCATGGCACTCAGTTGCCGCCCGGCGCTGCTGATTGCCGATGAACCGACCACCGCGCTGGATGTCACTATCCAGGCCCAGATACTGAACCTGATCCGCGAGCTGCAACAGGAAATGCATATGGGGGTGATTTTTATCACCCACGATATGGGCGTGGTGGCAGAAATGGCCGATCAGGTCACGGTCATGCACCGCGGACGCCAGGTGGAATCTGCACCACTGCGAGAACTGTTCCGCCAGCCCCGGCAGGACTACACCCGTGCGCTGCTGGCTGCGGTACCCAAACTCGGTGCCATGCGCGGTCAGCCACTGCCGGCAAAATTTATTCTGCCGGGAGAAAGCGCCCCGGTCAGCGCACAGCCGGATACGGTACAACGGGATCGTCCGCCGGTACTGGAGGTGCGCGATCTGGTTACCCGTTTCGATATCCGCGGCGGCTGGCTGAATCGCGTTCAGCGACAGGTTCATGCGGTGGAGCATATCAGTTTTGATCTCTACGCCGGAGAAACCCTGGCGCTGGTCGGGGAGTCCGGCTGCGGTAAATCCACTACCGGCCGCTCTCTGCTGCGACTGGTAGAAAGTCAGGGCGGATCGATCACCTTTAACGGCCAGAGGATCGATACCCTGAGCGGATCCGCCCTGGCGCATTTGCGCCGGGATATTCAGTTTATTTTCCAGGATCCCTATGCGTCACTCGATCCCAGGCAGTCGATCGGCTATTCCATTATGGAGCCGTTACTGGTCCATAAGGTGATGGAGCCGGCGACCGCGGCAAAACGTGTGGAAGAGTTACTGGTACGTGTCGGCCTCGAGGCCGGACATGCCGCCCGTTATCCCCATGAGTTTTCCGGCGGACAGCGTCAGAGGATCTGTATTGCCCGGGCCCTCGCCCTGAACCCGAAAGTTGTGATAGCCGATGAGTCCGTGTCTGCGCTGGATGTCTCCGTGCAGGCCCGTATCGTTAATCTGATGATGGATTTACAGCAGGAATTCGGTATCGCCTTTCTGTTTATCTCTCATGATATGGCGGTGGTCGAACGCATCAGCCACCGGGTGGCCGTGATGTATCTCGGACAGATCGTCGAAATCGGCTCGCGTCAGGACGTGTTTGAAAATCCGCAACATCCCTATACCCGTAAACTGATGGCAGCTGTCCCCGTCGCAGACCCGGAGGCGGTGCGCCATCATTTTGCCACGAAGGCAGAAGACGTGCCGGATGCCATCTATGCCCGCGGGGAATCTCCGCCGGTCGTTTCCCTGACCCGCGTTTCCGGTCAGCATTTTGTTGCTAACAGCAGCCCCCCTTTTAGCTAACGTGACGAAGCCCTCTGCGCGGGACCGGCAGGCAGGCAACAGCACCATTACAGGAGAGCAGGACGATGAATCAGAAAACGGTTAAGTGGCTGATCGCCGCGGGAATTATCGGCAGCAGCAGTGTCTCACTGCCCGCATTTGCGGCTAAAGATATCGTGGTTGCCGTATTGTCAGATTTCACCACGATGGACCCTTACGATGCGAACGATACCCTGTCGCAGAGCGTCGCCAAGTCGTTCTATCAGGGGCTGTTTGGTTTCGATAAGAATATGAAGCTGGAAAACGTGCTGGCCGAAAGCTATACGGTAAGCCCGGATGGCCTGACGTATACCTTTAAGTTACGTCCCGGCGTGAAATTCCAGGACGGGACTGATTTTAATGCAGAAGCCGTGAAGGTGAACCTCGATCGTGCCAGTAACCCGGCCAATCACCTGAAGCGCTATAACCTGTTTAAATATATCGCCCATACCGATGTCGTTGACCCGCTGACGGTTAAAGTTACTCTGAAACAGCCTTTCTCCGCCTTTATCCATAACCTGGCACATCCGTCTGCCGTGATGATTTCACCGGCGGCACTGAAAAAATACGGCAAAGATATCGGTTTCCACCCGGTGGGTACCGGCCCTTACCAGTTTGTCAGCTGGAATCCGACCGATGATATGAAGGTGAAAAAATGGGATGGCTACTGGAAAAAAGGCTATCCGAAGCTGGATGAAATCACCTGGCGTCCGGTAGAAGATAACAATACCCGTGCCGCCATGCTGCAGACCGGTGAAGCGACCGTCGCTTTCCCGATCCCTTACGAGCAGGCACCGTTACTGAAAAAAGACAGTAAGCTGGATGTCGTGACCTGGCCGTCCATTATGCAGCGCTATATCAGCCTGAATGTGACGCAGAAACCGTTCAATGACCCGAAAGTACGCGAGGCATTAAATTATGCCATTAACCGCCAGGCGCTGGTGAAAGTCGCGTTCTCCGGCTATGCCACACCGGCCACCGGTATTGTGCCGCCGGCTATCGCCTACGCACAGACCTTCCCGGCCCCGGTATATGACCCGGCCAAAGCCCGTGAACTACTGAAAGAAGCCGGTTACCCGAACGGTTTTGAAACCACCCTCTGGTCATCCCATAACTACACCACGGCACAGAAGGTGCTGCAGTTTGTTCAGCAGCAGCTGGCACAGGTGGGCGTAAAAGCTCAGGTGACGGCGATGGATGCCGGTCAGCGTGCCTCACAGGTGGAAGATAAAGGACAGAAAGAGAGCGGTGTCCGTATGTTCTATACCGGCTGGTCAGCCTCCACCGGGGAAGCGGACTGGGCATTAACCCCGCTCTTTGCCACCACGTCCTGGCCACCAGCCATCTTTAATACCGCGTTCTACAGTAACCCGAACGTCGATAAAGACCTGACCGATGCGCTGAAAACCACCAACGAAGCAGAGAAATCGGCCCTGTATAAAGACGCTCAGGACCGTATCTGGCATGACCAGCCCTGGATCCCGCTGGCGGTGGAAAAACTGGTGTCTGCAAACAACAAAAATCTGACCGGCTTCTACATTATGCCGGATACCTCATTTAACTTTGATGATGCGGATCTGAAGTAACTGATCGGGCAGGCGGTGACGCCTGCCCCCTGCCACCGGGACTGTGCATGCTTAATTATTTTATCAAACGTCTGCTGGGGATGATCCCGACGCTTATCATCGTGACGGTGCTGGTCTTTCTGTTTGTGCATCTGCTGCCGGGGGACCCGGCACGCCTGCAGGCCGGTGCGAATGCCGACGAAGCCGTGGTGGCGATGGTCCGTCACCGTCTGGGGCTGGACCTGCCGTTACCGCAGCAGTTCTGGAATTATCTGGTGCGATTACTGCACGGCGACCTGGGCCAGTCGATGGTGTCACAGCGGCCGGTCAGCCAGGAAATTGCCATGCGTTTTATGCCGACCCTGCTGCTGACACTGACCAGCATGGTCTGGGCCTGTGTCTTCGGATTAATCATCGGGTTAATTTCGGCGGTATGGCGGAATCGCTGGCCGGATAAGCTCGGTATGCTGCTGGCCGTCTCGGGGATTTCATTCCCGGCCTTTGCGCTGGGCATGCTGCTGATGCAGATTTTTTCTGTACAGCTTGGCTGGCTGCCGACCGTCGGTGCCGGCAGCTGGCAGCACTATATTCTGCCATCGCTGACCCTGGGTGCCGGGGTAGCGGCGGTGATGGCCCGCTTCACCCGTTCCTCTTTTATTGAGGTCATGCGGGAAGATTATATGCGCACCGCCCGGGCGAAAGGGGCCTCTGAATTCTCGGTAATTTTTAAACACGGTCTGCGCAATGCGATGATCCCGGTCGTGACCATGATGGGCCTGCAGTTCGGCTTTCTGCTGGGCGGCTCTATTGTGGTGGAAGTGGTGTTTAACTGGCCGGGCCTCGGCAGGTTACTTATCGATTCGGTTTCCATGCGCGACTATCCGGTGATTCAGGGAGAGGTTCTGCTGTTCTCCTTTGAATTTATTCTGATTAATTTGCTGGTTGATCTGTTATATGCGGCGATCAATCCGGCTATCCGTTACCGCTGAAGGATCACAATGAAAAACTGGCGACGTGATGCAGCGCTGAAAGCGATGCCGCTGCTGAGCGAACACCGGCCGCGCACACCGTGGCGGGAGTTCCTGCACCGCTTCCGGCAACAGCCGGTGGCCATCGCTGCGGCGGTCTTTATCCTGCTGTTACTGATTCTGGCGGTGATCGCCCCGTGGATAAGTCCCTACAATGCAGAAATGTATTTTGATTATGACCGGTTAGACCAGGGGCCGACACTGGTGCACTGGTTCGGGGTCGACTCGCTGGGACGGGATATTTTCAGCCGGGTACTGGTCGGTACGCGGATCTCTCTGCTGGCAGGCGTGTTTTCTGTGGCGATCGGCTCAGTGATTGGCACCCTGCTGGGTCTGCTGGCTGGCTATTATGAAGGCTGGTGTGACCGGGTCATTATGCGTATCTGCGATGTGCTGTTCGCCTTCCCGGGGATCCTGCTGGCGATTGCGATTGTGGCTATCATGGGCAGTGGCATGTCCAACGTCATTCTCGCCGTGGCCATTTTCAGTATTCCCGCGTTCGCCCGGCTGGTACGGGGGAATACCCTGGTACTGAAGCGGCAAACCTTTATCGAAGCGGCGCGCAGTATCGGTGCTTCAGACCGCCATATCTTATGGCGGCATATACTGCCCGGCACCCTCTCATCCATCGTGGTTTATTTTACGATGCGGATCGGTATTTCGATTATTTCGGCGGCCAGCCTCTCGTTTATCGGCCTCGGTGCCCAGCCACCGACCCCGGAATGGGGAGCGATGCTGAACGAAGCCCGGGCGGATATGGTGATGGCGCCGCACGTCGCTATTTTCCCCTGCCTCGCTATCTTCCTGACCGTACTGGCCTTTAATCTGCTGGGTGACGGGCTGCGGGATGCTCTGGACCCGAAACTGCGCGGGGATAACGGCAGGTAAACCCGCTCCGGCAAACCCGGCGGGGAGAAGCCCCCCGCTTTCCTTTTTTTCCGTCAATCAGGGAACAAATACCCGGGGTCACCGTACCGAATCCCCCGGGGCCCTTCTTCGTAACGTCCGGAATTCTCCTCTGCCTGCTGCTGTTTCTGCCTCTGCGATGAGCCATTACCTGATATCTCTGCTCTGCTGCACTGACTATTCGATACTCAAAGGGTCGCCGGAAGTCAGATTGCCGTTGGCCGGATGCCGAAGAGCAGATTTTTATGATTCGGTCATACTGCGGGGCTAAGGTTCCGGGAAATTGCAGATTGCCGTTGGTTATTGGTTATTGGTTATTGGTTATTGGTTATTGGTTATTGGTTATTGGTTATTGGTTATTGGTTATTGGTTATTGGTTATTGGTTATTGGCAGGGTTCAGAAGAGCAGATTTTTATGATTCAGTCATGCTTTGGGGCTAAGGTTGCAGGAAGTTGTGGCGCTGTACACGGTGTTTTTTTGGCAGGCGACAGGTCTGCGGTATCAGCACCGCGTCAATCCCGCGAGACTGATACCACAGAGAGACCGGCACGGTGCCGGTCTCTCCGATTAATAAGTAATGCCGGGAGGATTGACCTTCGAGGCAGTCACGGCCTCTTTCTGTTCTCCCCAGCGGGTCATCACCTGCTGATAGGTTCCGTTTTTGATACTGCTGTTCAGCGCCGCCTGTAACGCATACACCAGCCCGTTACCTTTTTTCGTCGTCACCGCGACCTGCGCGAGTTTAGGCCCCAGTCCGACAACCCGTGTTTTCCCCGTTAATGCGGCTTTATAGCTGGCCGCAGACTGAGGGCCAAACAGAACATCTACCCGGCCTGACAGCAACGCCAGGTTAACGGCAGCATCATCGGTCAGATAGACCGGTGTTGCCTCCGGTAAATGCTGACGCTTATTCTGCTGGTTCCATCCCAGTAATATCCGTTCCTGATTAGTCCCCGAGCCAACCACGACTTTTAACCCGGACACATCACGGGCATCCCGGATCTGCCGTATAGGGCTGTTCTGCCTGACACTGAAAGCCAGCGAGTCCGTCCGGTAAGTCGCAAAGTCATACTTCTTCTTACGATCTTCGGTGACCGCAATATTCACCAATGCAGCATCGTATCGCCCGCTGCTAATCCCTAAAGGCCATTCTTCCCAGGAGACAGGAACCAGCCGTAACTTCAGGCCAAGTCCGTCGGCCAGCAGCCTGGCGATATCCGGGTCACTACCGATACGGCTTTTATTATCATTTCCCAGCAGCGAGAGCGGGGGTGAATTCATGGCCGAAATAGCGACCGTCAGTTCCCCCGGATGGGCAAACCGGAAACCTTTAGGGATCAATGCCACGGCTGACGCTGATACCGCGGTATTCACCGGGGTCTGGTTCGCATTTAAATCCGGCTGTGTCTGTGCAAAAAGGGGAGCAGCTACCGTCATCAGTAACAGCAGATAACCCGGCCGCCATATAAAACGCTTCATCAGAGTACACTCGCCAGGAAATTTTGTGTTCTGACATGTCGCGGATGATTCAGTACCTGGTCACTGGTCCCCTGCTCTACAATTTTCCCGTCCACCATAAACACGACCTGGTCAGCAACCTGACGGGCAAATCCTATCTCATGCGTGACGATCACCAGCGTTCTCCCTGACTTCGCCAGCTGTGCTATCACTTCCAGTACTTCACCCACCAGTTCAGGATCCAGTGCTGAGGTGGGTTCATCAAACAGCAGCACCCTGGGCTCCAGCGCCAGTGCACGGGCGATGGCAACCCGTTGCTGTTGTCCTCCGGAAAGATGCCGTGACCAGGCATGAATTTTATTCTGTAATCCGACGGATTTCAGTAACTGTTCAGCCCGTGTGATGGCCTCGGGCCGCGAGAGACGTTTATGTACGACCGGGGCTTCAATAATATTATCGAGGACACTGAGATGAGGAAACAGGTTAAAGTTCTGGAACACATAGCCGACATTCAGTCGTTGTTTCAGAATGTCTTTCTCTTTCAGTTCATAGAGTTTGCCGTTTTTTTGCCGGTAGCCGATGTATTCTTCGTCGATCCGGATAAAACCGGCATCCGGTTTTTCGAGATGGTTAATGGTACGGAGTAATGTCGATTTACCTGAACCGGACGGTCCCAGGATCACCGTCACGGAGCCTGGCGGGATCTCAAGATCGATATCTTTCAGTGCATGAAAGTGGCCATAGGTTTTACTGATCCCGCTGATGGAGATCTTTCCCTGCGGATTAACTGTTGCGGACATAAGAAATCTCCTGAGGCAGATGACTGCTTTTGCTCAACGCCGGGACCGGCGTCACCGCGGCGACCGCGGGCGATACAGACTGGGGAAGAGCTTTGCGTTCGCTTTTCGCCATCAGTTTTTCGACCAGTAACTGAATAACGGCCAATACACTGGTGATCACCAGATACCAGCAGGCACCGACCATCAGTAATGGGATCACTTCCTGATTGCGGTTATAAATCATCTGGATGGTATAAAAGAGTTCTGGCATGGCCAGCACATAAACGACGGAGGTGCCTTTCACCAGACCAATCAGTTCGTTGAAACCGGTCGGCAGAATAGAACGCAAGGCCTGCGGCAGAATAATACGCCATGTACGACGCCAGACCGGTAATCCGAGTGCCGCGGCAGCTTCATATTGTCCGTAATCGACCGACTGGAATCCGCCGCGGATCACTTCTGCCGTATAGGCACTTTGTACCAGAGTCAGCCCGACGACGGCCGTCTGGAACTGTCCCAGCACATTGATGGTCTGAAAATGTCCCCAGCTCAGAGAGGTAAAAGGCAGCCCCAGCGATAACGTGTCATACAGGTAAGAGAAGTTATAAAGAATAATCAGCACCACAATCAGCGGCAGTGAACGGAATAACCAGATATATCCCCAGGCCAGCGCCTTGAGTAACGGCGACTGAGAAAGCCGTGCCATCGCCAGCGCACCGCCAAGGATCACACTCAGTAACGCACTGAAAACGGTGATCAGTAACGTCCGCCCCAGCCCTTCCAGGATCACCGGGTTAAAAAACCACTTAGCAAAAACCGGCCATTCCCAGCGCGGGTTCAGAGCCACAGACTGGATAATACCGGCAAATATCAGTACCGAGAGTATCGTTCCTGCGATGCGCCAGGGGTACCGTGCCGGTACAATTTTCTGTGATAAAGGTAAATCAGACATGGGCATTCGCTCCTTTATTCGCGTAACAGGCAGGTGCCACCAGCGTTTTGGTAAACCTCAGCCGCCCGTCGTAGGGGGCACGGCTGTATTCTTCAAAATCACGATGAATATCAAAACCGGGTTGATAGCCCAGAGAGAGATACAGTGCTACAGCTTCCGGTTGCCGGAATCCTGTGGTCAGATACATTTCCCGGTAACCGGCGTCGATGGCATACCGCTCAAGTTCACTGACCAGACTGCGGGCAATCCCCTGCCCGCGAAGTGTTTTATCTGTCCAGATCCGTTTTATCTCGGCGGTATGTCCACGGTATGGCTTATACGCCCCCGTCGCGATGATTTCTCCGGCGTCTTCCAGCACCAGAAAGAGTCCCTCCGGTGCGGTATAGCGTTCCGGCGGATCCTCTTCCGTATGTCCGGAAAAGTAGTCGCCATAACGCTGCCGATATTCAGCAAACAACCCGGTCAGAACAGGCTGCAGCTCTGCCGCCCCGGGAGAAATCACCCGGAATCTCCTCTGTGCCATAACACGCTCCTAATCGCCCAGCCCGGGAGGATTAATTTCAGCCGACGGGATCCCTTCCAGGCCTTCTCCCCAGCGATCCAGGACTTTCTGATAATCACCGTTCGCGATTGTCCCGTTAATGGCTGTCTGTATCGCCCGGGTCAGACCACTCCCTTTTTTAAGGGTCACGGCGATATGTGCGGCCTTAGGCCATCCGCCATCCACTGCACCGACGAAACGTAAATTTCCTCCGTTGGCGGCTTTCCAGGCTCCCAGTACGTGCGGGCCAAAATAGGCATCTGCCCGTCCTGACTGCAGATCCAGCGTTTCGGTGGCACCGTCCTGGGTATAGACAGGTGTGAAAGGTGCCAGTCCGTGACTGCGGTTTTCTTTATCCCATGCCAGCAGAATCGCTTCCTGATTCGTCCCTGAACCGACAATAATTTTCAGCCCTGCAATGTCCGCTGCTTTGGTAATTGCTTTGATTTTCGAGGATTTTTTGACATAAAACCCTAATAAATCGCGACGATAGGTGACGAAATCAAACTTCTTTTTTCTCTCACGGGTCACCGTAATATTTGAAATAGCCGCATCATATTTTCCGCTGATCACTCCCAGCGGCCAGTCATCCCAGGAGGCCGGCACAATATGCAGTTTTAGCCCAAGGCTATCGGCAATCAGCCGGGCAATATCAGGTTCACTGCCGATCAGCGTTTTATTATCATTCGCCAGTACGCTCAGTGGCGGGGATGTCGTGCCACTGACGGCAACCGTAAACTCTCCCGGATGAATAAAATGGTAACCTTTCGGAATTTGCGCGATGGCCGCAGGGTTTTTCGGGGTATTCACTGGCTGAGCGTTTTTAGTCAGATTAATATCCGTGTTATTGATGGTGACATCCGCGGCATTGGCGGAAACCACCGCCATAGTGCCTGCTAATGCCAGTGCGCGCAGCGCCAGACCTGAAATCATACAACCTCCTGTAAATGTGACGATCGGGCAAACTGGTTTTCCGGAAGCGGCAAATCAAACGATTCACGCAGAGTGGTTCCCGGGTACTCTTTCCGGAAAAGGCCTCTGGCTTGTAATAACGGGATCACCTGGTCAACAAAGCGCGGGAACACTTCAGGAGTGCCAGCCTGAATAATGAACCCGTCGGCCCCCTCATTCTCAAACCAGCGTTGCATCTCATCAGCGATCTGTTCCGGTGTGCCATGAAATACCGGACGAGGTGTCGCGGCTTCCAGAGCGACCTGACGCAGCGTTAAACCCCGTTCGCGGGCCTGCTGTTTAATGTGATCCGTCGTACTGCGGAAACTGTTGCCGCCCAGCTCACCGATATCAGGGAAAGGTTCGTCCAGCGCATACTGGCTGAAATCGTGGTGTTCAAAATAACGGCCAAGATAATTCAGCGCATTTTCAATCGAGACCAGGGCAGCCGTCTGCTGATACTGGCGTTCTACGTCCTGCGCATCCTCCCCGACGATGACAGAGACGCCCTGAAAAATATGTAAGTCATCCGGGTGACGCTGATGTCCGGCCAGTTGTTGTTTAACATCGCGGTAAAAGCGCTGCGCTTCGCTGAGCGTGTATTGGTGGGTAAAAATAGCATCGGCATGTTTCGCGGCCAGTTTTTTACCGTCGCTGGAAGCACCGGCCTGGAAAATTACCGGTCTTCCCTGCGGGGTACGGCCAATATTGAGAGGACCGGCAACCCGGAAAAACGGGCCATTATGGTTCAGCGGATGAAGTTTATTTTTATCAAAAAACTCCCCCGTGGCTTTGTTGCGGATGAAAGCATCTTCTTCCCAGGAATCCCACAATCCTTTAACTACCTCCAGATACTCATCGGCAATACGGTAACGCAGGGCATGTTCAGGGTGATGTTCACGGGAGTAGTTTTTTGCAGACCCTTCCAGCGGCGAGGTCACAACATTCCAGCCGGCTCTGCCGCCACTCAGATGATCCAGACTGGCGAACTGCCTGGCGACGGTAAACGGATCACTGTAAGAGGTTGAGACGGTGCCGACTAATCCCAGATGGCGGGTGGCTCCCGCCAGTGCAGATAAAAGCGTCAGGGGTTCAAACCGGTTAAGAAAATGGGGAATCGATTTTTCATTAATATATAAACCGTCAGCAATAAATAAAAAATCCAGTTTCCCTTCTTCCGCTTTTCTGGCGGTTTCACGGGCAAAGTCAAAATTAATACTGGCGTCTGCGGTGGCTGAAGGATGTCGCCAGGCGGACATATTTCCGGATGCGCCGTGTAAGATCGTACCTAGTCGTAATTGCCTTTTATTGGACATAGCTCCTCCGGGAGATAAATATTTCAGAAAATAAATGGTATTCACCGGCCGGTATAACGACCGGACCGGGCATTCACCGTCGCCCGGACGTCAGGCGACAGAACTTTCTGTCGTGACGGGGGAGACTCTACGGGCCGCAGAGTGCTCTCTTTCCTGAGCCAGCAGACGCAGTGTGTTAATTCTGATCTCCGGCTGACTTAACGGCATATCCAGCATAAATTCACTGACCGAAAATGCCTGATGCAGGTCATCCAGTTGAGCAAGCACCTCACGGGCATTCCCTGCGAGGATCGCGGTTTCTTTGCGGCTTACCGATTTCACTGCGATATCGCTCTGGCGGCTAAAGCTCTCTGCCTGAGCTTCGCTACCGACCGTCACATGCCGGCCATCCTCCAGTTCCACCTGCCATAATTCAGACTGTGCTGCCTGCCGCCGGGCTTCTTCGGCGTCTTCGCTGACAATGATCTGCACCGCAATAATGACCGGTAACCGGGTCGCCGCCTGCCAGTAGTCACTGAATGTTCGCAGCAGAGACCGATCGCCGTTCAGGTGTGCGGCAAAAACAAAGTTCCAGCCCAGGGACGCCGCCAGTGCTGCGCTATCGGTACTGGCCCCTAGTAAGTACTTATCAGCCGCCTGACCAGGGACCGGAGTTGCCCGCAGAGCCGGTTCATCCTGCGAGGGCAGTACCGGTATTTGCAGAAAACTGTCTAAGGTCTGCAACTGGCTGGCGAAAGTCCCCTGTTTATCGGGGTCCTGCGCCGCCTGCAGTGCTTTTGTCGATAACGGTAATCCGCCAGGCGCCTTGCCAATCCCCAGGTCTACTCTGCCGGGCGCGAGTGCTGCCAGCAGATTAAAATTTTCTGCCACTTTATAGGGACTGTAATGCTGTAACATTACGCCCCCTGACCCCACTTTCAGATGCTTTGTCTGTGCCAGAACCCAGGCGATAAGTATCTCCGGGGAAGGGCTGGCGAGGCCTGAGGTATTATGATGCTCCGCCAGCCAGAAACGGCGGTAACCCCATCGCTCGGCAGCCTGAGCAAGCGCGACTACCCGCTGTAATGCATCGGTTGTCGTGTCACCCTCGTTCACCGGGCACTTATCCAGGACACTTAACTGATAAGACATATATTTACCTTACCTGACTAAATAATAAATCCATTATTAGCTCCCCTTCGCCGGCAAATGAAATATAAAATCGTCGCTTAGTTAGATAAAAATAATAATAAATACACGACGTTTCCGTCCTGAGATAAATAATGAATAAAGTAAGCAGGAATAATTATTACACGAATAATGACCGGGGAAATAAAGGGCTTTCCTCCGGTTATATTTGAACGGGTGTTAATGAATGGCCGGCCGGGCTGGCGGTCAGTTTATTTTGTCCGCATATAACACAATATCCACACGGATAGGGTCACTGACAATGGCGGGATACTGTCCCATACCGAAGGCACTGCGGGAAATAAGGGTCTGTGCGGATAAACGGATTCGCTGCAATGACACATCGTTCTGCTGTGCATTCAGGATCAGCGGTTTACGCACCGTTTTAATCTGCAGGCTGCCCAGCACCCGGTAACGCCCCTCACCCACAGCCACCATCCGGCTGCTGCTGAAGAAGGCATCGGGGTAGCTGGCCGTATCAAAGAACGTCCGGCTGCGGAGTGCCCGGGTCAGAACCCAGTGATGGGCATCCAGTTGGCGGACGGGGATAGCCGACTGCAGTGTATTACGATCATCCTCACGCGGATCATAGCTCAGGTCACCACGGATCCCGGTGATCCTGGCATGATATTCGCCGCCTCCGATCATCTTCCAGGTCAGCACCAGAGAGCTCAGTTGCGGATTAATGTGATACATCGCGCCGATCGCAGGCAGTGAGCACCCGGCTATTATCATCGGGATCAGGAAGATCAAACGCCGCATAGTCTCTCCGCAAAGGGGTAAAGGTGACTGCGGATGATAAGCGGTCTGCCCGACGTTTAACAGTTCTGTCGCAGAAAGGTGTCGTTACAGGCCTGGTGATGAGCATCCTCCGGCAAAATCGTTTTCCGGCGGGCTTGCTGAAATCTGTGCTGAGCAATGGTGGCTGATTTGCCGGAGGAATGTGACAGAACCCGTTACCAGCGACTGCAGAAAGTTTTGGCAGAACCCCGGCCTTCCCTTGCCGGGTCCATCGTCAGGCGCTGGTGCGCTTCTCAGTGGCAGGTGTGGCAACCTCTGCCGGGATAAAGGGTTCGCCCAGTGTCAGCATCAGGCGGTTAGCCCGGGCAAAAAAGGCCGTCGCCCGGATCAGACCGGTCATTTCCGGGGGGCTCAGCGGTAACCGTTACCTGCGACTGCGGAAAGTTTTGGCAGAGCCCCGGCCTTCCCTGGCCGGGTCCATCGTCAGGCGCTGGTGCGCTTCTCAGTGGCAGGTGTGGCAACCTCTGCCGGGATAAAGGGTTCACCCGGGATCCGCATCAGGCGGTTAGCCCGGGCAAAAAAGGCCATCGCCCGGATCCGATCGGTCATTTCCGGGGGTCTCAGCGGTAACCGTTACCTGCGACTGCGGAAAGTTTTGGCAGAGCCCCGGCCTTCCCTTGCCGGGTCCATCGTCAGGCGCTGGTGCGCTTCTCAGTGGCGGCTGTGGCAACCTCTGCCGGGATAAAGGGTTCGCCCAGTGTCAGCATCAGGCGGTTAGCCCAGGCAAAAAAGGCCGTCGCCTGAATCAGATCGGTCATTTCCAGCGTACTCAGCGGTAAGCGTTGCAGTGCCTGCAGATGTGCCGTGGTGAGTTGTGGCGGTGTCAGGGATAAGGCGGCAACGGCCTCAATTTCCGCCTGCCAGCGTGCAGACTGCCCGTCAGATAACGGGTCTCCGGGCTGCACCTGCAACAGTAACGCCACTTCATCCTGTAATTTTGAAAGCTGGCTCGCTTTGCGGGCGTGCACCGATGCACAGTAGATGCAGCCATTCACTTTACTGACCACCGTGGCGGCCAGCTCACGTTCAGCGCGGGGGAGCCCTCCGTGAGTGTAAAAGATACCTTTGTCGGTCAGGGTACGCTGTTCCAGGACCGGCTGATCCCGCCCGAGCAGCCTAAAATAATCCGAATCCTGATGACCAAACCTGATCAGACTCTCCTGCCCCTGCGGGCTGAAATCGCTGAACGGTTTTGCCGGCAGCCAGGGTTCCCAACCCAGCTGTTTGCGGGTAAATGCGAGAGGCGCGGGCCGGTGTCCGGCGGTGTGGGACTGAGTGTGCCAGCGCCCGGCCGTGACCGGTGCCGGTAAGGGGTCTGCCGGCACAGGCTCTGTCGGGGTCGTCAGCGACTCCAGCAAAGTGAATCCGTGGATCAGGCGGCTCTGGAAACTGACAAACGAGACCAGTTGCGCCAGAGTAATAATCTCATCGGGCTGCCATCCTGCCTGCTGCAACTCCGCGAGATCCGCCGGGGTGGCGGCTACCGGCTGAAACGTCAGCCTGCGGGCAAAACTCAGCGCACTGCTCAGACGTTGCGGATCTACGTCCCCGTCCGTCCGCCGCAGATAGTGCTGTAACAGCCCGACAGACTGGTGCCAGTCGGCCACCTGTGCGGCAATCGCTGCACGAAGGGGCAACGGGAAAGCATCACTGCCGGTGCTGAACAGGGCCTGATAGCTGCCGCGGGTATGCTCTGTGGCCGCCGCCCGAAATTTCCGGCTTTCTGCCAGCGCAGACCCGGCAGAAATGGCCGACAGTTCATCAATCAAATCGTGAGTTTCGCTCATGCTATCCTCTCTGGCTGTAAGGTGGCCGCAGACTGACGTAATACCGGGGCGATATAACGGGATATCAGTTCCAGCGAACGCAGCACATCCTGATGTTCCGGTTCCACGGAATGGACCTGGAAAGAGATATCGGTGACCCGTGACAGGCTACTGTCAGTTAACAGCGACGACAGCACATCCGGAGGGTCACCGATATGGGCATCAAACTGACCGATAAAATCATCCAGTGTGTCGCCCCGTAACTGATGACCCGCCTTGCGGTAGCTTTCGGCCTGTGCGGTCAGCCCGGGCAGCGCCACTTTTCGGGCATAATGCCGGTCATCCGCCACAAAGGCGGTCCGTGAGGCCAGAATACGGGGAGCAATACCTGCCGGCAGCGCCTCCAGATACGCATCGATCACCGGGTTTTGCAGCGCATCCAGCGGCAATGATGGCTGCCCGGCCGGACGTGGCTGGGTGCGGGATAACATCAGTCCGTGACCGGCTTTTCCGGCGCGGGCAGCACCTTCCGGAGAAAAGGTCGCAATCCAGATCCTGTCATTCAACCCCTGAGCCGCCGGATAAAGATGGTTATCCGTTCCCGCTAAAGCACCTCCCTGCCATGCCCGGGTCAGGGTGGCAAGGTTTGCGGCAAAGGCCGCACTGCGCTGTTCAAACGTCAGCCCGAAAGGCGCAAAGGAGCCGGGGGTACCGCCGGACCCGAGGCCCAGTTCCAGCCGGCCGCCGGTCAGCAGATCCGTGACGGCAGCATCTTCTGCCACCCGCAGCGCATTTTCCATCGGCAGGGTAATGATGCCGGTGCCCAGCCGGATCTTCGAGGTATGAGCACCGGCGTGGGCCAGGAAGACCAGCGGTGAGGGTAAGCCGCCTTCCTGTTCATGGAAATGATGCTGGGCTACCCAGGCACTTTCAAACCCCAGCGCTTCAGCATGGCGGATCTGCTCTGTCGCCAGGCGGTAGCGCTCTGCCGCAGGCGCTTTATCCAGCAGCCGGGTGAAAAAACCAATACGTTTCTGCGTCATACAGTGACCTCCTGACGACGGGTAAAGGATGGGATCGCAGCAATCAGTTGCTGTGTATAGTCCGTCTCCGGTGCAGTAAAAATCTTAGCCGTTGTCCCCTGTTCGACCACTTCGCCACCTTTTAATACTGTCACCTGGTGAGCAATACGTCTGACCACCTGCAGATCGTGGGTAATAAACAGATAGGTCAGTGCCAGTGTTTGCTGCAGCTCTGCCAGCAGTGCAAGGATCTGTGACTGAACCGTGACATCCAGCGCCGAGGTGGCTTCATCCAGCACCAGGATTTCCGGTTGCAGCACCAGTGCCCGGGCTATCGCGACCCGCTGCCGCTGTCCTCCCGACAGCTGCTGTGGCCGCCGTGAGAGTAATTCCGGGTCCAGTGCAACCTGCCTGGCCACGGCGATCACCTGCGCTTTTCGCTGTTCACGGGTCAGGGTATGAAAATTCAGCAGCGGTTCCTCGATCACGGAGAACAGGCTCTGCCGCGGATCCAGTGAAGAAAACGGGTTCTGATACACAAACTGGATCTTGCGGCGCAACTGTCGCCAGCCTTCGGCCGTTAATGCCTGTGTATGAGAATCGCTGATCCGGATCTCCCCGCTGTCCGCCTGCTCAAAACCCAGCAGGATCCGCGCGAGGGTCGTCTTCCCTGATCCCGACTCCCCGACCAGCGCATGGGTTGTCCCGCGCCGGACCGTGAGCGAAATATTATTCAGCACCTGCAGTGGCTGCTGACGGCTCAGTGCGAATTGTTTACTGACCCCCTGCATACGGATGACCGGGGACGGATCCGCGTCGCCGGCCGGCTCCGGGGCAGTCGATGCCGTATTCGCGATTACATCGGCCAGTAACTGTGCCGTATAGGGATGCGCCGGCTGCCGGATAACGTCTGCCACCGGCCCCTGCTCCAGTAATTTACCGCCACGGAACACCACCAGCCGGTCGGCATGCTCCGCCGCCAGCGCCAGATCGTGCGTCACAAACAGAACGGCCGTTCCGTATTCCTGTCGCAGCTCATCGATAAGGGTCATAATGCGTTTCTGAACGGTCACATCCAGCGCACTGGTCGGCTCATCGGCAATGATCAGCGCCGGTTTCAGCGCGATGGCCATCGCAATCAGTACCCGTTGCTTCATGCCCCCGGAAAGCTGATGCGGATACTGAGAGAGACGCTGCTCCGGATGGCTGAGGCCGACACGGGTAAACAAGCCGATCGCCTGTTGCTCACGCTCTTTTCGCGACAAACGCGCTCCGCCCGATTGCAGCACTTCGCTCAGCTGGTCACCGAGGGTTTTCAGCGGATTCAGTGAGTTTCCCGGGTCCTGCGGGATCAGTGATATCTGCGACCCGCGCAGTCCGTCAAGCCGGCGTGAAGACCACTGGCTGATATCTTCTCCCTGAAACAGGATCCGTCCGCCGGTCCGGCGGCCATTATCCGGTAACAGGCCGATCACCGCCTGGGCGGTGGTGGTTTTACCGGAACCGGATTCGCCCACCACCGCCAGCATTTCTCCGGCACCGATCGTCAGACTGACCTGATGAACCGTCTCATTCCAGCCCTGCTCTGTGCGATAAGCCAGCGACAGGTGATCTAATTGCAGTACCGGCAGTGTGGATCCCGTCATAGATTGTCTCCTGATAATGCACGGCTGATACGGTTGGTCGCCAGTACGATGCCGATCACCACCACGCCCGGGAAGACGGTCAGCCACCAGGCCGTCGCCAGATAATTCCGGCCTTCAGCGATCAGCAGTCCCCATTCAGGGATCGGCGGCGGACTGCCAAACCCCAGGAAGCTGAGGGTCGATAAGGCCAGGATGGCCTGACCGAATTGCAGGGCCGAAAAAGCCAGAATATTCGGTAAGGCATTCGGTAATACATGGCGGAAAAAGACCGCCAGGAAACGGCCGCCGCTGCCGAACGCGGCTTCGATATAGTCCTGTTGCCGGATGCGCAGCACCTCGGCCCGGGATAAGCGGGCGAAATGCGCTACGGAAGCACAGCCCACGGCCAGCGCCGCATGTAACGTCCCTGCCCCCAGCAGAATAATGATACTCAGCGACAGCAGTAACGCAGGGATGGATAACAGCACGTCCACCAGCCGCATGGTCAGAGTTTCGGTCGTGCGTCCGCTGAAGGCCGCCAGCATCCCGCCCAGAGACCCCACCACCAGACCGACACCGACCGCGGCACTCGCCGCCGACAGCGACCAGCGGGCACCGTAGATGATCCGGCTGAAGAGATCACGACCCAGCTGATCGGTCCCCAGCCAGTGATGGCGGTCGGGTGGTGTCAGTTGTATGCCGGGCACCCCGCTATCAGGATCGTAATGGGTAAAAAGCTGCGGAAAAATCGCCGCCAGAATGGCAAGCAGGATAAGGGCGCAGGCCAGCCACACGCCCGGCCGGAGACGCCGGAGTCGCAGGCTTTTTCCGGGCCGACGGGAGGGCAGTCGAAGCGTTTCTGTCAGACTCATTATCTACCTCTGTAGGCTGTTTTCAGGCGCGGGTCGAGTAACGGCGTGACCAGGTCGGCCAGCAGATTGATCACGACATACGCCAGAGCAGAAATCATCACCACCGCCTGCAGAACATTCACATCCTGCGCATTCACGGCCTGTTGTGTCACTTCGCCCAGTCCGTTCAGGCCAAACACCGTTTCCGTGACCAGGGCTCCGGCAATCAGCTCTCCCAGTAACAGGCCGGCGACGGTGAGTAACGGCAGGCTGGCATTGCGTAATACGTGGCGGAACAGTACCCGTAACTGGCTGAGCCCCCGCGACCGGGCCGCGGCAATAAACGGTTGAGTCCGTACCTGATCAATACTGCGCAAAAAGATCTGTGCCAGCGGTGCCGCTATCGGGATCGCCAGCGTGATCACCGGCAGGATCATGCCACCGATCGGCGAGGGATCGATAACCGAGACCCAGTGCAACTGAAACGAAAAGATCTGGATCAACACGATCCCTGTCCAGAACACCGGCAGGGAAACCAGCAGCGACGGCACGGAGAGCAATGCATTCCGTAACAGGTGTAATCCCGGCAGTGCGGCGAGAATGGCCAGGCCTGGCCCCAGGATCAGCGCCAGAAGAAATCCCGGGATCACCAGTTTCAGGGTTTGCGGAAAGTTGCTCGCCAGCACCTGCGTTACCGGAACCCCGAGCTGTACCGAGTAGCCGAGATTGCCATGTAATACCGCTGCCAGCGCCGAGAAGTACTGCTGCCAGACAGGCACACCTTCACCGTACACCTTACGCATCTGATCTATCTGCTCTGCACTGAGCCCCAGTGACGGGTCGAGGAACTTAATCATCACCGCATCGCCGGGCAGTAACTGCAGCAGAATAAATGACAGAGTCCAGGCGGCCCAGAGCACCAGAAGCCCCTGTGCCAGCCGTTGCAGTACATAGCGTCCCATCGCCTCGCCTCCGTTTATTTCTTATCTAACCAGGCATCGTAGAACGATGGCCGGCCGACCGCTTCAAAGCGCATCCCTTTCAGCCATGTGGCGCCTGCATATACCTGTGGCTCTTCAAAGATCGGGATCACATACGCCTTTTCCAGCAGATATCGCTGCGCATCACCGGTCAGTTTCAGACGTTGAGCGTTATCCGTTTCTGTCGAAATCCGGTACAGCAGGTCATCCAGCGTATTATCACGGAACGATTTAACCTTATCGCTCTGGCCGCCTTTCTGCAGCAGCGCGTCACGGTTTGCGGGATAGAACATGCTCTTCAGTACATCCGGATCGGCCCTGCCCACCTCAGAAACCGTCAGCGGCGCTTTCAACGGGTCCAGATTTTTCAGCAGTGACGAACCACCGTCCGAAGGCCTGACATTCAGCAGTACACCAATTTTTCGCCACTGGCGGGCGACCAGTTCTAAAACCTGTTTGTTCTGTGGCTGCGGCAGCGAGACCAGCACACTTAATGACAGCGGAACTCCGGCTTTCTGGCGGATACCCTGAGGGCCTGGCGTCCAGCCGGCCTCATCCAGCAGTTTTTCTGCCTGCTGCGGATCGTACTTCAGCAGGCCCTGTAACGGGATATATCCGGAAGCGGTCGCCGCCAGCACCGAGGTCGCTGCAGGGTAATTCGCGGAGAACAGGGTTTCGACGATTTGCTGACGGTTGGTCGCCAGTGAGAGCGCCTGACGCACCCGGAGATCGGCCACCAGCGGGTTATCCGGGCGGAAACTCAGGCTATCATTCACTCCCCGTGTCGCTTCGGCATAGATGGGCAGATGTTGCGCTTCTACCCGTTTTTCATCATAAGCCTGGATCTGACGAATAAAATCGGCCTGACCCGCCAGTAAGGCACCGATGCGTACCCCGTCTTCCGGAGTGACCAGCACTTTAATCCCGTCCAGCCAGGCGCGTCCCTGATGCGGGTCGCTGGCCGGTCCCCAGTGATAATCTTTCCTGGCGACCAGGTCGACTTCATGACCGAGGGTTTCAGATTTCACCACGAACGGACCGGATCCTATAATATTGCGGGCATCACCCAGTTGATCGAAGTTTTTATTCAGCGTCGATAATGACACCAGTCCGGAACCAATCGTCGAGGTTCCCTGTAAAAAGCCGGGCGACGGTTTTTTAAAATAGAAACGGACCGTCAGCGGATTAATGACTTCACTGTGGTCATAATTATTGATGACTTCAGAGACCGGGAAATGTTTTTCTTTATTTCCGAGTCCGTAGGTATCAAAGTTTTTAGCGACTGCGGCGGCATCCAGTGGAGTACCGTCAGAGAAGGTCACCCCCGGCCGTAATGTAAATGTCCATTCGGTTTTTTGCGGGTTACTGCTCCAGCTTTCGGCGATCCAGGGTTCAATCGCCAGGGTTTTCGGGTTTTGCCAGGTCAGTTTATCGGTGATCTGATTCAGTATGCCGCCATTCGGATAGAAGCCCCCGGCAGGGGGATACAGGTTAGTGTGTGCTTGCTGCTCAAGGTAAATCAGCGTGCCCCCCTGCACCGGTTTCTCCGTCGCCCATGCCGCTGACGACGCCAGTACCAGTGTCACCAGTAAATGTTTTCTGAAACGACCTGAACTCAACCCTCTCATGTACTGCCTCTTTATTATTCTGTTCTGAAACCGGAAATTCATAATAAGAGCCACCGTTTTCATAGTTGAAATAACAAAATTGACATAGCTTTTGTGAAAAAGAACTAACCGCGCCGGTACGGACATTTTCACTTTTTCTCAGCCTTCACCGGCGGTGTTACCTTTTATTTCACCGCAGAATAATCTTTTTCACCTGTAGGGTCGTATATATATCTTTCAGGAATATATGCGAAGTTTTAATTATTTACCCCGCCGGACAATTTTTTTTATTTTAGCCAGGTCACCCCTAAGCAAAAAAAGTGAATAACATGAACTTCCAGCAGCTAAGAATTATCAGGGAGGCCTCCCGGTGCCAGTTCAACCTGACCGAAGTGGCCAAAACGTTATACACCTCTCAGTCAGGGATCAGTCGCCATATCCGCGAGCTGGAAGAAGAGCTGGGTGTGGAGCTGTTTATTCGCCATGGCAAACGCATGCTGGGTCTGACCGGGCCGGGTAAAGAGATGCTGACCATTGCGAAACGCATACTGGATGATGCAGGAAAAGCGAAACGATTAGGGGAGCTCTTCACCGGTCAGCAGGACGGGGTACTGACCATCGCCACCACGCATACCCAGGCCCGTTATTCGCTGCCGGGTAAGATAAAACTGTTCCGTGAGTTATATCCGAATATCCGCGTGGTGCTGAATCAGGGCACACCTGAAGAGATCCGCAGTATGGTCAGTGGCGGCAGCGCAGATTTAGGTATCGCCTCTGAAGTCTTATCACACAGCGATACTCTGCGGGCGTTTCCCTGGTTCAGATGGAACCATAAGGTCCTGCTCCCTAAACAACATCCGCTGGCAGACCTGCAGGAGATTACTCTGGAGCACCTGGCTGCCTGGCCGTTAATCACCTACCGCAGCGGAATGACCGGCCGGTCGGTGATCGATCAGGCGTTTGAAAGTGCCGGTCTGAAAGTTGATATTGTGCTCAGTGCGCAGGACTCGGATGTGGTGAAAACCTATGTCAAACTGGGCATGGGTATCGGGATTGTGGCCGAAACTGCCGTGTCTGAGCAGGAAGACGATGTGATTGCGCTGGACGTCCGCCAGTTGTTTACTGCCAGCACCGTCTGGCTGGCAGTCAAGCGGGGTCAGTTGCAACGGGATTATCTGTGGCAATTTATGATGCTGTGTAACCCGAACCTGTCGGTGGATGAACTGAAAGCAAATGCACGGGAAACGGTCACCTGCCAGGACATCCCTTATAACTTCGAGATCTGACCCGATATGCTTCAGGGCATCGCATCATCGGAAGGGAAACGTACCCCGGTCTGCCGGCGAATATCCGTCAGCAACCGGGCCGTGATCAGGCTGACCTCCAGCGCCGGGTGATCGATCTGCTGCTCTGCCACCAGCCGGGCAAACAGTTCAGCTTCACTGCGCATCGCGTTGTCATACTGAGCCACACCGGGTGACTGCACCGCCCCCTGGCGCGGATGCAAGGTGATCCCTTCACAGGTGGACAGTTTGCTTATCACCAGCGAGCCTTCTTCTCCCTGTATTTCGCTGCTCAGTACCGAATCACTGACTTTGGAATGCAGAATAGTCACATCAAAATCGCCGTAATCCAGAATCACCGTTCCGTGGGCATCGACCCCGCTTTCCAGTAACGACGCCTGAGCTTTGACGCCCCGGGGGGCGCCCCACAACGCCACGGCGCTGGCCAGCGGATAAAAGCCGATGTCCATCACCGAGCCATTCGAAAACTGCGGGTTAAAGGTATTCGGATTTTCGCCCGCCAGGTAAGGCTGATACCGCGAGGAGTACTGACAATATTGCAGCAGCGCTTTACGCAGTTTTCCCAGCGCCGGCAGGGTGTCACGGATCACCCGGAAGTTAGGGAGGGTCGCCGTTTTAAACGCTTCAAACAGCACAACCCGATGCTGCTTCGCACAGGCGATCATTTTGGCGGCCTGAACGTCATCTGACGCGAGCGGTTTTTCGCAAATCACGTGTTTCCCGTGGCGCATAAACAGGCAGCTCTGTTCACAATGCAGCGAATTCGGGCTGGCAATATACACCACCTCCGCCAGGTCGCTCTCTGCCATTGTTTGCAAATCCGTAAATACCGCCGGCGAACCATAGCGCGCCGCGAACGCCGCGCCCTGTTCCGGGGTCCGTGAATAGACCGCACTCAACGTATAAAGACCACTTTCCAGTGCCGCAGACACGAAACTGTCGGTGATCCAATGTGTTCCTGCCACTGCCAGTCTTAAGGTCATCTCTGCTCCGTCTGTCACTGAATGATGTGATCCAGCATAGCCATTACTCCGTGCGCTGTCCTGCAGCCACCGTAAAATCTTTATTATTTCCGGACGGGTTCACAGGAATGTCATCTGTGGTTGCCATGCTGACCCTGCAGATTCACTATTCAGCAACCATGGAGTTTTCTGATGGCGACAACTTATGCGATGCAAATTGAAGAGATCCTGGCCAGTGGTCAGCGTTACCTTTCTGATGATTTACTGAATCCGGTCTGCCCTGCGGCCAGGGACACTGAGGAATATGACGATCAGGGGGCTTCCCCTGAACTCTGTTTTGATGAATAACCACCGCCCCCGGCGTGGTGACCGTCCTCTGTATCGACGGCCGTAGGGCAGATCGCCCCTCCCGGCCGCCATGCGGGGATCGGCCCCGCAAAAGACGATCCCTGCGGAAGGATCATCGCGATCCGCCAGCCAGCGACCGCCGGACATCTTTCAGTCACCGGCCTGCCCGTCAGCATCGATCCAACAGGCGGGCGTTACTGACAGAGGGTCGGGCCGTTGCACGTGACTCCCGGGATCCGTCGCTCCCTGCCGATCCCGCCGGTGGATCAGAGTCATCCGGGGTTCGTCTCCCGGACATATCATCCCGTATCAGGGTAACAGCATCACCTGCGGTCGCCGATGAGGCGTTGCCGAATGGACACTCAGTTCCGCCCCGTACCAGTGCTGTAATATCTCTGCATTCAGTACCTGCTGTGGCGTGCCCTGTGCGACCAGGCTCCCCTGATGCAGCAGCAACACCCGGTCTGCCCAGAGCGATGCCTGATTCAGATCATGCAGCACACTGCATACCATCAGTTTCCCCTGCCGGGTCAGCCGGTGCAGTAACCTCAGAATATGCTGCTGATGATAAAGATCCAGCGCCGAAGTGGGTTCATCCAGAAACAGGAATCCCTGCGGCTCGCCGTCACACCAGAGTTGTGCCAGCACCCGCGCCAGCTGGACCCGCTGCTGCTCTCCGCCGGATAAGTGCAGATAATTGCGGTCCAGCAAGTCACTGCAGCCGGTCAGTCCGGCGACCCCGGTCACAATTTCATCCTGCTGACCCCGGGGCCAGGCCGCCCTGCCCAGAGAGATGACCTGCCTTGCGGTCAGCGCAAAGGTCAGGCTGCTTTGCTGACGCATGACCGCACGTTGCTGTGCCAGTAAACGGCCTTCCCATGCACTCAGCGCTGTCCCCTGCAGGCGGCATTCGCCACTGTCCGGGGCAAGATAACCACTCAGTACCCGTAATAAGGTGGATTTACCGGCACCGTTCGGGCCTATCAGAGCGACCATTTCTCCGGGCGATAACTGTAACGAAACCGCAGACAACAGCGTTTTTTGTCCGCGTTTCAGGACGAGGTTATCGGCTTCAAGGTTAACGGCCATCACTCCCCCCGCTGGCGACGGATAATCAGCCAGAAAAACCACGGTGCGCCGATCAGGCTGGTCAGTAATCCGACCGGCATTTCTGCCGGGGCCACCACCGTGCGGGCCAGTGTGTCGGCCAGCAGCAGTAAAATAGCTCCGCTCAGGGCCGATGCCGGCAGGACACTGCGGTGATCACTGCCGAAGCACATCCGCATCACATGAGGGATCACCAGCCCGATAAAGCCAATCACCCCGCTGACCGAGACGGCGGTGCCCACCAGTACAGCATTCAGTACCAGCAGCTGCCGCTGCGTACGGCTGACATTGACCCCCATATAATGGGCATCTTCTTCCCCCAGTTGCAGTAAGTTGAGCCGCTGTGAAAAGAATAAGGTACCGAAGGTGGCGGGCAGAATAAGTAACACACAGACGAGGATCACCGGCCACTGTGCCTGGGACAGACTCCCCATGCCCCACAACGACAACTGACGTAACTGCTGATCATTACTTATCCATGACAATACCCCGACAATCGCCCCGCACACCGCATTGATGGCCACACCAAACAGTAATAAACGGGACAGATGTCCGACGGTAAAGCGGCTTAGCCGGAAGATCAGCACGGTAACCAGCAGGCTGCCGGTAAATGCCGCGACCATCGGTAGCCACAGGGCCAGGGCCGGCGGCAGGGAAAACGGAATGATCAGGGCAATGGCAACGGCCAGGCCCGCCCCGCTGCTGATCCCCAGCAATCCCGGGTCGGCCAGCGGGTTACGAAATAATCCCTGCATTACGGTGCCGGAGACGGCCAGAGCCAGTCCGACCAGCGCCGCCAGCAACACACGCGGTAAACGGATATTCAGCCATATTTTCCGCGTCAGGCTGTCCGGGTCCGCATGCCATAACGTGGACAGCGACAGAGGCAACGCCCCGGACTGACTGGAAATCAGCAAGGCCGCCAGCAGGATCCCTCCCATCACCAGCAGCCAGATCAACGTCTGTGGGTTACTCCGCATCGATCTTTTCTGCCGCCTGACGCAGCTGAAGGAGAGCCTTCGGCGTCTGCAGGCCAAAGCCCAGTAACGCCATCTGATCGATAGTGATCATCCGGTGGTGCTGACCCGCCGGCGTCATCGAAAGGCCCGGTAACTGCCACAATTTTTCCGGCCCCCCCAGGGCTGCCACACCGCTACGGTCGATAATAATGACCTGCGGGGCTGCGGCGATAACGCCTTCCGCAGACAGGGTCTGGTAGTGAGGGACGCTGCCCATCACATTGCTCAGCCCGGCACTGCGCATCGCCACATCTGCCGCCGTCCCCTTACCGGCCACCAGCGTGGTCATACCGCTGTTAGCCATAATATACAACGCTCTGATCTGCAGAGGCCGGGTCGGCAGTGCCTGTATCTGTTCACTGACCTGACGTAATAAGGGTTTTGCCGCCTCCTCTTTATGCAGGGCATCAGCAATGGTGGTAATTTTTTGCAGAATCGCCGGCAGGCTGTTTTCGCCGGTGACATGCACCACCTTTACCCCGACCTGCGATAACTGTTCCAGAACCTGTGAGGGTTTCGCCTGCTCATTGGCAAGCACGACTTCCGGCTTGAGCGCCAGAATACCTTCGGTATTTAGCTGGCGCATATAGCCGACATCGGGAAGTTTTTCGGCCTGTGCCGGAAAGGTGCTGGTACTGTCACGGCCCGCCAGCTGGTCACCGGCGCCCAGAGCATAGACGATTTCGGTGACATCTCCGCCAATGGAGACCACCCGCGGACTGGCGAAAACCGGTAATGCCAGCAGACAAAGCATCAGGCCAAAAAATCTCATGCCATTACACTCCCTTTCAGTGATTCGATTTGCTGACGCCAGAGTGTCTGCTCCGGCTGCCCTTCACTGCGCTGCCCATAGAGCTGGGCAATTTGAGTACCATCTGCGGCAAATAACTCCAGGCTGGTGACATGTCCGTCAACCGTGGGTTTGCGGGTGATCCAGCTTTCCGCTATCTGTTTATCCTGTAAATGCAGGGTAAAGCGGGGATTAAAGATATTCAGCCAGCCCTTCATCGGTTCAACTTTCTCCACCGGGCCGGTAAAGATCTGGGTGCAGCCACGGTTACCGACAAAGATCATGATCTCATTACCCGCATCCTGCGCCAGCGTCAGTAACTGTGCCAGTGCACCGGCATCGACCCGACAGGCCAGATCATCACTGACCGCCGCAAAGGCCTGCTGCCGGCTGATATTGTGACGGCTGAGCAGACGGAAAAACTGATGCACGTCTGTCATTTCCCGCCACTCCTGCTCTATCAGAGGTGCATCAATCTGTTCCGCGTACGCGGGGGCCGGTGCCTGGCTCACAGAGAGCATCGCAGGTTCCGGCTGACGGAAAGCGGTGATCAGTTGCTGCCAGGCCGCCTGATCGGTGTGCCCGGTGGCATAGATTTTGATCACTGCCTCGCCATGACGATCAAAGACCTGAATGCTGTGACGTTCGCCGCGGGCGCTCTGCTCCTGCAGACTGAAAACACTGTGCCATTGCGCGAGGAAAAAACGCAGATCCAGGTGGCGCGGATTTAATACCAGCCCGGCATGCGGACCAATATGCAGATGATCAAAGGTGCCGGTCTGTTCATGGACCGCATATTCGTTGCGGGTAATACTTTTAATTTCACCCACACTCTGCAGGGCTTCCAGTAACGCCGGAAAATCTGCCCGCAGGGGTTGCGCTTCGTCTGCCCGGGCCTGGATCAGCTCAGCTTCACTGATCCCCATCATTTTTGCCAGATCCCGGGCATAACTGCCAGGATGTTCGGCTTTTAACTGCACATAATGCTGATAAGTCGTCATCATAACTTCTCCTGCTCTCTGTTCCCTGAGTGCCCTGCCGTATGGCAGGGCGGATAATGGATCATCAGAAATCGACGTTCAGACCTAACTGATACGTCCGGCCCGGCATCACGGCTAATGCCACATCATTACGATCCTGTGCGGTCGATGTTTCCAGATCACGGCTGCTGAGGTAATCAATATATTTACGATCAGTAATGTTATAGATCCCTCCGCTCAGTTTGACATTTTTTGTGATGCGCCAGTAAGCGGTCGCATCCACCAGACCATAACCCGGAATGCGCAGATACGGGCTCTCTTTACTGGTCACCGTGCCGGTAGTGGTGGTATCACGCGTAGTCTCGCTGGCCTGCTTCCCTTTCACAAAGGTCGCCGTTACGGCACTGCCCCAGACGCCTGATGGTGCATCCCAGGCGACACCGACCACGGCTTTCATGGGTGGCACACCGTCAAGATCGGTGTAGCTGTCTCCGGTGAGAGAAGACTTAGACTCGCCTTTAGCATAGCCCAGCGCCAGGGTGGTGCTCAGCCCTTCCGCCGACTCCAGCCAGTGACCAATATGGAATTTCGCACTGATATCTCCGCCATAAATAAAGGCTTTATCGCGGTTTTCTGCCTGATAGATCGTATAGATATTTGACGGTACATTGGTAAACGCCGCCGGCGATCCGCTACGGGTATAACGGGTGTACGCAATGAAGTTATCGTACTGGTTATAGAAGACCGACCCGCTGAGCGTGATCCCCGGATTCAGCTGCCCGGTCAGGCCCCACTCGAAGTTATTACTGGTTTCTGTTTTCAGCGACGGATTACCGATCAGCGCATACTGCTGGGTTCCCGCATAGCTTGAACCCAGGTTCCAGGAGCCGTACAGCTGGCTGGCGTTCGGGAATTCCGCCCCGCGTTTATACTGAACATAGGTCAGCAGCGTCGGGGTTAACGAATATTGCAGTGTCAGAGACGGTAATACCTGAGTATCACTGGTGCCGGAACCATATAAGGTGTCCACATCCCCGGTGGTCAGCACGGAACTGCCGTCAGCGAGGGAGGAGAGATTCTGCGGTTTAGTTTTCTGATAGGCAACACGAACACCTGGCGTGATCGCGAAATTATGGCCCTGCAGATCAAAGTTAATTTTGTCCTGCAGGAAGGCACCGAGGGTGGTGCTCCGGCTGTCAGCCTGTGGCTGCATCACTGAATAGTAGACCAGCGGTGCCGGCGACTGTTCAAACGGACGCGTGGTATTTTCCAGACCGGCGTTCACTCCTCCGCTCAGCTCATGGCGTCCCAGGGTTTTACGCAGTTCGGTGGAGAATCCCAGCGAATGGGTATTGTAGTCCGAGTAGGTACGGCCAATCACCCCGGTATCATAAGGTGCCAGCGTATTGTCATGCGCTTCGGTCTTTTGCCAGTTAACCCGGGTGGTCAGGGAATCTATCCAGTCATTGTACGGCGTATATTCATCCTGCAGATTGACTCCCAGGCGGCGGGTTTCCCCGGACTGATGGCTGGTACCGATCACATTCTTGCCGGCGGAATCCCAGGTGTCATAATGCGTATGATGAGTTTTATCATAATAGCTGAAGGTCCCGGTCAGCTTATGCTGATCATTCGGCTGCCAGATACCGGTGGTCAGGAAGGCGTCGGAATGCCAGTTCGCCGGATAGGCGGAGACGGTCCCGCTGTTATTAAGGGTTTGCTGACCGTCGCGACGACTGTAGACAAAGATCCCGCGCAGTTCTTCACCACCGGCCGCGGCGGTGATCCCGTTGTGCCAGCCCCGGTCAGAGGAATCGTAATCCGACTGGTAACCGAAATAGGTCGATTTTTCCGGGTTAAGGTAATCGTCCGGAGATTTGGTACGGAAGGAGACCATGCCGCCGATAGAGGTGTTCGGCTGCGATACTGCGGTGGCTCCCGCATCAATACTCATTAAACCAAACAGGTACGGGTCAATATAATCGCGGCCAATACCGAAGGTGTTCACTCCGGTACGTCCGACGTAGCCACGCCCCGTGGCAGACGGGAGTTCAACCCCATCCACATCAATGCCGACACGGTTGCTTTCCAGGCCGCGGATGTTGTAACCGGTGTATCCACCACGGTCAAAACCACTTTTCCCGTTACCGGAACCGCCGCTGGCTCCGGTCGCACTGACCAGCGTCTGATAACGCATCAGCGTACCAAAGTCTGTTGCGCCCTGCTTTTGCATCTGATCAGCCGTGATCGTTTTCCGGTTATCTGCGCGCAGCGGCAACGGGGTGGCCGTAACGGTAAGCTGCTGTTCAGAACTCCCGGCCTCTGCGTCAGTCGTTGCTGTGTTTGCGGCAAAGGTACAGGCCGAATGAACGGACAGTGCCACCGCGGTAAATTTGAATAATGCGGGTTTAAACTTACCCTGAGTCAGAAATTTATACATAATTATCAGTATCCAGACACGCCAAAAATGTCGTTTGCCGGCAAGTGAATGCAAACGAATGTTTCCTCTCAAAGAAAGAAATTGTGCAAATATCAGCCACTTATTTTATGTGAGAATCTACATCATTTTGATAATGGTTATCAATAGCATTTACAATATCCAGACACTGATACTGTTGTAAAATCGTAAAATGCCAGCAGAGGGCGACGAAAGGATAAAAAAGACATTTAAACGTGACTGCCCGGCCGGCCACAGGAGGGAAACCGCCACCCTGACGGGCTTGTGCCAGGTCTCAGACGTGCCATCCCACCCGACCGAAGCACGATGAATCGCCATCGTGAAGGCCTGTAAAGAAGACGGCAGAACGCCGCCCGCCCCCGGACCAGCAGGAGCATCAGTAAAACAAAATAATAACGGATGGTTTACATTATTACAGGAAGATGGTTAAACCGCGGTATATTTTGCATACCGCGGTTTAACCACACATAACGCAATATTGATCAATTATTGATAAGCTTCCGCTAATATGCCGTCGGAAAATATTTTCCATACGACATCTCTGATTATTATCAGCGCTTACGACATTGATGAAAAGTTCAGTGAAAAATTCGTTATTAAGACTATTCCTATAACGTCGCCATTATTCGTTGTTCCTGATTAGCCATCGGAGCGCATATAATTTTTTCCAGACTCTCTATCGTTTTAAAGGTGCATGAGCAGGTAATATCCTGACATTGATAGTATGCTTCCTTGGTCGTATCACTTAAGTAACGGCTCGTACGTGTGTGAGCCGGCTTGTTACAGATCGGGCAACGCATCATAAGTACCACCTATTTTTACTGAATAATTTTAAAACATGTAGAGGTATAAATGATCAATCACTACATTAATGGCTGTTAATAGATAAAAGATTCTATCTGCTTTTTATCTGGCTGTAGATACTTATTTATATACCCGTCCGGCGCCATCACTCTCTGGTCTGCCACTGACTACACAACAATACGGCCCTTTTTTAAATTATGTCTGTTGTGTGGTGCATTACAAAATTAAATGCGTTTTAATTATTTACGGGGACATGATTTTATTAAACCTCATTCAATTACGGAGGTTTAATATGAAAAATTTAATAGATAAAGTGAAAACTACTGCATGGAGCCGTGCTGACGCCCTTAAAGTTCGTTCTGATGATCCGACCACCACACAGCCGCTGGTCGGTATTGATTTTCCAGTGATGAGTGATGAAGTGTTTATCTGGGACACCATGCCGCTGAAAAAATATGACGGTAATATCGTTTCCGTTAACGGCTGGTCTGTCATCTTCACGCTGACCGCAGAGCGTCAGCCTGATGTCTACACTGACGCCGAAGGCAACTACGATATCGACAGTGACTGGGTCAATCGCCACAGCCGTGCACGTATTTGTTTCTGGTATTCCAAAGACAGCAAAAACTGGACGTTCGGTGGCCGGGTCATGGCGGACGGCGTTTCACCGACCACCCGTGAATGGGCCGGGACACCGGTTCTGCTAAACGAGCAGGGTGACATTGAACTGTACTACACCTGCGTCACCCCCGGCGCGACAATCGTGAAAGTTAAGGGTAAAATCGCTGCCGATGGCAACGGAGTCAGGCTTTCCGGGTTCAGAGAGGTCATTGAACTGTTCTCTGCCGATGGTTTTATTTACCAGACAGAAGAACAGAATGAATACTGGGGCTTTCGTGACCCGAGCCCGTTTATTGACCCTAAAGACGGCAATCTTTACATGGTGTTTGAAGGGAATGTGGCCGGCGATCGCGGGACACATATCATCACCAGCGAAGATATGGGGGATGTTCCTCCGGGCCATGAAGACGTCGGCGGTGCCCGCTATCAGACCGGTTGTATCGGCTTTGCGGTAGCAAAAGATGCCGAGGGTAACGACTGGCAGTTACTGCCACCATTAATCACGGCGGTCGGGGTCAATGACCAGACAGAGCGTCCTCACTTTGTGTTCAAAGACGGTAAATATTACCTGTTTACTATCAGCCACAAGTTCACCTACGGTGACGGTGTGACGGGGCCGGATGGTGTGTATGGCTTTGTCAGTGATTCTTTATTTGGCCCTTATGAGCCGTTAAATGGTTCCGGTTTAGTCCTGGGGAATCCCTCGTCACAACCTTATCAGACGTATTCACATTGCGTCATGCCCAATGGCCTGGTGACCTCTTTTATCGATACTATTCCGCAATCAAATGGCGATTATAACGGTAGCTATCGTGTCGGAGGAACCGAAGCCCCTACCGTACAAATTAAAATAAAAGGCAACCAGACGTTTATGGTTAAAGAATTTGACTACGGTTATATTCCTCCGATGGAAAATGTCATCGTCAAATAATATTCATTGCGGCGCGACTGAGGTCGCGTCTTTATCAGGAAAAATTTATGGATATTAACAGCATTATTAATGCAGCGAAGGGAGCCATTCGGGGAGATTCCGTTTTCTTTGGTGTTTTCATCTCCTTTTTTATGGCTATCCTGCGAATGATATATTCCGGACGGGGTATTATCGAAACATTACTTGAAGGGGGGATTTGTGGCTGCCTGACATTTATTTCTGTATCGTTAATGAATTATTTTGGGGTATCCAGCCAGTTAACCGTTTCTGTTGGCGGATTTATCGGTTTTATGGGCGTAAAAAAAATCAGTTTCTGGATAAACCGGATTATCATGAAGAAATTGAATTAACCCTGCACTTAACATTCTTTGTAAAAACATGCCCGGCAGAAAATTATCTGTTGTTCATGGGAGAGGAACGCCGGTGAATAATACGCATTCCTCAGACTATAACCTTAAAAATGATAGGGAATATTTTATTTTTTAACATTATTCCCACATCTCTTCTCTGTAATGAGAAATATCCCTGATAAAATCAGGGGATATTTATCTCCGGATAAAACATCGCTTCGCCGCCGGCCGGGAATATCTTTCTGGCCGGTTTTCCCCTTTCTGTTAACAGGCTGCCTGCCGTGTTTATCAGCCATCATAGTGCGGCTTCTCTCCCGAATCCGGGAGGTGGCAACACGGGACACCGTCCGGAAAGGTCTCAGCACGGCGGTCATCATGCTTAGGGTTCTGTACCTTTCTGCTGATCGATATTTCCCGTCAGCGCACAGTGGATGTCATAAAGGTGAAAGCGATCGCCAATGGCGGCGATCCGCGGCCGGAAACGACACCGCACGATACGTCTTTTCCATCCACCACAGCGTCCGCCCGCCAGGGATCCTTCCCGGGCCGCTGAAAGCGGCCGCGTGTTTCACACCGGGGTTTCCGGTCGTCATACCGGCTGCCAGGGGAGATTTGATCATTTCTGCCCGCCGGCAACAGCGTTGAAAGGGATCGGCAGAGTAAGAATACTGCGACACCTCTGCCTGACGTCTTCGTTTCAGGTCGCTAAAGGTCTCAGAGTCAACGGATCCGCCCTGCCGGCGTCGACCTGGCAGTGAATAATGAACGTCTCGCTGAGAGCGGTGGCCAGGCCGGAGATTATCGGTTAATTGCCGGACCTCCCTTTTCCGCAGAATGAAAACTGTCCTCCCGGCCTGCTGACAAAACAACACAGAACACAGGCGCTGGATGGGCTGTGTGATCTCATGTTCATGGATATCTGATAAATGCCATCGGGATGACAGATGAAAACATTTCAACCCACGGAAAAGAGGATATTAGTAGCGGGTGATGTCCGGACCAGAAATATGACTTATCAGGAGATCCCAGGATACAGATTTTATCATACTCCTGACCATCCCTTATCTCTTACCGCGGTTCATGACATTACGATAACAGACCGTTCTGCCGGTCGGTAGCCGAATATCGGCTGATCAGAAATCCCGGATTCGTATATTTTCTGTGAACTGAACGGATATTTTAATTTATATGAAAAAATCCCCCTGGCGACGGAAAAATTCTCATAAACACCGAGCACCCCCATTTTTTAAGAAAAAGTCGCAGGGATATTACCCCAGTTTTTGCTTGCCATTTTCTCGTGAAAATGTTCAGCATGAAAATCCATTTCCGGACCACCGGACAGTGTCGGATAAAAAAGTGAGCAGGGATATATTCAGCCGTTGTCTGCTCTGCCACACAACAAATAATAAGATTATTTTCTGAATATGTTGTGTGGTAAATGACAAAGCCGGGATACGTTTAATTAAATAACGCTGCATGTTTTTATAAAGCCTCACTTAACTACGGAGGTTTTAAAAATGAAAAATACTGAAATTAAAAATTTACAAGACAAAGTAAAAACAACTGCATGGAGCCGTGCAGATGCACTGAAAGTTCGCGAGGATGATCCAACCACCACTCAGCCTGTGGTCGCCATTGATTTTCCGGTGATGAGCGATGAAGTCTTTATCTGGGATACTCTGCCATTACGTAAATACGACGGTAATATCGTTTCCGTTAATGGCTGGTCCGTGATCTTTACGCTGACCGCCGATCGTCTGCCGGAAGAGTACACCGATGCAAACGGCAACTACGACATCTACACCGACTGGAATGCCCGTCATGGTCGTGCCCGAATCTGCTTCTGGTACTCAAAAGACAGCAAAAACTGGACCTTCGGTGGCCGTGTGATGGCGGAAGGTGTTTCACCGACTACCCGTGAATGGGCCGGTACCCCGATTCTGCTGAACGAACAGGGTGATGTGGAACTGTATTACACCTGCGTCACGCCGGGCGCGACCATCGTGAAGGTGAAAGGTAAAATTGCTGCCGATGGTAACGGCGTCACCCTCTCCGGTTTCAATGAAGTCATTGAGCTGTTCTCCGCTGACGGTTTCTACTACCAGACCGAAGAACAAAACCCGTACTGGGGCTTCCGTGACCCAAGCCCGTTCATCGACCCGAATGATGGCAACCTCTATATGGTCTTCGAAGGCAATGTGGCCGGGGATCGCGGCAGCCATGAGATTACCACCGAAGATATGGGTGATATTCCTCCGGGTTACGACGATGTCGGTGGCGCACGTTATCAGACAGGTTGTATCGGTCTGGCGGCGGCGAAAGATGCGGAAGGTAATGACTGGCAGCTGCTGCCACCGCTGATCACTGCGGTTGGTGTCAACGACCAGACGGAACGTCCTCACTTTGTGTTTAAGGACGGGAAGTACTACCTGTTTACCATCAGCCATAAATCGACGTATGCCGATAACCTGACCGGCCCGGACGGCGTTTACGGATTTGTCAGTGATTCACTGTTTGGCCCTTACGAGCCGCTGAATGGTTCCGGCCTGGTACTGGGTAACCCATCGTCTCAGCCGTTGCAGACCTATTCACACTGTGTGATGCCAAACGGCCTGGTGACGTCATTTATTGATACGGTGCCAGCTTCTGACAATGACTACGACGGTGCATACCGCATCGGTGGTACCGAAGCCCCGACCGTACAGATTAAGATCGAAGGTAAACGTACCTTTATGGTCAAAGAATTCGACTACGGTTATATTCCGCCAATGGAGAACGTAATCATCCGTTAATCCCGCTACCGGCACAGTGAGAGCTGTGCCGGTTTTTATTCATCCCATCTGCAACATGGCTGTCGCCCACACCGGGTGTTAGCCATGTTGCCGCTCAGGTCACACCTCATAACGATGTGAATACTTACTATCAATATAACCTCCTATATTAGTCGATTTTTATTATAACAGAGCCATACGGTGGTGATGTTGTTCAGCTAATGCGTCACAGGAACCACTAAACACCTTCCGCTGAGATATCGCCTGCGAAACAACCTGTAATGACAGTCTGGCCTGTGATTAAGATAATCCTTCTGCAAAGATAAGATATTAAACCCCTGTCAGCTTTCAGCCATCCGCACTACCTTCAGAGCCGGTCTGCCGTGACTTATTTATGGCGTGATCACGCTATAAAAGTAAGCGTGTACTTACACTCTCTCAAGACACCGTAATAAAAAGCTCCATTCCGGGATATCCAGCCCCTTTCCTTCAGGATCCTGCCCCGTAAACCGCAAACAACTCCTGCTTTCCGGCCCAGCCACGGGACAGACTTAACACCGTCATTCGCTTCCCCCCGGACCAGGACGATATCGCACAGGTCCCCCGTAAACCTTCTCTGTCCTGCAGCAGCCAGGCCAAAACAATGCACCACCCCCTCTGAACCAGCCGTCATTCAAGCCAGCACCTGACAGAACCAGTAAACCTTTGCTGTTGTTCTGCAGACGCACAGAGACAAAACCGCATCGCACTGAGTCGCCACTTCGCTAAAACGATCCCCCTTAGAGCCAGCATATATTCTCTGTTTTCAGCAGCCACGCAGAAATAAAGCCACCTTCTGATTCAGCCGTCACTCAAGCCAGTACCTGACGGAACCGGTGAGCCTTCGCTGTTCTTCCCTCAGAGACACAAAACTCTGCACCCTTTCGCTAAAACGGACTTCCCGCCGGTCCCCGTAACGCCCTCTGTTCTCAGGAAAAATAACAGAGAGCCAGCACCGTATTACAAACCAGGCTTCGCAAAAGGGAGCTCCTGCCGAACCCGCCAACAGGTCGCAGGTATACCGTGACTGACTCAGAGAAAGTCCTGAGTCACGTTGCGCAGCCCCCACTCCCCGACCTCCTGAAAGTGAATACCCACTTTCATTCTGTTTCACGGATGGCGGGCAGCAGCAGACAATTTCACGCTTACAGGGTATACGCCCCACAGGGAACAGTTCAGAGGTTCAGAGGACAGACAGGAATAATCAGAACAGGTTAATCAGCGACGTGCGCGAGACTGCAGCCACTGCCGTTAAGATGAAGAGATCACTGATTCAAACAAACTCACATAACCGCGATACCCGTTCACGGAGACAACGATCCCGCAGGAGAGAGAACAGGTGAATTATGGGGGAAGTGCTAAGGGGGTTATCGGGCCGGTATCGCCTGAGCGATACCGGCCCGATAAAGGACAGGATCAGATATAGAGAGAAGCTTCCCCCATCGGTCGGGTTTTAAAACGGCGGTGGACCCACATATATTGCTCAGGTGCACGCATAATTTCCCGCTCAATGATCTGGTTCATATAAGCCGCCGCTTTCCACTCCGTGGCCGGGAAATCTTCTAAAGGTTCCTCGATATGTAACTGGTAGCCTCTGCCGTCTTTTTTACGGACAAGGGTAATGGTTAACAACGACGCATGCGACAGACGGGAAAGCACATAGGTTCCGTTGGTCGTTGCCACATCTTTAACCCCGAAGAAAGGCACAAAGGAGCTGCCCTTGATTCCGTAATCCTGGTCCGGCGCAAACCACACCGCTTCACCCTGTTTCAGCTGACCGACCATGCCACGCAAATCGCGGCGGTCAATCATCGCTTTGTTCGAGCGTAAGCGACCACGGGTTTGCAGCCATTCCATCAGTGGATTATTGTGCGGACGGTAGGTTGCCATCATTGGCTGGCACAGTCCCATGACTCTGCCGCCCAGTTCAAGGGACATAAAGTGAACCCCGACACACATCACCCCGCGTTTGCCGGACTGCGCGCGCTTCAGGTTTTCCAGCCCTTCAACGTCAAACCACTTACGGATACGCCGGTCAGACCAGAACCAGGCCATGCCGGTTTCCAGTAATCCCAGCCCCAGGGATTCGAAATTTTGTTGTAACAACGCTTCCTGTTCCTGAGGAGACATATCAGGAAAGCAGAGACGGATATTTTGACGGGCGATAGACTTACGTCGTTTCAGGAAAGGCTGCGACCAGGTGCCGAGGCGTTTCCCCAGGGCAAGAAGCAGTGGATAAGGGAGCTTAACCACACACCATAAAACACTGATCCCAAGCCACAAGGTCAGATATTTAGGATTCAGGAAGCTGAATTTGAACCCATTACTTTTTTTCATGCTTGCATCACCAATCTATTAGTCGACATTATTTTATGTCTCATCACTAAGACAAACTGGCGAGTTAATAATTCATGGACCATAATGTAACAATTTACGTCTTTATTTTTTCGCCATCAGGAGATGGTACGAACTCCCGGATGATTATGATATAGGAAATATCAGTACTTTCGCACAATTATTCATTTCCTGACAAAAACGGGCGATGACGTGTGGGTAAGCTGCCCCCCGGCGGCTTAAAAAAGTCCTTTAAAACCGGAAAGATACCTATTTTTCCGGCCCTGTCCCTCCCTGATCTCCCCCTGTTTTTTCTGCTTCCTGGCGACTCACAATCATCACTGATTTATTTAGTATCAGTGTGATGAGATACACACTTAAGCATGACACTATTGTAGAAATTTTCTACAAAAATATTCATCCTTACCGGCAAGGTATCACAATGAAAATCACGCATTTTCATCATGTAAGCTAACTTATCTCCGTGAGTTGACGCCGGATTGACGTTGGCTGCCTCATAGTTAGCAGACATCAATATTTTTTATTTATCGTATTAAGGGTTGTCATATGACCAAATCACTACGGTTCGCCGGGGCGGTGGTAATGACCGGGGTACTCTCCGGACTGGGCGGCATGTTACTGGCGATGCTGCTGCATGCCGTGCAGCATCTGGCTTTCGGGTACAGTCAGGATGCGATTATCAGCAAAGAGAGCTTTTTACAGGGCGTGACCGCGGCCAGTGGTGAACGACGGATCATGGCTTTACTGGCGGGAGGGATCATTGCCGGTGCCGGCTGGTGGTTGCTGGCACGCTACGGCCGTCCACGGGTTTCGGTCAACGCGGCAGTGAAAGATCCCGCCAGACCGATGCCGGGGGGCACCTCACTGATCCATGCCTTATTACAGATTATCACGGTGGCGTTAGGCTCACCGTTAGGCCGTGAAGTGGCACCGAGGGAGATCGGCGCGCTGGGCGCCACCTCTCTGGCTCGCGTCTTCGGGCTTTCCCCTGAGGATACCCGGGTGCTGATTGCCTGTGGTGCAGGGGCCGGGCTGGCAGCGGTATATAATGTCCCGCTGGCCGGAGCCATCTTTACCCTGGAAGTTCTGCTGATCTCTTTCCGCTGGTCCTGCGTACTGCCAGCGCTGGTGACTTCGGCACTGGGAGCCTATGTCGCCACCTTTGGCCTGGGCAATGAATCGCAATACCATTTCTCAGCACCGGCCGCCGGTACACCCTTGATTATCTGGGCCATCGTTACTTCACCCCTGTTCGGCTATGCCGCACATCTTTTTCGCCGTTATACCGAAAATGCCCGCAAAGGAGTTAAAACCAATTGGCAGATGCCGGTCCTGTGTCTGCTGAGTTTTGGCCTGACCGGCGTTTTGTCACTGTGGTATCCGCAATTACCCGGCAATGGTAAAGGGCCAACGCAACTGGCCCTGTGGGGGGAATTAACCGGTCTGTTACCCGTGATATTGCTGGTACTGAAACTGGTGCTTATCCGGGCTGTGTTGCGCGCCGGGGCTGAAGGCGGCGTTCTGACGCCAGGCTTTACCGTCGGCGCTCTGCTCGCCAGTATTTTGTTCACCGTTTTTTCACCATGGTTACCCGCCGGAGATCAGACGGCGATTGCGCTGTCAGGGGCCGCCGCTTTCCTTGCGGCATCAATGCAGATGCCACTCACTACGGTGATGCTGGCGGCAGAATTCACCCATATGGGCAGTACGCTGGTCATTCCGGTGATACTGGCCGTGGGAGGCTCCTTCGCGACCTGCTGTGCCATTGAGAAGCGGGCGAAGTAATCCGAAAACCGTTGCAGGCCGGCTCGCGGTCACTGTCATCCTGTGACGATAACAGCAACCCGGCACTGCAGAGGCTGTCCGTTCACCCGGGTCCGTTATCCCGCCGGGTAAGGCAGACCGGAAAGATTCCGGCCTGCGATCGCAGGCCGGATGAGTACGATACCGCACATCAGAATACGCTGTTACTGCCTGAACAGCGTCTCACCTCAGTACACTATGGCCCAGAAGATGAATGCGAGGAGCCACCGGTTTGCCACCCCCCTCCCAGCACCTTATACAAGGTGATTTTCTGGTTCAGCTGTCCCAGGCGGGCAGCGATCAGCGATTGCTGTGCGCTATACCAGGAGCGCTGTGCGACCAGAACGCTCAGGTAACTGTCCACCCCCTGCTGGTAGCGTAATTGGGCATAATGGTAATCACGCTGGCTGGCGGCGGCCTCCTGATCGACTGCCTGTAACTGCGCACCCCAGGTATCTTCTCCGGCCAGCTGATCATTCACCTCTTTAAATGCTGTCTGAATGACTTTCTCATAATTGGCAATATCGATACGTTTTTCGATGTTAGCAATATTAAGGTTTGCCGTATTGGCTCCGCCATCAAAGATAGGCAGAGAGATTGACGGTACAAACGACCAGGCTCCGGTCCCGCCGTCGAGTAAACGGTCCAGGGAACTGCTGGATGACCCCCCGAAAGCTGTCAGGCTGATGGACGGAAAGAATGCGGCTCTCGCCGCACCGATATTGGCATTGGCGGCCTTCAGCGTATGTTCGGCAGCGATAATATCCGGCCGGCGGGTCAGTAAGTCCGACGGCAACCCCGCCGGGGTCGGTGGGAACTGCCAGTGACTGTTAAGCGTCGCATGAGAAAGCAGCGAGGCAGGTAAGTCGGTCCCCGCCAGTAACCGTAAGGCATCCACATCCTGACGCACCTGACGGGTGTAGCTGGCAACATCGGCCTGGGCACTGCGCAATGTCATTTCTGCTTCGGCCAGGTCCTGATCACTGCTGACCCCACCGTCATAGCTCATTTTGGTCAGCCGGTAGGAGTCCTGCTGACTGAGTACCGTTTGCTGAGCCAGGTGCAGCAGGTCGTTATCCGAACAGAGCGTCAGCCAGGCGCTGGCCACTTCGGCGATCAGTGAGATCCGCGTCGCCTGTTCTGTGGCGGCGGTCGATAAGTAGGTTTCCTGCGCCTCATCCTTCAGGCTGCGCAGACGTCCAAAGAAATCCAGCTCCCAGGAGGTGACTCCTAACCCGGCACTCAGCTCATGTTCCGTCACCGCCCCCGTGCTCCGGGTGCTGTAGAGGTTGGCCGGCAGATGTTCAGAGGTCTGGCTGGCGGTAGCATCCACCGTCGGCATCAATGCCGCACGGTTGACCGTGACCCGATTCCTTGCCTCCTCCACATCCAGCGCCGCCACCCTTAAGTCACGGTTATTTTCCAGCGACAACTGAATTAACTGCTGTAACGTGCTATCGGTGAAAAAATTCTGCCATGACATGTCCGCGACATTCCCCGGCGCACCGGACAAACGGTAACGGGTATCTACCGGCATTGCCGGACGTTTGTAGTCGGGCTGCAGACTGCACCCTGCCAGCCCCAGGACTGCCACCAGCGGCAGCAGCTTCCACGGGAAAGACTTAATTATCATCTGTAGTCACCTCAGAGGGGTGTTTCTTCTTCCCGGAGAATGCCCGGGACACCACAACATAGAACATAGGCACGAAGAAAATCGCGAGGAACGTGGCGGTCAGCATCCCCCCGACCACCGCCGTACCGATCGAGTGCTGGCTGCCTGCGCCGGCTCCGTTAGCGATAGTCATCGGGAACACGCCGAGAATAAAGGCCATCGACGTCATAATTATCGGCCGGATACGCATGCGTGCAGCGTCTTTGGCCGCATCAATCAATGAGCGACCCTCACGCTCGTGCTGCTCCTTTGCAAACTCGACGATCAGGATGGCATTTTTTGCCGCCAGACCGATGGTGGTTAATAACCCGACCTGGAAAAAGACATCGTTACTTAATCCGCGGATAAGTACCGCCGCAATGGTCCCCAGCACGCCTAACGGCACCACCATGATCACCGATAACGGAACAGACCAGCTCTCATACAGTGCGGCCAGGCAGAGGAACACCACCAGCACAGATAACGCATACAATGAGTATGTCTGAGATCCTGACGCCTGTTCTTCATAGGAAATACCGTACCACTGCACCCGGAATCCGGACGGCAATTGTTTAGCAATCTGTTCTACCGCTTTCATTGCCTCCCCGCTGCTATAACCCGGTGCCGGTGACCCCTGAATTTCTTCCGCCGACATTCCGTTAAAGCGCTCGTAGTGCGGTGACCCGGTGACCCATTGACCGCTGCCAAAAGCGGAGAACGGTACCATGTCGCCACTGCTGTTACGGAAGTACCATTTATTCAGGTCTTCCGGGGTAACACGGGAGGTGGCTTTCCCCATCAGATAGACTTTTTTGACCCGTCCGTTATACATGAACTGGTCAACATAGCTGGAACCCCAGGCCACGGATAAGGTGTTATCGATATCAGAAAGACTCAGCCCTAACGCGCTGGCCTGCTCATCATTGATGATAAGCTGATATTGCGGTTCATCTTCCATTCCGTTCATGCGGACCGCGGTCAGACGGGGATCCTTGTTCGCCAGCTCAATAAATTTATGGGTCGCGTCCATCATCTGCTGATGGGTATGATCGCCGGTATCCTGTAAATAGAAGTCAAATCCGGTCGCATTACCCAGTTCCATCACCGCCGGAGGGACCATCGCGAAGATTTTGGCATCTTTGTAGTCACTGAAATGGGCCATCGTGCGGTCGGCCAGCGCACTGACGCTCTGATCAGCGTGCGTTCGCTGACTCCAGTCTTTCAGGCGGACAAAGGCCATGCCACTGTTCTGTCCCCGACCGGCAAAGTTAAAGCCATCCACCGCAAAGACGGTGGATACCACACTGCCTTCCTGTTTATTCAGATACTCAGAGACATCATTCAGTACCTTCTGTGTCCGCTGCGATGATGCATTTACCGGCAGGGTCACCTGGATCATCATCAGCCCCTGATCTTCTTTGGGCAGGAAGGTGGTCGGTACCCGGGTGAACAGGAAAGCCATCACGCCGATAATCACCAGATACACCAGCATAAACAGGCCTCGCCGCGACAGTATCCGGTTAATACCCCGGCTGTAACTCAGTGTCCCCTGTTCAAATTTCCGGTTAAACCAGCCCGCCAGACCGCGGGTTTTACTCTCTGCCGACCCGGGCTTCAATACGGTGGCGCATAAGGCCGGGGTAAAAATCAATGCCATCAGTACTGACAACGCCATCGCAGAGACAATAGTTACCGAGAACTGACGATAGATAACACCGGTCGAGCCGGAGAAAAAGGCCATCGGTAGGAGTACGGCCGACAACACCAGTGCTATCCCGAATAATGCCCCCTGGATCTGCTGCATCGATTTGATGGTGGCGGCTTTCGGGCTAAGCTGCTCATCGTGCATCACCCTTTCCACGTTTTCGACCACCACGATGGCATCATCCACCAGCAGGCCTATCGCCAGCACCATTCCGAACATGGTGAGCGTATTGATGCTGTAACCAAAGACGGCAAGAATACCAAAGGTGCCGAGCAGGACCACCGGCACCACCAGTGTGGTGATCAACGTCGCCCGCAGATTCTGCAGGAAGATCAGCATCACAAAGAAAACCAGCACAATCGCTTCAATCAGTGTTTTAACCACATCCTCAATCGAGGCACTGACGACCGGCGTGGTATCATAGGGATATTCCACCTCGACATTGTCCGGCAATGAATCTTTCAGCGCAGCCACGGTATTACGTACCGCTTCTGCGGTGTTCAGCTCATTGGCCCCGGTGGCCAGACGTAATGCGATACCGGCGGAAGGGCGCCCGTTCATGGTCGAGTCGATGGTACAGCTTTCCGGCCCCAGTGCCACGTGAGCCACATCTTTCAGCCGGATTTGAGACCCGTCACTGTTCACTTTTAATAAAACATTTTCGAATTGTTCTACCGTCGTGAAACGTGATTTCCCCAGAATAGTCGCGGTGGTTTTATTGCCAGGCACTGTCGGTAAGCCGCCCAGCGAGCCGGAAGAGACCTGTACGTTCTGATTGTCGATGGCCGTGGAGACATCACTGGGGATCAGGTTATATTTGTACAATTTGGCAGGGTCCAGCCAGATACGCATGGCATATTCGGCCCCCATCACCATAAAGTCGCCGACCCCCTTGGTCCGGGAGATCGGGTCCTCCAGTTTGGACACCAGAAGGTCGGCCAAATCGGCATTACTCAGCTTGCCGTCTTTGGAGATCAGACCAATCACCATCATGAAGTTTTTCTGGTATTTTCGGATGCGGATCCCCTGGTCCGTCACACTGGAAGGCAACTGAGACTCGGCCAGCGAAACCCGGTCCTGTACCTGGACCTGAGCAATGTCTGAGTTAGTCCCCTGATTAAAGGTCGCAATAATGGAGGCGCTGCCATCACTGCTGGTGGTGGATTCCAGATAGCGTAATCCGTCCAGCCCGTTCAGTTGCTGTTCGATGACCTGCACTACGGTATTCTGGGTCGTTTCAGCACTGGCCCCGGGATAAGTGACCGAAATAGAGATCGCCGGGGGTGAAATATTCGGATACTGATTGACGGGCAGATTGAAGGTCGCAATCGCCCCGACCAGCATCACAATGATCGCGATGACCCAGGCAAAGATGGGCCGTTCTATAAAAAACTTTGACATCAGGCCCCCTTATTGTGCCGCAGGATCGGTCATTGACAGACTGATCTTGCTGGCATCCGGCGTATCGTTGGTATCTGCGGCGACAGGTTTGACTTTCATGCCGGTACGGACATCCTGCAGCCCGTTGACCACCACCCGGTCACCGCTGACCAGCCCCTCTGTCACCAGCCAGTTTCCGCCGGTCATTTCGCCGGTTTCTACACTCTGCTGTGCAATCGTGTCATCCTGGCGAACCACATAGACGTAAGGCCGGGCTTTACTGTCATGCATAATGGATTCCTGCGGGACCATAATACCTTGTTGCTGAACGGCCTGCGGCAGGCTGGCATGGACGAACATCCCCGGCAGTAACACGTTGTCCGGATTCGGGAATACCGCCCTGAGTACCACCGTACCGGTCGCTTCGTTAACATTCACTTCGGAAAAGGCCAGTTTGCCATCCAGCGGATACTGGCTGCCGTCATCGAGTTTTAGCTGAACGTCAGCCGTGTTATCCCCGACTTTTTTCAGTTTGCCTTCTGCCTGTGCCCGGCGCAGGCGTAATAATTCGGTCGACGATTCGCTGACATCCACATACATCGGATTCAACTGCTGGATAGTGGCCAGATAATCAGTCTGTCCGCTGGTGACCAGCGCCCCTTCGGTGACCAGTGAACGGCTGATATGTCCGGAGATCGGTGCTCTGACCAGGGTATAATTCAGATTAACGCGTGCAGTTTCCAGATCAGCTTTGGCTTCCCGCTCTGCGGCCAGCGCATCATCATAGGTTTGCTGGCTGATAGCATGTTCTGTGGCCAGCGGCTGATAGCGTTTACGCAGCATTTCATCGTTCTGCCAGGTCGCCAGAGCTTTGTCATACGCCGCCTGATAGGACGCCGGGTCAATCTGGTACAGCGGTTGCCCCTGTTTTACCTCCCCGCCTTCCGTAAACAGACGTTTCAGGATCACCCCGGTCACCTGAGGACGAACCTCTGCGGTTTTTACCGCATTTGTGCGGCCGGGTAATTGGGTAAATAACGTGACGGGTTCACTCTTCAGGGTCAGCGTACCCACCTCGGGCGGTGCTGATGCCACTGGCCGGGACGCCCCCTGATCGCAGGCTGCCAGCAGGAAAATCACACTGACAGAAAGATATTTTAATTTCATAAGTGATCTCAACATCGACGGGGAAAAGGATAAGGTGATTTTTTCCATGATATGTCATAGAAAAAGAGTTAACCGGTCACTTGCCGTAAAGATTTCGTGAAGTATCATTGCAAAAAGCAACCCCGCAGCCTTTCCCCGGACGGGGGCCTTTTCAGGTATACGGCGTATTCACCAACGATAGCCTGCCTGAACAGCCTGCCAGCACGCGGCTCGCCTGCGAAAAGTCCTCCCTTCCCCGCTGTCGAAAGACTGCCTTTCTGCGGAAGAATATCGCTGACCGGCGGCCCCGGTGGAAGCATTCAGAGGTTCTCCGGCCCGGGGCCTTTTTTGCCAGGCGTGCAGGGACCACGGCACACTCACGGTGGCCGGTGATGCCGGCAGAAGATGGGTTCAGTAAAGGCGTCCGGGATAGCTGACGGAGCCGGGGGCAGGAGGCAGCCTCCCTGCCCCGGGCCTGTGACATGTGACTATTGGCTGAGCGATGCTAGAGTTAAGGTATTGATGACAAACCCACAGGAGTGACTGTGCTACCTTTTATGACCCCTGTAATGGCGCTGGTGATTGGCTGGCGTTTTATTTTACATCTCCCGCTTCCCGCGTCCGTCAGAATACTGTTGTTTGTTTTTGCCTTGCTGGTCGCGGAGTGTCACCTTATCTATCGTCTGGTGTTCGGCAATATGTTTTCACCGGAATTTCCTCAGCCGGTGATGGTGGCGATTAACGTTCTGTTTGGCGCGGAGATCCTGTTTACTCTGCTGCTGGTGCTACACGGCCTGATCGCCGGAGTGGCTTATCTGGCGGGGCATCCGCTATCCCATGAAGGGGCCACCAATAGTCTGTTATGTGCCATCTCACTGGCCATTTCGGGCTATGCGGTATGGCAGGCCGTGAAAGTCCCCGCAGTGAAAAATGTGACGGTGAATGTCTCCGGATTACCTGCCGCCTTTGAAGGTTACCGGCTGGTACAACTGACCGATCTGCATGCCAGTACCTTATTACGCGGTCAGCGAATGGCAGAGATCGTCGAAAAAACCAATGCCTTGCAGCCGGATCTGATCACTATTACCGGTGATATCGCCGACGGCACGGTGGCGGACCGTAAACAGGATGTCGCGCCGCTCAAAGGGTTACGGGCCGCAGATGGTGTGGTCGCCATCCCGGGGAACCATGAATACTACGCGGATTTTTCCGGCTGGATGCGTGAAATTGAAGCCGCGGGGATCCGCGAACTGATGAATCAGTCGGTCCGTATTTATCGCGGTGAACAGAGTATCGTGGTCGCCGGGGTGACCGATGAAGCGGCGCTGCGGTTTTCTCAGCCCGGCCCGTCACTGTCAGAGGCCCTGCAGGGGGTGACGCAACAGGATACGGTGATCCTGCTCGACCATCGACCGGTGAATGCCCGGCAGAATGCGGCCAGTGGTATTGACCTGCAGCTTTCCGGCCATACCCACGGCGGTATGGTGCCGGGACTGGATATTCTGGTAAAACGAGCCAACCAGGGGTTCTATTCCGGCGAATATCGTCTGGGCCGGATGTTGCTGTATGTCAGCAACGGTACCGGCTTATGGAATGGTTTCGCGCTGAGGCTGGGCTATCCGGGTGAAATTACGCTATTTACTCTGCAAAAAGGTTAAACCTTTATCACGGCTACGCGGGTCCCACGACTGGTCCGGAACAAAGCCGGGCCGCTGACATCCGTTTTTACTTATCAGCCTGCCACTGCCAATAAACATCAGGTGTCCGGCTCAGCAGCGGGCACTCTCTTCCGCCAGGCCCGGGATTACCGGGAAGCCGGCCGGAAACAGAACTGACGCTGTGACGGAATGATGACCTCCCGGTCGCGGGTCACAAAGATAGCCTCTATCCCTTCAGCCCCGGCGTGTGCCGCCAGCCATTCACAACCTTTTTCCAGCCCCATGCCATATAACTGCGTTGAGTATATTTCGCCATCGATGGAGTGCGGTGAAATCACGGTCACGCTCAGTAAATCGTTATCCTGCGGATAGCCACTGCGTGGATCCAGAATATGATGATAATGGTGTCCCTGATGGACAAAGTAGCGTTCATACACTCCGGAGGTAACTACCGACCCCTGAGATAAACGGATACTGCCCAGCAGCGATTCAGGGCCGGCAAAAGGTTGCTGCAGCCCGACCGACCAGCCTTCAGCACCGGGCGGGCTGATGACCCGGATATTCCCCCCCAGATTGATCAGTGCATGATCGACGGCCTGTGCCTGTAAAAAATCACAGATCCGGTCAGCCATATACCCTTTGGCGATGGCTCCGGCATCGACAGACATCCCGGGCCGTGTCAGAAAGATCGAACCGGCCTCCGGATCCATACGGATCGCATGGGGATCGGTCAGCGGCAATAACGCGGCGATCTCTTCGGCCGGCGGCACGGCATCACCGCTGAATCCGATCTTCCAGCGCCGGACGAGCGGGCCTATCGCCAGATTAAAACATCCGCCGCTGAAGCTGACCTCCCTGGCCCGCCAGAGCAGTGAAAATACCGGTGGTGGCACCACCACAGGGTGAGCCCCGGCGGCACGATTGACAGACATCAGTGCGGAGTCCGGCCGGTTCACGGTCAGCAGATCTTCCAGCCATTTAATCTGCCGGAAGACCTGATGCGCCAGCGCCGGCTGGTGTGCCGCCAGTTGCAGTTCTACGCGCGTCCCCATCATCACCGCCGAATAATGGTATCTGCCCGGGATCTCTGACATAGCGTCTCCTGAGGAATGACCGCCAGCCCCGTCAGGCCGGGGTGACGGCCGGCTGATCCCGGTGTGCCAGGGCATACTTCGCGGCGTTTTCTCCCGCCACCCGGCCAAAGATCACGATATCTGCCACGGCATTCCCCCCGATACGGTTACCGCCATGGATCCCGCCGACCACTTCCCCCGCCGCAAACACCCCGGCCAGCGGCTGCTGGTTTTCATCCAGCACCCCGGTATGGGTATTAATCGTGACCCCGCCCATCGTGTGGTGTACCCCCGGCGCAATACGGATAGCGTAAAAAGGCCGCTGGCTAAGGGGCTGCCGCAGGGCCGTGGTACGGCCAAAGGGATCCGGCTGCTTGTTTGCGACGACCTGATTAAAACAGGCTAACGTCGCCTGCAACCGCGTGGCATCCATCCCCGTCTTTTCGGCCAGCGCCTCCGGGGTGTCCGCGCTCACCACAAATCCCCGCGAGAGATACGTCTCAATGGCCTTGTTATGTTCACGGATCTGCTGATCAAACACTATCCAGGCCGATTTCTCCGGCAGGCCGATGATTTTTGCCGAGACCTTATCCCGGGTGTCCATCTCATTAATAAATCGTTCGCCCTTCTGACTGACCAGAATGGCCCCGCCGCCGCGGACAGATTCAGAGATCAGGTAAGAGGTGGTCTGTTCTACGGTAGGATGGATCTGTATCTCGCCCATATCCACCGTACCGGCACCGATAGACTGTAATAACGCAATCCCGCTCCCGGTTGCGCCGGGATGGTTGGTGGTGACAAATCCGGCCAGATCCGGACGGTAGCTGACCACCATTTTCTGATTGGCGCTGAAACCGCCGGTCGCCACGATCACACTGTGGCACTGCACACGGAAGCTTTCCTGCTGCTCATTCAGTAACGTCACCCCGGTCACCCTGCCATCGTCATACTCAATTCCGCTGACGCTGGTATCGGTCATCATTTCAATGTCCGGGCGCTGATGAATATTTTTTAATAAACCACTGACCAGATAGCCCCCGACGGCAGACGCATCCGCCGGACGATGGGTACGATCGATACTCATGCCGCCGGTAATGGTGATATCGCTCAGCACGATGTCATGCTTCGCCAGCCAGTCCACCGCCTGAGGCGCCTGCTCCACAAATTCATGCAACAGCAGCGTATTATTTTTACCGTGGCCGCCTTTCAGGGTTTCCTCATAAAACAGCGCCTTACTGTCACGGATACCTTTCAGCGTCTGATACCGGGTTTCGGCCGCATTCATCCCTACCGAGGCTTTCAGCGTATTGCCGCCCGGTACCGGCATTTTTTCGACAATCAGCACGCGGGCACCCGACTCGCTGGCCTGTATGGCGGCCGTCAGCCCGGCACCGCCACTGCCCACCACCACAACATCATAGTGCGCTTCGCCCCCGTTCCCGTCGCCGGTCTGCTGCAAACGCTGCCTTGCGGAGGCCATCAGGATTCTGGCGACCACTTTTTTCACGGCTTCGCATTGGGTTGTGGCACCGGTCACCGCATCCACATAAGGACTGTTAGCATCGAGGATCCGCGAACGCAGTTCATTAAAATGGGTGGTAAATTCGATCTCAGCCGGTTCCTTCGTGGACAGTTCGAGATCAGTAATACGATCCTCCGCCAGGGTGACCGTGATCCGGCAATCCCCCTGCTCATCCTGTAAGGTTTCACTGTAGTGGCCGGGCATAAACTTCCCGCCCGCCAGACTCAGATCGCGGACCATCGCCGCCACCTGCGGGAAGTACCACAGCGGTTCGGGAATAAATAAGGCTTCACGCTGAGTACTGTCGATAGTCAGCGACAGGGTCTCGCCCCCGATGATCCTTGAGGCCCAGTCAGTATACGCAATACTGCCTTTGCCGATGGCGACCAGCGAGTAACCATGGGCCAGCGCCTGCGTCGTTTCCTGCTGACTCACTACACTGCCCACACCAATCACCGGAACAGCGGCCAGTGCCGAGGTGCGCCCTGCAATATATTTATCGATAAGGGGTTCACTGTCTGCCGTATCCACCAGCGAGCTGCGCAGAATATGGTTCATTGAAAAGTGCAGGTAATCCAGCCCCTGAACCGCCAGTTTATCCAGCAGAAAGAGCGTATCGTCAAAACGGATCCCCGGCTCTTCGATCTCTTCCGGGGAAAATCGATAGCCGATAATAAACCCGGGCGGAGCGTATTGTTTTACTTTCTTTTGAGCCGCTTTCAGCACTTCCAGCGGGAATCTGGCCCGTTTTTCACGGCTGCCCCCCCATTCATCATTTCGCCGGTTCGCATGCGGTGAAAAGAACTGCTGAATGAGATAGGTATTCGCCCCGTGGATTTCGACGCCATCAAATCCGGCCAGGATAGCCCGATGAACGGCCTGCCCGAATTTCTCTACCATGTCTGCCACTTCCTGCGTGTTCAGCGCGCGCGGGGTGACAGCACCTTCGCGGGGCATGGCGATAGCGTCCGGCGCGACCGGCTGCCGGCCGCCAATCAGCAGCGGTTCACTCATCCGCCCGCCATGATAGATTTGCAGAATCGCTTTCGAACCCCGCGCTTTGATAGCCGCGGCAATTTTTGCCAGGCCCTCGATTTTACTGTCTTTGTCGATACCTATCGCCCCGGGGAACGCCGGCCCGTTATCTTCCACAAAGGCACATTCAACAATAATGGCGGCTGCATCACCCGCACGCTGTCGATAGTACTCCACCAGTTCCCGGGTCACACTGCCTTCATAGAATCCGGCGCAGGTCGTCATCGGGGCCATCACCAGCCGGTTTTTTAAGGTGGTACCACAGGGAAGCGTCAGGGGTTCTGATAGCTGCGGGTTACAATTCGTCATTATCTGCTCCGGATGTTCAGGACTATTTTTTTCAGGTCGTTATCGGAAACCCGTTATTCCGGTAATGTCCGATCTCCGTATTCAAGCACAAACAAAAAACACAACTTATGACATAAATTAATTAAAATTTAAATTCCGCCAACTGGCAGGGCCGCGTATTTTTCTGTTAACCCTTACCACGCTGTTTTATTACAGGAGAATATAAGGTCACCGTAAGCCAGCAAAGAGATAAACCCTAATTAAATCATCATGTAACACTTTTCATTCCGTGCCCACCGGCCGGCAGAAGCCCCGGCTAAGCGACCGGAAATAAGCAGGTGACTGATATCAAAAAAGAATTGCTAAAAATAATTTAAAAAATAAAAAAATAGTTCTGTTTCGTTGATCAGGATCAACGGTAAAAAAAAGAGATAACAGATCATATAAAGACTTTATCCATGATGCAGATGATGTAACATGCTCTGCATAATAATAATTTTCGCGTCGGGGATATTCTGAACCACAGAAAAGTCCTGATAACGGAAACGCAATATTATCTGTACGCTACTCCATAACTATTCTAACCCCATACAGAAACTGACTATGAACGTAAAATCAAATGCAACTCAGCCCGCGACGGGAGTTCCCCCCGCCACCGGCAAAAAAAACCGTCTGATATTATTGCTCCTTCCCGTCGTCGTCGCCCTTCTGCTTTTACTCGTCCCCGTGCCTGCCGGTCTTCCGCCTTATGCCTGGCATTTCTTCGCCGTGTTTGTCGGGGTGATCGTCGGGCTGATTTTTGAGCCGTTACCCGGCGCCGTCATCGGCCTGACCGGGGTGGTGGTTATCGCCCTCTTCAGCCATTGGTTACTGTTCAGCCCGGAACAGCAAGCGGCTCCTGGCTTCAAACTGGCAGGCCAGTCCTTTAAATGGGCCGTCAGCGGATTTGGTAACTCCACCGTCTGGCTGATCTTCGGGGCCTTTATGTTTGCCGCCGGTTACGATAAAACGCAATTCGGCCGCCGGCTGGCACTGATACTGGTCAAATATCTGGGACGCCGCAGTCTGACGCTGGGGTATGCCATTACCTTTGCCGATTTATTACTGGCCCCGTTTACGCCTTCCAATACCGCCCGTAGCGGCGGAACGATCTACCCGATTATTGCCAACCTGCCGCCGCTGTATGGGTCGAAACCTAATGACCCCAGCGCGAGACGTATCGGTTCATACCTGATGTGGGTCGCCATCACTGCCGCCTGTATCACCAGCTCAATGTTCCTTTCCGCACTGGCCCCCAACCTGCTGGCGCTGGCACTGGTGAAAAGTATTACCGGGATCACCATCTCCTGGGGGAACTGGTTTGTCGCCTTCCTGCCGCTCGGTATTCTGCTGATCCTGGCCATGCCCCTGCTGGCCTATCTGTTTTATCCGCCGGAGGTGAAGGTTAACGACGAGGTGCCGCGCTGGGCCACCCGTGAGCTGGAAAAACTGGGTAAGCTTTCCCGTAACGAAATCCTGCTGCTGATCTTTGTCTGCTGCGCCCTGGCGATGTGGATTTTTGCCGCCAGCTGGATTGAACCGGCCATGGCCGCTCTGCTGGTGATCACCCTGATGTTATGGACCGGTGTGCTTAACTGGAGCGATATCACCGGTAATAAAGCCGCCTGGAATACCTTTACCTGGTTTGCGACCCTGGTCGCCCTGGCGGATGGTCTTTCTTCTACCGGTTTTATCGGCTGGCTGGGGAAAGAAGGCGGTGCACTGATGGGTGGTATCTCACCGGGCGTGGCGCTTATCGTGCTGGTGATAGCCTTTTATCTGCTGCATTACCTGTTTGCCAGTACCACCGCACATACCACGGCATTATTGCCTGCCATGCTGACCATCGCCGCCACCATTCCGGGCATGAACATGCAGGTCTTTTGTCTGATGATGGTCACCTCTCTGGGAGTGATGGGCATTATCACCCCTTACGGGACCGGACCAAGCCCGATATACTACGGGAGTGGCTATCTGCCTACCGTAGACTACTGGCGTCTGGGGACCATTTTTGGTGCTATTTTCCTGGTCGCATTACTTGTCATCGGCTACCCCTGGATGATGATGATCTTCGGATAACAGCGTCGTTTTTATCGCTGCAGGTATTTATGTCAATGAGCCTCTCCCGGCACCGGCAACGTATCGGGCGCCGGGAGAGATTTTCCATTACCATCAGTATTTTGCGAAGCATAGTGGCCGCCAGTCTGCGGCTCTTTAAGTGAGAAAACATGTCAACGATCCCTTTTCATTATCAGGACCCGTTTCCTGTCGCCGAAGATGATACCGACTATTACCTGCTGAGTAGCGATTATGTGTCAGTCGCTGAATTTGAAGGGCAGGAGATCCTGAAAGTAGCGCCGGAAGCGCTGACGCTGCTGGCTCAGCAGGCATTCCATGATACTTCGTTTATGTTGCGCACCGCCCATCAGCAACAGGTAGCCGATATTCTCGATGACCCCGAAGCCAGCGAAAATGATAAATATGTCGCGCTGCAGTTTCTGCGTAACTCCGAAATTGCCGCCAAAGGTATCCTGCCGTCCTGTCAGGACACCGGGACCGCCATCATCGTGGGTAAAAAAGGTCAGCGGGTCTGGACCGGCGGGGGCGATGAGGTCTTTCTCAGCCAGGGAGTCTTCAATACTTATCAGCAGGATAACCTGCGCTATTCACAGAATGCTGCGCTGGATATGTACCAGGAAGTGAATACCGGCACGAATCTGCCGGCGCAGATCGATCTCTACAGCGTGGATGGCGATGAATATAAGTTCCTTTGTATTGCCAAAGGAGGCGGTTCTGCCAATAAGACCTATCTGTATCAGGAAACCAAAGCGCTGCTCAGCCCGGGGAAACTCAAAAATTATCTGGTCGGGAAAATGCGCACCCTGGGCACGGCGGCCTGTCCGCCATACCACATTGCCTTTGTGATCGGCGGCACATCCGCAGAGAGTACCCTGAAAACCGTCAAACTGGCCTCCGCCCATTACTATGATGATCTGCCGACCGAAGGCAATAAGTACGGTCAGGCGTTCCGCGATACGGCGCTGGAACAGGAACTGCTGAAAGAAGCACAGAACCTCGGCCTGGGGGCGCAGTTCGGCGGTAAATATTTTGCCCATGATATCCGGGTGATCCGTCTGCCCCGCCACGGTGCCTCCTGTCCGATCGGGATGGGCGTCTCCTGTTCGGCTGACCGTAATATTAAAGCGAAAATTAACCGTAAAGGTCTGTGGATAGAAAAACTGGAACATAATCCGGCACGCCTGATTCCGAAGACATTGCAGAATGCAGCGGAAAGTACGGTCGTCAGCATCGACCTGAACCGGCCGATGAAAGAGATCCTGGCCCGGCTGAGCCAGTATCCGGCATCGACCCGTCTCTCCCTGAATGGCACGATTATCGTCGCGCGTGATATCGCCCATGCAAAACTGAAAGAGCGTCTGGATAACGGGGAAGAACTCCCGCAGTACATTAAAGATCACCCCATCTATTACGCCGGGCCTGCAAAAACGCCGGCCGGTTATGCCTCCGGTTCACTCGGGCCGACCACCGCCGGACGAATGGACTCTTATGTGGATTTACTGCAATCCCACGGCGGCAGCATGATTATGCTGGCCAAAGGCAACCGCAGCCAGCAGGTGACGGATGCCTGTAAAAAACATGGCGGGTTTTATCTTGGCAGTATCGGCGGTCCGGCAGCAGTACTGGCACAGCAGAGTATTAAAAATCTGCAGTGTGTCGAATACCCGGAACTGGGGATGGAAGCTATCTGGAAGATTGACGTTGAGGACTTTCCGGCTTTCATCCTGGTGGATGACAAGGGTAATGATTTCTTTACACAAATCCTTGAAAATCAATGTAACGGGTGTGCGAAACCTGCCTGACCCTCCTGTGGCCGGTGAGTTTCACCGGCCCTTACCGCAATATCGGACAACTATTTTCCCCCGCATCATATTATTCTCTTCTGCGCTTTTTTTAATGGCTATCATCTGCCATGCTTTAAAGTGATAACTACATCACAGAAAGGAGACCTTCATGAGCAAGATTAAAAGCTACGCCGCGGCCGAAGCTGGCGCAGCACTGGAACTGCAGGAATTTGATGCCGGTGAACTTGCTGCCGAAGATGTTGAAGTCACGGTTGAGTACTGTGGTATTTGTCATTCCGATCTGTCGATGATTGACAACGAATGGGGCATATCTCAGTACCCTCTGGTCGCTGGTCACGAAGTGGTTGGCCGTGTCAGCGCTCTGGGGAGTGCGGCAGAAAACAAAGGCCTGAAAGTCGGTCAGCGTGTCGGGATTGGCTGGACCGCGCGCAGTTGCGGGTATTGTGATGCCTGTATCAGCGGCAGTCACAGCAACTGTAAACAGGGCAGTGTGCCGACTATCCTGAACCGCGGTGGCTTCGCTGAAAAAATCCGTGCCGACTGGCAGTGGGTGATCCCGCTTCCGGAAGCGCTGGATATCGAATCTGCCGGTCCGCTGCTGTGCGGCGGGATCACGGTATTCAAACCCCTGCTGCAGCACCATATCACGGCGACCAGTCGTGTCGGTGTCATAGGTATCGGTGGCCTGGGCCATATCGCTATTAAACTGTTGCATGCGATGGGATGTGAAGTCACCGCGTTCAGTTCGTCACCGTCTAAAGAACAGGAAATCCTGGGAATGGGTGCCGACAAGGTGGTTAACAGCCGCGACCCGGAAGCCCTGAAAGCGCTGGCCGGACAGTTTGATCTGATTATCAACACCATCAATGTCGATCTGGACTGGATGCCGTACTTCCAGGCACTGACCTACAACGGTAGCTTCCATACCGTCGGTGCCGTGATGAAACCGTTTGAAGTGCCAGCCTTTACGCTGATTGCCGGTGACCGGAGCATTTCCGGGTCATCGACCGGGTCTCCGCATGAGTTACGCAGCCTGGTAAAACTGGCCGCACGCTCCGGGGTGAAACCTCAGACCGAGCTGTTCCCGATGTCACAAATCAATGACGCTCTGCAGTATGTGCGTGACGGTAAAGCCCGTTACCGTGCGGTACTGAAAGCGGATTTCTGATGATATCCCGGCCCGGCGTCCTGCCGGGCCTTCAGTCTTACTCTGCTGACTTTCCTGCCCGTTCAATAGCCGCCATCGCCTGATACAGCGTTTCTTCCGTCACTTTCACCGGTAACAGGTGAATGGTTTCCCGCGGACGTAAAGTATGCGCGATCATTTTATCCATCTCTTCACGATCTGACAGAGAAACTCCCAGCTCCGCCAGCGTGACCGGCAATTTCAGCTGATGATAAAAGTGCAACAGCTTACGGATATCCTGCTGCTGATTCAGCAGTGCCGCCTGCACCAGAATGCCATAAGCCACCTTAATCCCGTGCAGAATACGGTGGGTTTGCGGCAGCACGGTCAGCCCGTTATGCACGGCATGCGCGGCAGCGACACGGGTGAAACGTTCACCTAACCCGCCGATCAGCCCGCCCCCGGCAATAATGGCATCGACCACCGAGATAAAGCGCGGGGTCAGTGTGCCCTGTTGCTGATCCCGCAGTGCGACAGCACTGTCACTGAACAGCAGGTCACGCAGACCTTCGGCCATTTTCAGCGCCGTCTTTGCCAGATAAGGGACACTGCAAGCCGTTTCATCCGGCAGCAGCACCCGGGCTTCATACCATTTCGCCAGGGTATCGCCGATACCGGCCAGCAGATAGTCCGCCGGCGCGTTCAGTATAATTTCCGGTTCCACCAGCACCAGATGGTTAGCCTGTTTAAAGATTTCATAACCAATATTCTCTCCGTGGGCGTTGTACCACACCGAGAGCGGCGTCCAGGCCGCACAGGTGGCGGCAATGGTCGGGATCAGCACCACCGGTAATTTCAGGCGATCCGCCAGTGCTTTTGCACTGTCCATCACCGATCCACCGCCGATACCGATAATCACTTTCCGGTGGTCCCCGGCCTGTGTCAGTAGCTGGCTGATTAAAGGTTCACTGCAATGTTCCCGGATGCAGTGCTTACCGGCGGAAGGCAGAGACCAGGCGGCCGGCAGAAAAGGTTCCGCCGCCCCAATCGCCCGTTCACCATAGACCCAGAACGCCTGCTCCAGGTCTGCGGCAGAATAAAAGTTTGTCAGTTCACGTAACGCTCCCGGAAAACAGTAATAATTCGCCGGCCCCGGTACGACCTGTATTTCGGTAAATGACATCTCAGACTCCCCCGCCAGGCTGTGTATTTTCATGTTTTACAGACGCATAATCTTCGGCATCCACATCGTACCCTGACGGCTCCCAGCGAATGATAAACAGTGCCAGCAGACCGATCACCGGTGATAAGGCAATCACCCAGAATAAGCCGGTGTCCAGGCTCGCCGTCAGGATGGGGAACAGAAACAGCGCCAGCGTCGAGCTGAAACGTGTAATCGTCTGGTTGAAACCGACCCCCACCCCGCGAATCGACGCCGGATAACTGAGTGAGGCGTACACCATGGTATGCGCCCCCGGGCCGAAGCCCTGCCCCAGCAGGAAAAGTGCCAGGAAGGCACAGCAGGCCACGGCCTGCGCCGTATCTTCCGGACGTCCGGCCAGCGCCAGGCCCAGCAATGCAACCAGCTGGCAGGTATAACCGGCAATCGTCATACTGCGTGACCCCAGTTTCGGTACCAGCCGCACAGCCGCCAGTCCGCCGGTAAAGGCAAACAGCAGATTCAGTGCCAGAGAGACCAGAATGGTGGTCAGCATCGATTGTTTAAACAGGGTGGAAATAATAATCGGCAGCCCGAACGCGATAGCCGCATAGGCAAACGGCGAAACAAATGACATTACGCTGTTCAGCACCGTACGTTTCAGATACTCACCCTTCAGCAACACGCCATAACTTTTCCAGCCGGTCGTACGCCGTTTCAGACCCTTTTTCGCGTGTAAGACCGCGTCTTTCCCGACCGTGGCCGGGATATTATAGGCGGTCTGCAGGATGCTGGCCGCAGAGGTTAAGTCTCCCTGTTGCGCCGCCCAGACCGGCGATTCTGTCATATAGCGTTTACGCACCGTCAGGATCACCAGTGCCGGTACCGCCCCGAAGCCCACGATATACCGCCACAGGTATTCGCTCTGACTGGCGGGTAACGAATAGAATAATCCGAGCACCAGCAGATACGAGACCGAGATAGCCGCATACCAGGTCGGACACCACATCGCTATACTGGAGGCCTTATTGCCCCGCCCTTTCAGCCGCGAAAATTCGGCCAGAAATGCCATGGCGACCGGTAAGTCGATGCCGATCCCCAGCCCCATAATAAAGCGGCTGATGCCCAGCACTTCGGCATTCGGTGCCAGAGCGCCCAGCAGGGCGGCAAACACAAAGAAAAACATATCGGCCATAAACACGCGGTAACGGCCGATTTTATCGGTGAGATATCCGCCGATGACGGCTCCGACGATGGCCCCGAGAGTGATGGCAGACACCACCATACCGATACCCGACGGGCTCAGCCCGAACTGGCGGGTAATGTCTTTCACGCCGAATGCCAGCGCGCCTAAATCATAGGCATCCAGAAAGACACCGCCCAGGGCGATGGCCACGATGATCCGTGCATTGGTCCGGCCATGGGTTGAGTTATTGACCAGCCGGCTGACATCTGCCGCGCTATGGATAGTGTAATCATTTTCTGGTGGGGTACTTCCCGACGATACGTCAGCTGAAAGTTGAGTCATAGTTTGCGATATTTATCAGTGTTATTTTAGGGGAAGAAAGGTGAATTGGACGTTTGGACGTCTCAATGTCCAGATTTCCATAATTCCTGATAAATCGCAAGTATTTTGACCCGTTTCCCCGGGCCGGCAGCGCAGAAACCTGTTCATCCGCTGCAAGCATTTCCCGTCTGCATACATCGCAATCAACAGAAAACCGAATCAGTCACCGGCCACTTATCCGCCTGATATCGTCCGCCACCGACAGACCTTGCCTCTCTGCGCCCCACGTCCCGGACAGCCATGACCCGTGGTTTAGCTAATTTCCGGATAACCTGTGCACGAATTGATATTAAATAAAACAACACAGCGCAGATATAGTTTAAGCAATAATATTAATCAGTTAAGAATAATTATGGCCAGAAATGAACAGCTCTCATTAGGTGCATTTATCCATCCGGCGGGCCACCACGTGGCCGCCTGGCGGCATCCTGACGTGGCGCCGGACCCGCTGGATCTTCAGCAATATATCCGGATTGCTCAGCTTGCTGAACACGCCTGCCTGGACACCTTATTTATTGCCGACAGTCTGGCGGTGTTTGACTCGCCGGTGGCCCACAAGATGGCGCGCTCTAATTATTTTGAACCGGTCACGCTGCTGGCGACCCTCTCAGCGGTGACCCGGCATATCGGTTTAATTGCCACCGCAACCACCAGCTACAATCAGCCGTACCATATTGCACGTCAGTTCGCCTCACTGGACCACCTGTCCGGCGGCCGTGCCGGCTGGAACCTGGTAACGTCTGATGCCGCCAACGAAGCCGCTAATTTCAACCGGGAGCAGCACTTCAGCCATCAGGAACGTTATTTACGCGCCCGTGAGTTTTACCGGGTCGTCGAAGGGCTCTGGAACAGCTGGGAAGACGACGCGTTTGTGTATGACAAAGCAGGCGGCGAAGTCTATCGCCCGGAGAAAATGCATCCGCTTCACCATCACGGTGATTATTTCCGGGTACGGGGGCCATTAAACATTGCCCGTTCCCCGCAGGGGAAACCGGTGGTGGTACAGGCCGGCTCGTCCGAAGACGGCAAAGCGCTGGCCGCAGCCACGGCGGATGTCGTGTTTACCGCCCAGCCGACACTCGACAAAGCCAAAGCCTTCTACCGGGATGTGAAACAGCGCCTGAGCCTGTCCGGACGGACCGAAAACAGCCTGAAGATCATGCCCGGAGTACTGCTGGTCACCGGACAGTCGCAGTCTGAGGCCGAAGAAAAATATGAGCAGTTCCAGCAACTGGTCGAACCGGACGTGGGTATCGCTCTGCTGGGCAGAATGCTGGGGAATTTTGATTTATCCGGCTATCCGCCGGATGAACCCTTGCCGGAACTCCCTTTGTCAGATTCCGGTCAGCAAAGCCGCCAGGCCCTGTTACTGGCGCTGGCCGCCGAAGAAAATCTCACGCTGGCAGAGCTGGGGTTACGCATTGCCGGAGGCCGTGGGCACCGGACCCTGACAGGTACCCCGCAGCAGATTGCCGACGAGCTGCAATGCTGGTTCGAAGAGTATGCCGCGGACGGTTTCAACATTATGGTGCCGCACCTGCCGCAGGGACTGGAAGAGGTAGCGCTGCAGGTGGTGCCGGAATTACAACGTCGTGGCCTGTTCCGCACACAGTATCAGGGCAGCACCTTACGCAGCCATCTGGGCTTAACCGTCCCCGCCTTTCCCCCTCGTCAGTGAGAAATGACTATGCATTATCAGCCTGCAAAACAGCGTTATCAGGAAATGCCCTACCGGTATTGTGGTCAGAGTGGCCTGAAACTGCCGCGGATCTCGCTCGGGTTATGGCAGCACTTCGGTGACAACACCACCCGGGAACAACAGCGCGCCCTGCTGCACAGCGCTTTCGATGCCGGTATCACCCATTTTGATTTAGCGAATAATTACGGAACCCCTTATGGCAGCGCTGAACAGAATTTCGGGGAGGTGTTCCGCAAGGATCTCCGCCCGTTCCGCGATGAACTGATCATCTCCAGCAAAGCCGGGTATGACATGTGGCCGGGGCCTTATGGTCAGGGCGGCAGTTCACGCAAATACCTGCTGGCCAGCCTTGACCAGAGCCTGCAGCGACTGGGACTCGACTACCTGGATATTTTCTACTCCCATTGCTACGACCCGCAGACACCGCTGGAAGAGACCGCCTCGGCATTAGCCACCGCGGTCAGCCAGGGGAAAGCCCTGTATGTCGGGATCTCCTCTTACCCCTCTGCACAGACGCGGGAAATCACACGCCTGTTACGTCAGTGGCATGTGCCACTGATTGTTCATCAGCCGGCCTATAACCTGTTCAACCGCTGGATTGAGCAAAACCTGCTGGAAACCTGTGCCGCACAGGGCACCGGGATCATTGCCTTCAGTACCCTCGCTCAGGGATTACTGAGCGGTAAATACACCGCCGCCACTCCGGCGGATAAGCCGCGCGCCAGTATCGATCAGCGTGAACTGAGTGAGCAGAATTACGCCCGGATTGCGGGGCTGGAGGCCATTGCCCGACAGCGTGGGCAATCCCTGCCACAGATGGCGCTGGCCTGGGTTCTCCGCTTACCTGAAGTGACTTCCGCGCTGACCGGTGTCAGCTCGGTGGCGCAACTGCAGCACAATCTGCAGGCGCTGGAAAATACCGACTTTACCCCCCATGAACTGCAGGCCATCGACCACTACGCCATCGATGGCAGCAGCCAGTTTGGCAGGATCAACGACCCCCGACCGGAGGCCTGATGTTTACACTGATAACCACCCTGGCAACGCTGTTGCTGATCATCCTGATCTCCTCCTGGCTGACGCGGCGGATCAAAAATACCAGTGCCAGAGAGTATTTTATGGCCAGCGGCAAGCTGAGCTTCGGTTTTATCGCCGGATCCATGATGCTGACAAATGTCTCGGTTGACCAGCTGATTGGCCTGAACGGCGATGCCTACCTGCATAATCTCAGTGCCATCGCATGGGAAGCGACGGCCATTATTGCCATTATCGCGCTGGCGTTATTCTTCCTTCCCCGCTATATGCAAAGCGGCTTTACCACCCTGACCGGATTTATTGAATCCCGCTATGACCGGACCGCCCGCAAAATTGTCAGTATTCTGCTGCTGATGACGTATACCCTGGTGTTATGCCCTTCGTCACTGTATCTGGGGGCGCTGACGCTGGAGAAAATCTTTAATGTTCAGCAACTGCTGGGGATCAGTTATCAGAGCAGCCTGGTCGCTATGATCTGCCTGACCGGGGCCATCGGGACGGCCTATGCCGTGTTCGGCGGGCTGCGGGCAATTGCGGTTTCCGATACCATCAATGGCGTCTTTTTGCTGGCGATCATCTTCCTGGTGCCGGTGCTCGGCTTTATCGCGCTGGGGCACGGCCATTTTCAGGCAGGGGTCGGTGAGCTTCTGCGTCAGAATCCGCAGAAACTGAATATGATCGGTAATACCCACGACAGTGTGCCGTTCAGTACCCTGTTTACCGGGATGATTTTTGCCAACCTGTTTTACTGGTGTACCAACCAGGCCATTATGCAAAAAAGCCTGGCCGCCCGTTCACTGGAAGAGGCACAGAAAGGTATTCTGCTCACCGGCGCGTTTAAGCTGATCCTGCCGTTACTGATGATGCTGCCCGGCATCATTGCCTGGCACTACTTCCGCGGACATCCGCTGGCCTCGTCAGACCTGGCGTATCCGGCCCTGATCGCCGCCCTGCTGCCCTGGTGGCTGAAAGGATTTTTTGTCGCCATTATTCTCGGCGCGGTGATGAGTCACTTTAATGCCATACTCAATGCGTCCGCCACGCTGCTGACTTATGACTTCTATCTGCACCGCCGCCCCGCAGCGACGGACCGGCAACAAATCCGTTTCGGGAAACAAATGACCCTGCTGGTCGCCATCATCTCGATTGCCTGTGCCCCGTTGCTAATGCATGCCCCGGACGGTATCTACACCCTGTTACGCCGCTTTACCGGGTTCTTTAATATGCCGGTCATTGCGATAGTGCTGTTTGCCTTCCTCGTCGCCCGCCCGCCCGCCATCGCTGCAAAAGTGGTGCTGGTGTTTCATGCCCTGCTGTACGGTATTTTTATTCTGGGACTGAACGTGGATGCCCGCTGGGGGATCAGCTTTATTCATCTGATGGGGATATTATTTGCCTGTGAAATGCTGCTGCTGTTTGCTCTGAACCATTATCTGCCCGCCGGCCATCAGGGCCGTCTGCCGGACCGTGGAAGTGAACTGGTGGGCTGGCGTTATGCGGTGCCGGTGAGTATCGCGCTGATTGCGGCACTGGTCAGTCTGTATCTGACCTTCTCTCCGCTCGGGCTGGTGAGCGGGCACTTACAGCGGGGCTGGTATATTGCGATGGGGGTGGTCTGGAGTCTGGCGGTGATACTGACTATACGTTACGTCAGTCGGCCGAAATCTGCTGTAGCCACACACCGCACTCCCTCTTCCGTCCCGCTGGATAACCACTGACGGATCACCCGCTGCGGGGGGCCGCGACAGGCCTTAAGGAAAGTAATGCCGGTGACAGGGGACTGTCACCGGCATTTTACTGTGCGCTCAACGGGTAACCCCCGGCACAACGCCCGCAGACCTGCGGAAGCCATACCGGATCCCGCTCGCTTCTGTCAGGTTTTCAGCCGTTGCCACGGAATTCCGGATACAGACTCATCCCGCCATCCACAAATAATGTGGTGCCGTGTACATAATCCGCCAGATCACTGGCCAGCCACACCACCGCGTTGGCAATATCTTCGGTGTCACCGATACGCCCGTAAGGGATCAGCTCCAGCAGTTTTTCAGCCGCCTCTCCCTGTGTCGCCTCCTTATTAATTGCCGTGGCGATGGCCCCCGGTGCAACGGCGTTGATACGGATTTTCTCCTCGCCCAGTTCCTGGGCCAGTGAACGCATCAGCAAATCCAGACCGCCTTTTGAGGCTGCGTAGTTGGCATGACCGGCCCAGGGGATCAACTGATGCACCGAGCTCATATGAATAATTTTGCCTTTTGCACGGCTGAGAGACCCGCGATCCTGGTTACGGAACTGGCGGACGGCCGCCCGGGCGCACAGGAACTGTCCGGTCAGGTTCACATCCAGCACCTGTTGCCACTCAGCGAGGCTCATATCCGCGATCATGGCATCCCGTTGCAGACCGGAGTTTGCCACCAGAATATCCAGAGCGCCGAAGGCTTCGAGGGTTTTCGCAAACAGATTTTCGACATCCTCTTCTTTTGACACATCTCCCTGCACCGTAATGGCCTGACCGCCCTTTTCACGAATACTGGCGGCAAGTTTTTCGGCCGGCTCTGGCTGGCTGCGGTAATTAATTACCACGCTGGCACCGGCAGCCGCCAGGGCTTCCGCGCATCCGTAGCCAATGCCTGAACTGGCACCGGTAATCAACGCCACCTGGTTTTTCAGAGATAAAATCATCCATTACTCCTGTGTCTGCAGAATAAAATATCCCTCTAAGTGTAGACAGGGATTGGCGGGTTGCTCAAAAAGACCGGGAAAAACCGAAGAGACGGGTCGGGCAGCCCCCAGACCGGTAAGAGAGTGATTAATTCGCTGATATAATGACCTGTCAGTAACATAACAATATTTGAGCTAGTCCTTGCGTTAGTTAGCTCTCCCGGCATAGCGCTGCCTTTTATTCCGCAGGAGCCTGCCGTTCACACCCGGTGAGTTCTCTCACGTTTTTTCTGTTAATCAGAAAATCATCACTGAAATTCCGTCTGCGCCGTCTCTTACGGACGACGGATCCTGCCAGTCGGATGCGAAGCTCATCACAAATTTACCGGTTCCCGGCCCCGCGAAGAACCGCTCACGGTCACCGGCAACCGCTCTGTTCCCTATAACGCCACTGGCCCGGTTTTCTTCCCGCAAGCTAACAAAAATCGCCAGGATGGGAGTGCCGCCACCGACCGGCCAGGCACCGTCCCCGGCTCCGACCGGAGACCTCAGGACCGTTAACTTCTGTTCAGCTAACACTACGGATAACTTATGGATAAACATAAATTTCTCAGGCACCTGCCCTGGGTTTGTTTAGGGATACCCGGGGCCGGATGTCTTGCTATCGTGGCCCTGCGGCGGGGGGAAACCATCAGTGCGATGTGGCTGGTGGTCGCCTCGGTTTCTGTCTATCTGGTGGCCTATCGCTATTACAGTCTCTATATTGCCCGCAGAGTCATGCAGCTTGACCCGACGCGGGCCACACCGGCCGTACTCAATAATGACGGGCTGAATTACGTCCCGACCAACCGTTATGTTCTGTTCGGCCACCACTTTGCCGCGATAGCCGGAGCGGGGCCGCTGGTCGGGCCGGTGCTGGCCGCACAGATGGGCTATCTGCCCGGTACGCTGTGGCTGCTCTCCGGGGTGGTCCTGGCCGGGGCCGTACAGGACTTTATGGTGCTGTTTATTTCCTCACGCCGTAACGGGGCGTCGCTCGGCGAGATTATTAAGCAGGAGATGGGGCCGGTCCCCGGGACCATCGCGTTGTTCGGCTGTTTTTTGATCATGATTATTATTCTGGCGGTGCTGGCGCTGATCGTGGTCAAAGCCCTGGCCGAAAGCCCCTGGGGCGTTTTCACCGTCTGCTCTACCGTGCCTATTGCCCTGCTGATGGGGATTTATATGCGCTTTCTGCGGCCCGGCCGCGTGGGTGAAGTGTCGGTCATCGGTCTGGTATTACTGCTGCTTTCTATCTGGTTCGGCGGTGTCATCGCCCATGATCCTTACTGGGGCCCGGCGCTGACCTTTAAAGATACCACCATCACCTTTACCCTGATTGGCTATGCCTTTGTCTCTGCCCTGTTACCGGTCTGGCTGATCCTGGCCCCGCGGGATTACCTGGCTACTTTCCTGAAGATCGGGGTGATTGTCGGTCTGGCCGCAGGGATTATGATCCTGAATCCGGATCTGAAAATGCCGGCAGTGACACCGTTTATCGACGGTACCGGCCCGCTGTGGAAAGGCGCCCTGTTCCCGTTTTTATTTATCACTATCGCCTGCGGTGCGGTGTCAGGGTTCCACGCACTGATCGCCTCCGGGACGACCCCGAAACTGCTGGCGAATGAAAACGATGCCCGTTTTATCGGTTATGGTGCCATGCTGATGGAATCCTTCGTTGCCATGATGGCTCTGGTCGCCGCCTCGGTGATCGAACCCGGTCTCTATTTTGCCATGAACAGCCCGCCCGCTACCCTCGGCATCACCATGCCTGATCTGCACCAGATGGGAGGCGATAATGCCCCGCTGATCATGGCGCAACTGCAGGAGGTGACGGCCCGGGCCGCCGCGACGGTCAGTTCCTGGGGCTTTGTGATCACTCCGGAACAAATCCTGCAAACCGCACAAAGTATCGGAGAACCGTCGGTACTGAACCGGGCCGGGGGAGCCCCGACACTGGCCGTGGGGATTGCCGAGGTGTTCCATAAAATTATGCCAATGGCAGATATGGGATTCTGGTATCACTTCGGGATCCTGTTCGAAGCTCTGTTTATCCTGACCGCTCTGGATGCCGGAACCCGGTCCGGGCGCTATATGTTGCAGGATCTGCTCGGTAACTTTATTCCTTTCCTGAAAAAGACACAGTCACTGCCCGCCGGGATTATCGGCACGGCGGGCTGCGTCGGATTATGGGGCTATTTACTGTATCAGGGGGTGGTCGATCCGTTGGGGGGCGTGAAGAGTCTGTGGCCGCTGTTCGGTATTTCTAATCAGATGCTGGCCGCCGTCGCGCTGATGCTGGGCTGTGTCATCCTTATCAAAATGAAACGGCAACGGTATGTCTGGGTTCCCTTGTTGCCGGCCATCTGGTTACTGATCTGTACCACCCGGGCATTAGGTCTGAAGCTGTTCAGCAATAATCCGCAACTGGAAGGCTTTTTCTATATGGCCCGCGAGTATCAGTCACGTCTGCGTGACGCCGGCAGCCAGCTGACCCCGGAACAGGCCAGCAATATGCAGCATATTGTGATTAATAATTACACTAATGCCGGGTTAAGCCTCCTGTTCCTGGTGGTGGTGTACAGCATTATGATTTACGGCGTGAAAATCTGGCGTCAGGCCAGCCGGATACCGCAACGTACCGACAAAGAAACACCGTATGTGCCCATCCCGGAAGGCGGCGTGAAAACTACCTCCGGCCACTGAATACCACAGAGTCACGGCCCGCGGTTGCCGGGCCGGTGACGAAGGAGAAGCGATGAGTAAAGCGGGTTCTGTTGCCAGACACCTCGGACATGCCGCCAGAATGCTGGTCGGTATACCCGATTATGATACCTATGTGGCGCATATGCAGCTCAGGCATCCTGACCAGCCGGTGATGAGTTATAAAGAGTTTTTCCGTGAACGCCAGCAGGCACGCTATGGCGGTGAGGGGAAAGGAGGAATGCGCTGCTGCTGAACAGGCCCTGTCACTGCGGCCTTTCTGTCACTGGCTGTCGGGTGGATCCCCGGGATCGCTCTCCGGGGGCGGGGGCGATGCTGTCCTCTCCGGACCACCACGACGAATCCCCCCTTGCCGGGCCGGGTAATCCGTTTACAGGTCGATCTCTTGCCACAGGTCGTCGTCACAGAAGTGATCATCCCGGGAAATTCAGTCAACCTGTTGAATAATCAGAGGCCCTGTCACCGCCCGGGGATCTCTCCCCGCAAAACTCTGGATCACGGAGATGATCACCGGTGGAACGCTGGTAAACTCCCGGATCCTTTTACCGCCCGGGAGTCAATCTGCGCAGACCGTGGGTCGCGGAGATAATCATTCGGCGAAACACCGGTAAACTCCCGGATAACTGCCGGATCCTCTTACCGTCCCGGGATCATTCCCCGGAGATCGGCGGTCGCGGAGAGGACAACCCGAGGATCTCCTTCAGCACCTTCAGATAACGGCGGCTGACCGGGACTGTCAGTCCGTTTTTCATCACCAGTTCACCCTGATGATTTTCATGCATACGGATCTCGCTAAGCAGATCCAGATTGATCAGATGCTGCCGGTGACAGCGGATCAGCGGGGTCCGCCGCTCCAGTGTCCGCAGGGTTAACTCCGTCGTCCCGGCTTTTCCATCCCGGCCGGTCACAGAGACGCCACCTATACGGCTGCTGACACAGGCAACGTCCTCCATCGGTAACAGATAAATACGGTTCAGGCCATTACAGGGAATATATTTCAGCGGCCGCTGTGTCACCTCTATCCGGCTGAAATCCTGAGGCTCCTCTGCCTGCCTCAGACGCTGTAGTGTTTTTTCGAGTCTGGCCGGCTGGAGCGGTTTTAACAGGTAATCGATGGCATTTTCATCAAACGCCTGTAATGCGTATTCATCATAGGCCGTAAGAAACACAATACGGGGCCGCTGACGGGTATCCAGCATCCCGGCCATCTCCAGCCCGCTGATCCGCGGCATCTGGATATCCAGAAACACCACCCGCGGCTGCAGACGGTTAATGGCCGCCATTGCCTCTATCGCATTTTCGGCTTCGCCGGCAATCTCCACATCCGGATACGCCTGTAATAGCACCCGCAGATTTTCCCGCGCCAGAGGTTCATCATCGACGATCAGTACCGTCAGCATCGCTCCGCCTCCGCCGGTAAACGGAGCGTCACGCGGGTATAACATTCGCTGTCCACCGTCACCGTAATTCCGTAATCATCGCCGAATTTCGCTTTCAGTCGTTTGTCAGCCAGCCCCATACCCATCCCCTGGTGGTGGTGATTCTCCGGCAGATAAAGACCGGCATTATCCTGAACGGTCACTTGCACAGATTGTGGCTGCCGGTGGGCAAAGATAGTAATTTCCCCGACCCCGAACAGCCGTGATGTCCCGTGTTTGATCGCATTTTCCACCAGCGGCTGCAGAATAAATGCCGGCAACCGGTAATGACGTAATTCCTCCGGGATCTGCAGGGTCACTTTCAGCCGCGACTGAAAGCGCGCCTGCTCGATTTGCAGGTAAGCCTGTACATGCTCCAGCTCATCGCCCAGGGTCGCAATTTCTGACGAACGTTTTAAATTTTTACGAAAGAAGGTCGACAGATCCTGCACCAGTAAACCGGCCCGCTGACTGTCCTGGCGGATCACCGCCTGTAGGGTATTCAGCGCGTTAAACAGAAAGTGAGGGTTAACCTGAGCATGCAGCAGTTTAATCTCTGACCGGGCCAGCAGCGCGGTCTGACGCTCATACTGGCCCGCCAGGATCTGTGCGGATAACAGCCGCGCGATCCCTTCTCCCAGCGTACGATTGATCGAACTGAACAGGCGGTTTTTTGCTTCATACAGCTTAATGGTGCCGATGACCCGCTGGTTTTCTCCCTGTAGCGGGATCACCAGTGACGATCCGAGCCGGCATTGCGGACTGATCCGGCAGCAGTAAGGCACTTCATTACCGTCAGCATAGACCACGCTGCCGGTTTCAATGGCACGGCGGGTATGATCAGAAGAGACCGGCCGTCCGGCCAGATGATGATCATCACCGATCCCGGTGAAAGCCAGTAGCTTTTCACAATCGGTGATCGCCACGGCTCCGATATCCAGCTCCCGCTGCAGTACCTGAGCGACTTTCAGGCTGTTTTCCTGGTTGAATCCCTGCCGTAATATCCCTTCGGTGGCGGCGGCAACCCGCAATGCCGTGGCTGAAAACACGGAGGTATAGCGTTCAAACATCTCGCGCTTATCCAGCAAAATGCGCATAAACAGCGCCGCACCGGCCGTATTAGTGATCACCATCGGGGCGGCAATATGGCTGACCAGCGACCGCGCTTCCGGATAAGGCCGCGAAATCAGCAGAATAATCAGCATCTGTACCAGTTCTGCCAGCAGCGTAATCAGCCCCGCCGTCAGCGGACTGAAGATTTTATCTGCCCGCTCCCGGCGGACCAGATACCGGTGCAGCAGACCACCCAGCAGTCCTTCGGTCACCGTAGAGATCATACAGCTGACGGCCGTCATCCCTCCCAGAGAATAGCGATGCAGACCGCCTGTCAGCCCGACCAGCACCCCCACCGACGGTCCGCCAAGCAGCCCTCCCATCACCGCGCCGATAGCCCGTGTATTGGCGATGGAGTCATCGATATGCAGCCCGAAATAGGTTCCGGCGATACAGAAGACCGAAAAAGTGATATAGCAGAGCAACTTATGACGAAACCTGACCGTGACCTGCATCAGCGGGATAAACAGGCGTGTCTTACTCATCAGCCAGGCGATGACCAGAAAGACACACATCTGCTGCAGCAACAGTAATATCAAACGTAATTCATGCATCTGCCATCGCCCTTTCTCTGACAAACTGGGAGCATAGCGTTTCCGGACAGGCCTTTCTTTGCGCCAGCGCCGAAATTTGCCACCGCTTTTGGTCAGTCATTACCGCAGAAAATTTATGTGATATCGCTAAGGGCTGTCATCTGTCAGTGCAGAAATCTGCATAACCGGTCACGTGGTTCGTCAACCGGAGTCCGGAACCCACGTCTTACCCCTGAAAGGGCCCATAGTGCCGCATTTTCTGAGGGGGCTGAGGGTGGCAATTCTGCCGGCGTCCGGAGAGGTGAAAACGGCCCGCCGATAGAATGCAGCGTATTGCGGGCGGGGCCGGTTACCTCACTGCCGGCCAGACACTTCCGGCAACCGTGACAACTTTCCTCCCGCAATCCGCATCTGACTGTCGGTCTTCAGGGTAGGCCTCAGAAGACATAGATCATGGTGACGGCCACCGCATCCTGACTGGCCAGACGAAGCGCGTTATCGTCTTTCAGCAGGCTCATTTTGTACTCTGTCGTAATACGGAAGTTATCATTAAACGGCCAGGCGGCAAAAAAGACCCACGCTTTATCCAGCCAGGCCTGACCGATGGATTCCAGGCGTTCAGCACGCGACTGAATATAGCCGGCAGAGGCTGTAAAACCCAGAGGGGTATTCCAGGAGGCGACTGCTTCAAAGCTTTTGGCTTTATTCGCAAACCCGTAAATATTGAGCGGGCTGCTGCGGACCTGGCTCAGATTACGGCTTTCTGAATACAATGCCGCCGCATAAAAAGGACCGTGCTCCAGGTTAGCGCCGGCCACCCATGCGTCCATATTGTCCCCGCGACCGGGCGACAGTTTTTTCTGTGCATCCGTCCGTGACGAACGGATATAGGACCCGCCAACCGTCAGCCCGGTCTCCGGGATTTTATAGGTCAGGGACAAGCCATAACCGTTACCATTCTGTTTCAGTACCGGGGTATTACCCTCTTTTTTCCCCTGGAACTGGATACCGGCTTCCAGCCCTTTCACCAGAGAGAAGAAGTCCCGGTTATGATAGGAAAAAGAGCCCGAACCCCGGCGGGCCAGAAAGTTATCGATAGCAAAAGAGCCCGCGCCCCAGACAGGGAAAATATCCGTCCAGCGGACCACATCATAAAAAATACTGTCATTCCTGCCGTAATCGAAATACCCATATTCCCGGGCCGAAAGTCCGACATACGCATAACGGGTATAATCTTCCCCCGGCTCACTTTCGGCTTTATTTGCCCGGAAATCATGTTCGAAACGGCTGTAACCGTACATCTGATCATTGATATCGGTTTCCGCCCATAAATTAATACGGGCTATTACCGCATCACCACTCATCGCCTTGTTCTGACTGAAGAAATGACGTCCCAGTACACGTCCGTCAAGATGCAGCCGGTTCCCCCCCTGATCATACACCGGTACAGCCTGTGCATTCATCTGAACAGCGGACAACCCGGCGAACAGCATTACCCCGAAAGTATTTTTAATCGTCATCATATTAATTCATCCTGAAATAATATTTGTTTAAGTTATTTTGCAACCTATCCCGTTGCGTTGATTTTATTGTTATGCGGTGTGCTGTCTGAAATAGCGTTTTATTTTTTCCGGAGACCTCCCCGAGTTAAGCAGTGAAAGAATAATGTCCATTGAAGGTAAGCAATGCCGCAGATATTCTTTATAACCGGCACAGAGATAGTTTTTATTCGGCATGCCGTTAACCGCCGGTTCAAAACGGTGTTTTGGACACCCGCCATGGCAGAGTGGCCGGAACGTACAACGGAGACAGTCAGGGTCGGGGTGACGGAGTTTCTGCTGGCCGAAGCGAATATTCTGTTCAGCGTTGATCAGATCCCGGAGGTCCGCATGGTGTATATTTCCCAGCCGGTGTTGCGGGTAGACGAAGTGATCGCAGGAATAGACATCCCCGTTCGCTTCCATCACCGGGTTCGCCCCGCAGGTCGGCGCGGTGACACAGGAACCCTGTCCCCCGGCCCGCTGGGTCAGCGTCTGTTCAAAATTCATCACAAACACCTGACCCATGTCGTTCAGCCGCCAGTGGTCGAAAATCCTGTTCAGAAACCGGCCATAGGCCTGTGCGGGCACCGACCAGGGCGTGACCTCGCTCTGTCCGGTGAAGTCCGGTGATATCAGAGTCCGTCCGTCCGGGCCTGGCCTGCTGGCGGCCCTTTCCACCAGCGGAATAAACTGAATATAACGACTGCCGGCGCGCTTCAGCGCCTGGTACGTTTCCAGCGGACGCCGGACATTTTCCGCATTGACCACCGTGAGGGTATTGAATTCCACGCCGTGCTGCTTCAGGGCACGGATACCGGCCAGCACCTGCGGATAACTGCTCTTTCCTGCGCGCGTCTGACGCCAGCGGTCATTACTGATGCGGTCGCCGTCCAGAGATATCCCCACCAGGAAGTGATGCTTTTTCAGAAAACGGGCCCAGCGATCATCCAGCAATATGCCGTTGGTCTGCAGAGAATTATTAATTTGCCGGCCGCCGCAGTAGCGCTGTTGCAGCGCCAGCGCCTTTTCAAAGTAATCGATGCCCATCAGGGTCGGTTCGCCGCCCTGCCAGATAAACTCCACCACCCCGGAACTGTCTGCCTGAATATACTGCCGCACAAAGGCTTCCAGCGTGGCATCGTCCATTTTCCAGTGGTTTTTTCTGTCCGGATACAACCGCTCCTTTTCCAGGTAAAAACAGTAGGTACAGTCAAGGTTACAGACCGACCCGGAAGGCTTGGTAATCACCTGGAAATGCTCAAAAGGACGATTCATGATCACTCCTCCGCCTGCGGGCAGAGCTGCCTGTCAGGGCAGCACAGCATCATTACAGGGATCCATCCGCCGGCGTCCATTGTTCTGTCGGACTTTCCTGCCAGCCGTAACGTACCGCTTTAAAATGCAGGACTGACTGATCTGAACGCGGGGTAATTGCACCGGTATAGAGCTGCCAGGTCTTACCATCCCAGCTGTAACCGATGGAGGCATTTTCGGTGCGGTTGCTCAGGTAGATTTTATGGTTTACCTCATCCTGCATGGCGACCGGCGGCAGGGTGACATGCTGCTGTCCATTAGCATCCAGCAGGTCGGCTACCATCTGCCCTTCATCGATCAGGTTGGTATCATTCCCCTGGTCACGCCAGTCATCCATCGCCTTGCGGAAACGGGCGATTTCTGCGCTATAGGCCTTGTCTGCAATGACATTTTTTAACTGCGCCGAATCCTTTCTCAGGTCATAAAACTCTTCGGCCGGACGCGGGGCAAACCAGGCCTGTTGTGCCGGATTCAGTTGCTTATTCTGCTGTGCATTCACCAGGTCATGCATACTGCGTAACGCATTCCGGAAAGGGATACTGGCGCCGCCCGGCGTGCTGTCCAGATTACGCACATACTGGAAGTTTTTATCGCGGACAAACAGCGAACGCATCTTCAGGTTATCCATCCGCCCCCGGGAGCCGTAGACATATTCACGGCGCGGGGCATTATCTTTCGACAGATCGACTCCTTTCATATAATCAGGCACCTTTACCCCGGCATAGCCCAGCAGGGTCGGCGCAAGATCTTCGAACGAAATCAGCCGGTCATCACTGCTGCCGTCGGCAGGCCAGCCCGCCGGCCGGTATCTGGCCGGGATATGGATCATCATCGGGACATGGGTGCCGGAATCATACCCTTCCCGTTTTTTACGCGGCAGGCCATCGCCGTTATCGGCGGTGAAAATAACGATGGTATTGTCCCAGAGCTTATCTTTCTTCAGGGACCGGACCAGATGACCGACCTGCTGATCCATCACCTGAATATTGTCATACAGCTGAGCCAGTTCCTGACGGGTCTCCGGGGTGTCGACCAGCCAGGGTTCGATCACCACTTTGGCCGGGTCGGTGGGGGTATAGCGGTAATACGAGCGCAGTTCATTCCACACTTTTGTAATATATTCAAAACCCTTCGGCGTATTATTGTCGGTAAAGAGTGCCGACTCGTGGGTAATTTGCGGGTTAAAGTTCATAAAAAACGGTTTACCCTGCAGATCATAGTTACGCCAGGCCACCGGCACCCGCAAATCGTCCATATTGCCGTAATCACCGTGTGCGCTCCACAACGAGAACGGCCCGACATCCGCATGGCCGCGGGTAAACTGGTAATCGGTTTTCGTGTCGTTATAAGTAAAGTAGCCACTGCGCCGCAGTAACTCCGGGTAGCCTTTGATCCAGGAAGGCGGTACGCCGACATAGGCCCCTTCCGGTCGGGTGGCAGTGCGCATATGCTGTAATCCCAGGGTATGAGCAAATACCCCCGTAATCAGCCCTGCACGCGAGGGAGCAGAGACTCCCGCCATGGTAAATGCATTGGTAAACCGCACCGATTCTTTCGCCAGTGCATCCAGGTTAGGCGTGTTAGCCACCGGGTCACCAAACGCTCCGATACGGGCGTTCATATCCTCGGTGGCGATAAGAATAATATTGGGACGGTCACTGCGGATTTGTGGCTGGAATGACATATTGACTGCATTGACTGACGGGGTAATAAGCATTCCGGTAATCATCGATGATAATAACAGAGGTTTCATCATTGATAGTGTCCTTTATCAATTAGCCGTATGACATGAATTAATACTGTTTCCGGTTTTTAATAGCCTGAATGAAGTATTCTTAATTCTTCCTGATGACTCATAAATAACACCACGAGAAGCTCGTGTTATTCTCATTCATCTTTCCAGGTGATTTATTATCAATCAGACAGTAGCAGACTGGCTTTTTTTTATATGTGAGTAAAATCACCAATGCTATAAAAATCCTTTAATCTGTTAACAGGTTAAACGATTATATTATTCATATCATTTGTATTCTGATTAAATTTTATTTTATGACTCCGGATTCCGGAATATTCCACGCCCGCTTTCGCCGGCCTGGCCCCGGAGAATGATCGCTGCACTCTGCTGGTGCGCCATCATTGAGCATACCAGTGACCCGCACCAATCCGGAGCACTCTGCCTGCTCACCGCGCTCTCCCTTTTTTTATCCGGCACCGTCTTCTGTCCGTCATGTCACCGTATTCTCAATAATTTCTAATGTATTAGCGCAAAATCTGCTGGCCGGGACGACTGGCACGCTAATTGCTTAATTATTCTGTCAACGCTGATAGGGGAAAAAATGAAAATCGCAATCTGGCAAACACAGAGCAGCCACTGTGACTACACCGCAAATCTGGCCCGGCTGGATTCTGCGTTACAGGAAGCTGCAGGTCAGGGCGCGTCATTACTGATCACCCCCGAAATGTTTCTTTCCGGATATGTACTTAACCAACGTACCCGTGAAATGGCAGAGACATTTCCCCTCGCGGCACTCCGGGCACTGGCCGCCAAATGGCAGACAGCGATTATCGCAGGCGGACCGCTGGCTGCGGACGGTAAGGTCTTTAATGCCAGTTACTTTATTTCGTCGCAGGGGGAAGTCAGCGGGATTTACCGCAAAACGCACCTGTTTGGTGAACTGGATAAAAGTCAGTTTACCGCCGGAGATCAACCGGTCTGCATCATCCCCTGTTACGGGGTCAATATTGCATTACTTATCTGCTACGACGTCGAGTTTCCGGAAACCGTTCGTGCTGCCGCACGGGCTGGTGCGCATCTGGTCGCGGTGGCAACCGCACAGATGAAACCCTTCGACTTCGTGAATAAACATCTGATAGCCACCCGGGCCTGGGAAAACCAGCTCTATGTGGCTTACGTCAACCAGACAGGCCGGGAAGAACATCTGGAATATGTGGGATTAAGTCTGGTGGCAGGCCCGGACGGACAGGTGATAGCGCAGGCTTCAGAAACTCAGGAACAACTGCTTTATGCAGAGATAGATCCGTCTCAGGTGATTCAGGCACAACGGGATAACCCTTACCTGACTGATCTGCGAACCGACATATTATGAATCATAAAAACTCAGGGGATACCAGTATGAGTGACAGTAAATCGACACGAAAATCCGCCGGACTCAGCGGAAATCTGGGGGTGGGCAGCATCGTCTTTATGGTGATCGCCGCGGCTGCACCTTTGACCGTGATCGGCGGCAACGTGCCGCTGGCTATCGGCATCGGTAACGGCGCCGGCGCTCCCTTTGGCTTTCTTATCGCCTCGCTGATCCTGCTGGTATTTGCGGTCGGCTTTGTGTCGATGACACCCTATGTAAAAGATGCCGGTGCCTTTTACTCTTATATCACCCAGGGGCTGGGTCTCCGTGCAGGGATGGGTGCCGCCTGGCTGGCACTGGTGACCTACACCACGATTCAGGCCGGGGTTTATGGCTATATGGGCTGGGCGGTCAATGACCTGGTGGTGCATTACGGGGGCGCGGCCCATCCGTGGTGGCTGTACTCGGTGCTGGCGATTGTAGCCGTCGCTATTCTGGGTTACCGCCACATTGAGCTCAGCTCAAAGATCCTCGGGATTGCGCTGGTGCTGGAGATTGGTGTGGTCTTAATCATGAACTTCTCCGTACTGTCAAAAGGCGGTGCCAGCGGTATCAACCTGAACTCATTCGAACCTGCCACGGCCTTTTCGCATGGTTTAGGGATGGCGGTGCTGTTTGCCCTGACCGGATTTATCGGCTTCGAATCGACGGCCATTTTCCGCGATGAATCCCGTAATCCCGGCAAGACTATTCCCCGTGCGACCTACCTGGCGGTAGTAATTATCGGTGTATTTTATACCTTTTCGGCCTGGGCGATGATTGAAGCGACAGGGGCATCCCAGGCGGTGACGGTCGCCAACAATACCCTGAACGGTAACGGAAATATGCTGCTGGATATTGCCCGTCAGTATAACGGCGCCCTGCTAAGTAACATCATTCAGGTGCTGCTGATCAGCAGTATTTTTGCCTGTGTGCTGAGCTTCCATAACGTGTTAGCCCGCTACAAATATGTGCTGTCCGGCCAGGGCTATATGCCTAAGTTCCTGTCCGCGGTACACCATCAGCATAAATCACCGTCTAACGCCTCACTGGTTCAGTCGGTAACCGCGCTGGTGCTGATTATTATCTGTGCATTATGCAAACTGCAGCCACTGACTCAGGTCTTCGGCTATATGGCAGGAATTGCCACCGTGGGTATTGTGTTACTGATGCTGCTGACCAGCCTTTCGGTGGTAGTGTTCTTTAATAAAAACAAATCCCTGGTACAGGGAAGACACTGGAAAACCCGTGTCCTGCCGGGTGTTTCTGTACTGACGCTTTCGGCCTCGCTGGTGATGGTGCTTTCTAACTTCACCACCCTGACCGGCGGCAGCATGCTGGTCAGTGCCCTGCTGGCCGTCATCCCGGTGCTGGCGTTAATCGGAGGCTATCTGGTCATTAACAAACAACAGCTTCTGGTGGCCGGGATGGAATCTTAAGCCCGCCATTGTAAGTTGTCATCTCACCGCCCCGGCCACCGTCCGGGGCTTTTTTTATGCTGCCGTTCACGCTTCCTGCCCGTGTCATCCGCTATCTGTCCTGCTCAATCCCGCGCTTTTAGTGAAAGAAAATAGTGCTGTCTGACCCGCCCTATTCCGTAAACGCTATACTTTATTCACTGGCCGGGAGATGACGTTTATTTTCCCGGCCCCCCGCCGGCAGGTCCGGGAAACAGCCCTGCAGCCACCCTCTCTCAGCGAAAAGGATACCTATGTGTACATTTAAAACTCAGGATGGGACGCCGCTCTATTTTAAAGACTGGGGCACCGGCAAACCGGTGGTCTTCAGCCATGGCTGGCCTCTGGACAGCGATATGTGGGATACACAACTCAGGTTTCTGGCGGAGAATGGCTATCGTGCCATCGCCTTTGACCGCCGGGGATTCGGACGTTCCGGCCAACCCTGGCAGGGGTATAACTACGATACCCTGGCCTCAGATATCCATGATCTGCTGACCCATCTGGATCTGCAGGACGTCACTCTGGTCGGTTTTTCGATGGGCGGAGGCGATGTTGCCCGCTATATCAGTCATTACGGAAGTTCACGTATTGATGGCCTGGTCCTGCTGGGCGCAGTGACCCCGTTACTGGGGGCCAAACCCGATTTCCCGCAAGGTGTGGAAGCATCGGTGTTTACGGATATTCGCCAGGGCTTGCTGAAAGATCGCGCGCAGTTTATCAGTGATTTTTCGACCCCGTTTTACGGCACGAATGCCGGCCAGACCGTGTCTGAGGGTGTCCGGACACAGACGCTGAATATCGCCTTGCTGGCATCGCTGCAGGCGACGGTGGAGTGTGTGACGGCCTTTGCGGAGACAGATTTCCGTGCCGATATGGCAAAAATAGATGTACCGGCACTGGTGATCCACGGCAACAATGACCAGGTAGTTCCCTTTGAAACCACCGGCAAACTGGCGGCCGAAATGATTAAAAATTCTTCACTAAAGGTGTATGACAATGCGCCTCATGGCTTTGTCGTGACCCATGCACAACAACTGAACGATGACCTGCTGGCATTTCTGCAGACACTGTAATCCTTACAGAAAAGGCCCCCGCCAGGCGATTGCCTGAAAAGAGGGCCTTTGGCCTGCACCGTGCCCGTTACCGGTGCAGCCCCACCACGGACAGTGGATCGGTGATACCCGTGCAGCGTCGCGGGCTAATATCAGTCTGCTTCGTGATCACATTCGGCGGAAACGACTGTCGCACGGGGTCCGGGGGTAATCAGGTCAGGGCAGATAGGGTTAAAAAACCGGGTTCGGGTGGCCGGGAACAGCTACGAGCGCAGGAAATCCCGCTGGCAGACCGGACAGCCCGGGGCCTAAGCCCCGGGTATACGCTTATGCGACGTCCCGTGTCACCTGCCCGTCATGCAGCACCACGTTCAGACTGCCATCCCAGAACTCAACGATAAACACATCGCTGCGCGGGATATTCAGGCTGTCGAGTTTGGCATCCAGCCACTCTTCATCTTTATTAATCATATTCAGTTCCGACGCTCTTGGCCGGCCATCTTTCATCACGATAATCGACGGCATCTTGCTGCCCTCACAGACCACCGACAGTGATCCGCTCGGCTCAATCTGTGCGTAACGTATCTCCTGGAAAGAGTGGATCCCCTGCGAATGCAGCTGTGAAGCCACATTGATAATATCGATTTTATTGCGTCTGCGCAGGATGTTATCCATCAGGAACTTACCGTTTTTGATGATAGGGATCGGCTCCCCGATAGTAAACGTGCGGAAAAACCAGACATGTTTACTCACCCAGTTCAGCAGTGAAATCAGCATCACGCCGATCAACAGCACCAGAATATATTGATGCATCGGGATAGCATCACTGTAGATCACCCCGCCGATGATCCCCCCGAGCACAAAGTTACCGATAAAATCTACCGGCGTCATTTGGGACAGTTGCGTTTTCCCTGAAAAGTTAAGGTGTGAAATCACTACCACAAAACCGATAATGAATTTCAACAGAACAATTGCATAATATTCCATAATCACATCCCGTAGTGAACTCAGCTTATAATGTGCAGTCGGGCACCTGAGGTTTCCGCAAGCTGTCTTTCATTGCAACCCGCCAAAAAAATAAAACAAAAATTAAACATTCTCATTACAATTCATCTCACCGGAACCGTTACCTTATTTCACCCCGGTAAAGCGTTCCTGCGGATACTTTTACCTGCCCTGCTGACAGACGTCAATCCTGACAGCGTACCGGAAAATAGAAAAATTAAATCCTCATCTATTCACCGTTATTTTCTGGCGCGGGACCGCGATTTATTAACTGCGGAAAATGACTTTTAATAAGGGAATTTTCTATTTTACCGTCACGGCGCGTTACCGATATCCGTATATCCTGATACAGTCAGAAAGTTATTATTAATAAAACATCCGGGGCTGTTTTAATAAACATAGGGGGCAGAAACGAAATAAGAGAGGCAGCTTGCAGGCTCGTTCTCACAGAAGGGCTGAAGGTCCCGGCCAGGGTTTTAGCCGCAACTGAGGTTAAGGATAAAGATATTCCCCGCGTGACCGGGGACCGTGAGTAACCGCAGTCAGGGAGATCCGTCAGAATACCCCCCCGGATGACCGGGAATGAGAACGAGGAAACCATAGTTCGGGCAGGTAATGGGGTATGCCCTGGCAGAACTGTCAAACAATGGCATGTAATATTCCTGCTATCGTTGTCCGGCGAAGAATGGCATGTAATATTCCTGCTGTCGTTGTCCGGCGAGGAATGGCATGTAATATTCCTGCTGTCGTTATCCGGCGAAGAATGGCATGTAATATTCCTGCTGTCGTTGTCCGGCGAGGAATGGCGGAATACCTCCATTATCCGGGTCAAAGACCGGTAAGTCCCCGGAAGCGGAACAACACCCCGGAGAGTGCACCAGGCTCCGTTTTCCGCCCGCGTTTCACCCGCCGGACCATACCCGTTTATCGCCGGATTTCCCCGGAACAGACTTCCCCCCTTGCCGGCAGGAAAACGGGATAAAAGAAGGCGGGTCTGATTGCGGAGCCCGGACGGCAGGATCTGCCATCACTCGTCAGGGCTGGATACCCTCCCCGGGCCCGCCACAGGCTGTCGATTCGGCAGAAAACCTGCTGGCTGAGACTTCTGTCTGCCCTTAAGATGCGCCGGAACCCGGGCCGGTCTGTTTTTCCGGCCGCCGGGTCAACAGCCAGGGGCCGCGGGCTATCCCGTGGTTCTATAGTGTTCCGGGCGCGGTGGCTGCCGCAGGTTCAGCGCCGGGGCGTTCCCGTTTTTTACTGAGTAATACCCTCCCGAACAGCAACATCAGAAACACAATGCCGGAGATGGCGAAAAATACGGTCCGGTAGCCTGCGTTATCGAACAGGATCCCGATCGGCGCAGACAGAAAAATGATCCCGACGGAACTGGCAATCTGGAATCCCACCAGAAAGATCGTCGAAGAGAGCCGTTTATCGAAATTGGCGACGCTGTATTTGAACACTGAAATCACACACAGCGGCACTTCTATCGCATGTAATAACTTCACCAGCGAAATAATATAAGGGTTAACAAACAGCGCACAGGACAGGATCCGCAGCATCATAATCACTACCCCCAGCAGCAACGCATTCTTAGGGCCGACACGGTTCACAAAGAAGGGGACCACCAGCATACAGAGGGCTTCCAGTATGACCTGGAACGAGTTGAGATAGCCGTAAACCCGTGTGCCGACCTCACGGGATTCAAACAGGCCGGCATAAAAGACCGGGAACAATTGCTGGTCATAGATATTATAAAAGGACCAGGTCCCGACAATAAACAGCACGAAGATCCAGAAATTGCGATCTTTAAAGACCGCGAGGAAATCCTCTTTTTTTACGCGGCCTTCCCCGGTGGTCACACAATGCTGAGGCTGAAATTTCACCCGGAAATTGATCGCGATAAATGCGAGACCGAATAACGACACCAGCCAGAAATTAATATGCGGATTAATACTGAAAAAGATACCGGCGAAAAATGCCCCGACGGCGTAACCGAAAGATCCCCAGGCACGGGCCGTCCCGTATTCAAAGTGGAAACTGCGGGCCATTTTTTCGGTGAAGCTGTCCAGCAGGCCGCTACCGGCCAGATACCCCAGACCGAAAAAGAGTGAGCCCAGCACCAGGCCCGCCGAAAAGTGGGTTCGCAGCAACGGCTCATAAATATAAATCATAAACGGCCCGGTCAGGAGCAGCACGATCCCCATACACCAGATCAGCGTTTTCTTCAGGCCCAGTTTGTCCTGAATAATGCCGTAGACCACCATAAACAGCATACTGGTGAACTGGTTAACGGAGTACAGCGTCCCTAATTCGGTACCGGACAGCCCCAGATGCCCTTTCAGCCAGATGGCATACAGCGACCACCATAATGACCAGGAGATAAAAAAGAGAAACGAGTAACCGGATGCAAAACGATAGTACGCATTTCTGAAGGGGATATTCAGCGTCATAATCACCTGCCTGTCGTTAATAAAATGGAGATCCTGTCCACGGGAAGCGCGGTTTAGCTGTTACTTTCCCTGAGTCAATGCCTGCCGACGGGGCAGTGCCGTCATCGCCCCCTTTGCCGTCACCGCTATCGCACCACACCGCTGGGCCTGGTCGATCATCTGTTGTAATTCTTCTTCGTTTTCCGGAAAGCCCCGCGCCGCCAGCCAGGCCAGTAAACCGGCCATAAAGGCATCCCCGGCCCCGGTACTGTCGATACAGGTCACCGGCCTGCCCGGGAAATGGCGGACCTCCCCCCGCCAAAAAACCGCCACCCCGTCGGCTCCGCGGGTGACCAGCAATAACCGGATATCATTCTCTGCCGCCAGCGTGCGGATACCCCGATCGCTGAGCGGTTCTCCGCTGATAAAGGTGAGTTCGTCTTCTGAAAGTTTGACCACATCGGCCAGCTGTAACGCCTGTTGCAGGCACTCCTGTAATCGCCGGGTATCGGGCCAGAGATCCTGGCGAATATTCGGGTCAAAACTGACAAATCCGCCGGCGTCCCGTTGTGCTGACATTGCGGCCAATGCACTGCTGCGTGAGGGCTCCGCCGACAGAGCAATCGAACAGAGATGTAACCACTCACCGCGATGCCATCGGGGAAGATCGGTTTTTTCCAGCATAAGATCGGCAGACGGACGAACCATAAAGGTGAATGAGCGTTCGCCCTGTTCAAGTGCCACCAGGACGGTCGACGTCCGGTGCCATTCGTCTTCAGTCAGGTAAGCGGTATCCACGCCCTCCGCCTGCAGAGTCTTTTGCATCAGGGCACCGAAAGGATCACTCCCCACCCGGCCGATAAAACCACTGCGTCCATCCAGCCTGGCGATACCCACGGCCACATTGGCCGGCGCTCCGCCGGGACACGGCAGGAGGCGACCATCGGCCTCCGGTAACAGATCCACCACCGCATCCCCTAACACCCACACTTTCACTGACATGTTTTTATCCTGTGCTTATGCTGCATAAGCACATTGATAAACTGCTTTATGCGAAATTCGTTGCGAATTATCAGCAATATGCATATTCGATCACAAATCCGGATGGTTAACGTTAACATTTGCGAATAACATCACAAAAAGCAAACTTAGCGGCTTTATCTTTGTCATAGTTAACGTTAACAATCAGGTGAATTTACTGAATCAGGATATTGAATATGACTCAATCCCGTCCGGATAAGGCGCAGAAGGCGCTTGAAGAGCTGTGCGATCATCGTGGTAACACTTTTTACCCGCATTATCACCTCGCCCCCCGGGCGGGATGGATGAATGACCCCAACGGCCTGATCTGGTTTAACCACCGCTACCACGCGTTTTATCAGCACAACCCGCTGAATGAGAACTGGGGAGCGATCCACTGGGGACATGCCACCAGCGAAGATATGGTGCACTGGCATCATGAACCTATCGCCCTGGCGCCGGGCGATGATGAGGATAAAGATGGCTGTTTTTCCGGCAGTGCCGTCAGCGATAATGGTGTCCTTTCGCTGATCTATACCGGCCATGTCTGGCTGGCGGGAGAAGGCAATGATGCTGAAATCCGTCAGGTACAATGCCTGGCCACCAGCCGGGACGGCGTGCATTTCGTGAAACAGGGGGTCGTGTTAACGCCTCCGGAAGGGATTATGCATTTCCGCGACCCGAAAGTCTGGCAGCAGGACGGCCACTGGTGGATGGTGGTCGGGGCAAAAACTCCGGACAATATCGGGCAGATCCTGCTTTACCGTGGCCGTTCGTTACGTGAATGGACCTTCGATCGCGTACTCGGCCAGGCCGATGATGGTGAAACCTATATGTGGGAATGTCCGGATCTTTTCGCTCTCGGCAAACACCATTATATGATGTTCTCCCCGCAGGGGATGTCACCGCAAGGCTACCACAAACGTAACCTGTTTCAGAGCGGGGTCATCCCGGGTCAGTGGTCTCCGGGCAGTGACTTTATCCCCTCCGGCGCTTTTACCGAGCTGGATAATGGCCATGATTTTTACGCGCCGCAAAGCTTTACGGCCGGTGACGGCAGGCGTGTGATGATTGGCTGGATGGATATGTGGGAATCCCCCATGCCCTCCAAAAAAGAGCGCTGGTCCGGTTGCCTGACGCTGGCCCGTGAACTTTCCGAACATGAAGGGAAACTGATCCAGCGGCCGGTGCAGGAAGCGGAGACCCTGCGCGGTTCACATCAGGCAATCCCTGCCGGGGAGATCACCGGAACCCGCGTATTACAGGATAACGCGCAGGCAGTGGAAGTCACGCTACAGTGGGACCTGCGGAAAAGCGAGGCCGAACATTACGGACTCAGACTCGGCAGCAGCCTGCAGTTATATGTCGATAATCAGGCGGGCCGGCTGGTGCTGTGGCGTCACAGTCCGGAGGAGGCGATCGACGGTTATCGCAGTATTGCTTTACCCCCCGGGGAGTCCCTGTCGCTGAGGATCTTTCTGGACATGTCTTCGGCAGAAGTCTTCGTCAATGATGGCGAGGCGGTGCTCAGTAGCCGGATCTATCCGCGGCCCGGAGAGCGGGAACTTTCACTGTACGCTGCCGGCGGTAAGGCCGTGCTGATGAGCGGCGCGCTCTGGTCACTGAGTTAACCGTCCTCAGGCGGAACTGCGGATCAGTAGCGGGCAGTGAAGCCGCTTACAGCCCCCACCGGTACGTCCTTCAATAATATGCAGCGCAGCTTCCCGGCCGATCACGGCAGGCGGAAGTTGCACTGTCGTTAATGGCGGAATAAACAACTCCCCGACCCTATTATCAAACCCTGTCCCCGCGATGTCCTGAAACCGGGAGATGGCTTTCTGTCCCGGCATCCCCGCGGGACTGCCACCGGCAGATCTCTGGCTGGCGGTCAGCCTGTTTGTCTGTTTGTCTGTTTGTCTGTCTGTTTGTCTGCCTGTTTGTCTGCCTGTTTGTCTGTTTGTCTGTTTATCTGCCTGCCTGTCTGCCTGTTTGTCTGTCTTCCTGTCTTCCTGTCTGCCTGTCTGCCTGTCTGCCTGTCTGCCTGTCTGCCGGCGGCGGTGACTGATCTCCCCAGCCCCGGAGACCCGCCTGATTAACGATGATGGCCTGCCGCCGCCGGGTGAATATTGAATTTTCTCCGGGTTACGTGCATGCTCGTTATCCCCCTGAGCTGTGACGAATGACTATGACCTCATATCACATCCTGAACCAGGCCATTGCCGATGTCGCTGTCTGGCGGAAAGGTGACCAATGTGCGCCCCATAAACCTCTGCTGATACTGTATGTATTATCGCAATATAAAAAAGGCCATCACAGGCTGTTTAATTATGGTGACGAGATCCAGCAGCCACTGACGCAGTTACTGCAGGAATTTGGCCCGAAACGGCGGGATTATTACCCGAACATGCCTTTCTGGCGACTGAGGACAGAAAGCTTCTGGTGCCTGGAAAATGCCGAACGTTGTAAACCGCGCAAAGGTAATACCCAGCCTTTAAAACGTGAACTGACAGAACATCAGGTCAGCGGGGGCTTTGATGAGGAGAGTTTCCGGGCACTGAATCAAAACCCGGCAATGATCGATAAGCTGGCACAAAATATTCTGACGGAACGCTTTCCGGAAAGTCTGCAGCAGGTACTCGCCGATCAGTTGGGCTTCGATATTATCACGCTGATGAAAACACGCGACCCGCGTTTCCGCGAGAGTGTGTTGCGGGCATACCATTCTCAATGTGCTGTGTGCGGTTATAACCTGCGACTGGATGGGGCGCTGGTCGGGCTGGAAGCGGCACATATCCGCTGGAAACAGTATGGTGGCCCGTGCGAGGTCAGTAACGGACTGGCGCTGTGTTCGGTACACCATTCGGCACTCGACAGAGGCGCAATCGGGGTCGATGAACATCTGACCATCCGTATCTCCGGCGGCATCAATCGCAGCCCCATGGTAGACCGTCTTTTCCGGGACCTCGAAGGGAAAAAACTGCTGCTGCCCGGCAATAAGGCCTACTGGCCCGCGGATAAATTTATCGAATGGCATCAGACAAACGTTTTCAAAGCCTGAGTGGCCCGCGGTTTGCCGATCCGTTGCACGTTGTCTTAAAGGCGGTGAGCATGGGTGTGATACGGGACCTTCCTTTTTCCGCCGGTGAACCTTCGGTCAGTGAAGGATAAACACAGACCGGGCCGGGAAAACCAGGGGTACGGCCATATTAGCGTTTTAATGTGCCTGCCATCCCCCCGCCATCCGTCGTGAGTTTTTATCTGACCGCGAGATTAATCCCTGAGGCAGCAGAATCGCTGACAGAGATGATTCTGCGCTGGCTGCCGGCTCCGGAAAACGCCGTACCGTGCCGGCAAAAATGGCGCGACCAGGCAGAGTGGTAAGCCATGGCATGACAGAAAATAAAAAAGCGCTGAATCAGGGCAGCCTGCCAACGGCGGGGCTTTTCGGTGTACTTCCGGTGATGCCGCCCTGAAGAAAGCCAGTGACTTAACGGGTTCCGCATGGCGGTAATCGTTGCAGATAACCGCTGATGATCGTCCCTGATGATCAGCGGCCGGAGGGGGTTACCGGGGCTACTCCAGGGTTTTACATAACGAGCAGATCACGCCCTGATGCTGGCGGGAAAAGAGCACATCCGGACGCTCGTAAGGCTGGGCGCAGGCAACACAGGAATAGACGGTGCCGACCGGTGCCCCGTCGTGATCATAACGGGGCTCTTCGATGCCATCCGAGGTGTTTTTAATATAAAATTTCCCGCGCGTCAGCAGCCCCATCAGCGGTGTCATCACCGCCGCCACCACCAGAGCAATCAGCGGTGAATAAGAGGTCAGAAACGTCCCCAGCAGACCGAAAAAGGCCGCAATAGACAGCCCGGCAGCCACAAGGAATGAGACCATTCCCACCGGATTGACGCTATACAACATATCCCGGCGGTATTCAGGCTGCTTAGGAGATAGCCTGAGAAGGTATTTATTGACGGCAATATCGGTCGCGACCACGGTCACCCAGGCGATGGCAAAGTTGGAATAAAAGCCCAGGATATTACCCAGCACAGAGAACATATCCCCTTCCATCAGTGCCAGTGCGATGGCCAGGTTAACCAGTACAAAGACGATGCGCCCCGGGTAATGTTTGCGTATCCGCGTGTACGCACTGGTCCAGGACAAAGAACCGGAATACGCATTGGTCACATTGATTTTAATCTGGGAAATAATCACCAGGATCACGGCCAGTGTCAGTGCGGCTCCGCCAGGCAGCATATCGTGGAAAGCGGCGCTGAACTGCCGGACCGGTTCGGTACTGTTAATTCCGGGCGTGAGTGTCAGCAGATAGAACCCCAGGAAGGCGCCGATGGCCTGTTTAATGGCCCCGAGGATCACCCAGCCCGGGCCTGCGGAAATCACTGCCAGCCACCAGGTTTTGTTATTTTTAGCCGTTTTTGCCGGCATAAAACGCAGATAGTCGATCTGCTCACCAATCTGCATAATCAGCGCAAGGCAGACCCCGGCCCCCAGCATCACAGAAGACATATTAATGCCGCTTTTGCCCTGCTGCCCCGCAAAGGCCATAAACTGTCGCGGAAGATCCGGTTGTTTCCAGACCAGGTAAAGGACCGGCCCAATCATCAGCACCAGCCATAATGGCGTCGTCCAGATCTGCAGTTTAGTTAAGACTTTCATCCCGTAAATCACTAAAGGGATCACCAGCACGGTGGATAATAAATATCCCAGCCATAAGGGAATATCTAACCCCAGCTGTAACCCCTGGGCCATAATAGATCCTTCCAGGGCAAAGAATATAAAGGTAAAACTGGCAAAGATAATACTGGTGACCACCGAGCCGTAATAACCAAATCCTGCGCCGCGGGTAATCAGATCGAGATCGATATTATAACGGGCAGCGTAATAGGCTAACGGTATCCCCGTCAGGAAAATAATGATCGCCGCAAACAGAATGGAAAGCAGCGCATTGGTTGTTCCGTAGGAAAGACTGATACTGGCCCCGATGGAGAAATCTGCCAGATAAGCAATTCCGCCCAGTGCCGTAATGGCAACCGTCAGGCTGCCCCAGCGTCTGAAACTGTAAGGAGCATAACGTAAGGTATAGTCCTCCAGCGTTTCATTGACAGAATGATTACTTTGTTGCGGGGAAGCCCCCGACGTCACGACATCATCGTTTATATTCATAATCCATCCTATTGCGGTTAACTCGTTGATTGGTTTCTGCCACAGGTTCTCTTACCCTTGCTCATTGACACGCTGCGCCACCGTCAGCGGTCGCTGATGATTTACCCTCACTTTCTGCGGCCGCAGTGACCCTGTGGTTCCCGGCCGGTCCCGGTACGGTTCCCTGCTGACGGCGGGTCACAGGCAGTGCCGCGTCTCCTTTCAATGCCCTATGCGGCGTGGCAGTGACAAAAACCCTGCCTGCCCTGCTGCCGGTTTCCCCGCAGGCCCCCCCGGGGCGGCTAAATACGTGGGTCCGCCCCGGTCTGTTCACCCTCGCCGATGAGTGGTGTCTGCCTCCTCCGGTGCCGCCGGCTGCGGCCGGGCCTGCTGTAACCGGTGTAAGGTGATTTTCCGGACCTCCGCCTTACTGACCGCAATGTGGCCGGTTAAAATACGTTGTGCCTCGTCGGTGTGTTGCCGGAAGATGGCCTGCAGGATCTGCGTATGCTCGAGGTAAGTCGCCTCTACCCGGTCCTCCCGCGTAAAGTCGAGCCGCCGGATAATCCGGATTTTTTCGGTCAGTCCGGCATGGACCCGCGCCATCTCCTGATTTCCGGCTGCGGCGACCAGCGTGGTATGAAAGGCTTCGTCCTTCGCCGACACGATCCTGCCGTCGTCCGGACGCGGGGTATCGATCCAGAAACGTTTCAGTTCAGCCAGCACTTCGGCACAGGCCAGCGGTGGCATGGCACACAGACGACGCACCGCTTCACGCTCCAGCACGGTACGAAAGTCGTACAACTCTTCGAAATATTCGAAATCAAACGGCTTTACCTGCCAGCCGCTACGGAACCACACTTCGACATATCCCTCGCGCTCCAGCCAGAACAGCGCCTGACGTACCGGGGTACGGCTCACTTCCAGCCGCTCTGCAATCTCGTTTTCGCTGAAACGGTCGCCGGGCATCAGACGAAACTCAAAAATGTCCTGTTTCAGTGCCTGGTAGACCTTCTCTGCCAGCGCCTCAGGCCGTCCTTTACTCTTCGGGGTTGGAGTCATCATCACGCCTTACTCCAGCCACAGCAGGGTATCGCCCGGGCTGACTGCCCGGCCCGCCTGGCAGGCGAGTCGTTTTACCGTACCGGCCTGCGGTGCGGTGATCGCCAGTTCCATTTTCATCGCTTCAACGATGATCAGGGTCTGCCCGGCATCGACCTGGTCGCCAGGCTTCACCAGCACTTTCCAGATATTGCCGTTCATGTCGGCACTGACCGCCAGTGCATCGCATTCGTCTTCGCTGATAACCAGTGTTTCCTCGCTGGTCAGCGGGGCTTCCTGCTCTTCCTGTGCCCATCGCGTGACTTCCTGTTCAAAGGCCGCACTCTGACGTTCACGGAACGCGGCTATCGGGGCTGCGTTTTCCTGCAGGAACTGCTGATGCGCCGCAAAATCAAAGACGGTTTCTTCGATGCGGACGGTCGCCCGGCCTTCGCGAAAATCATCCCGCAGCCCGCTGAGTTCCTCTTCCGAAACCGGATAAAAACGCACCTGATCAAAGAAGTGCAGTAACCAGGGTTCCTCTGCCGCAAACTGATCATTTTTCAGGAATTTATTCCAGATCGGTAACGTGCGGCCCACCAGCTGATAACCCCCAGGCGAGTCCATGCCGTAGATACACATATACATGCCGCCAATACCCACGGTCCCTTCCGCAGTAAAGGTACGGGCCGGATTATATTTGGAACTCAGCAGGCGATGACGCGGGTCGAGAGGAACGGCACAGGGTGCGCCGAGATAAACATCCCCGAGGCCGAGGATCAGATAACTGGCGTTAAACAGGGTGTCGCGGACTTCCTCCCTGCTCTCCAGCCCGTTGATACGCTGAATAAAATCCACGTTATTGGGCAGCCACGGCGCTGTCGCGCGGACGGTTTCTTTATAGCGTTCCACGGCACCCAGGGTGGCGCTATCTTCAAACGCCATCGGCAGCCAGACAATACGTGACGGCACTTTCAGCTGACTGACATCCCCCAGCCCGGCCTCCAGTTCCAGCAGCAGATCCATCAGTTTTTTCTGGCTGAGGATCAGACTGTCATAACGCACCTGCAGAGAACGCACTCCGGGTGAGAGTTCTGCCACGCCCGGCACGGCCCGTTCACGCAGGGCATTCATCAGTAAATGCACGCGCAGACGTAATGCCAGGTCCAGCACGTTATCGCCATACTCAATCAGAATATATTTGTCACCGGCCTGCCGGTACGCGGCTGCCGGGGTGGTGGCGGTCGCCGGTAATGCCGCTAACAGTGTCGCCGAACCGGTGTCACTGGCGGCCAGTGACGGAGTGGCAAAAGACGGCGTCTCATTGCTGTGTAATGTTTCCACGCTGCGGGCCTGACTTTTTTCCCGCGCGACGGCTTCATCGGCACTGATCGGATAAAAACGAATACGATCCCCGGGTTTCACCTGACCGACTTTCCATAATTCCGCTTTAGCGATAGTGACCGGACAAACAAAACCGCCGAGGCTCGGGCCGTCATGCGTCAGGATCACCGGGAAATCTCCGGTAAAGTTCACTGCACCAATCGCGTATTCACAATCGTGGACATTGGAAGGGTGCAGTCCGGCTTCACCGCCATTGGCGCGGGCCCAGGACGGTTTCGGGCCGGTCAGCCGCACGCCGAGCCGGTTAGAGTTGTAATGTACCTGCCATTCACCGGCAAAGAACTCGTCGATGGCTTCCGGGGTGAAGAAATCAGGCGCACCGTGCGGGCCGTACAACACGCCGATACGCCATTCATTGCCATACTCAGGGATCAGTGCCGGGTCCGCCGCTTGCGGCTCACTGACCGGGGCCGGTGTGGTACAGGCAGCCAGTTGCGGGCGGGAAACCGGTAACATGTCGGCCACCCGCAGGGTGCGTCCGGCGTGACCGCCAAACTGACCGAGTGAGAATGTGGAACGACTGCCCAGATATTCCGGCACATCGAAACCATTACGTACCGCCAGATAGGTGCGGCATCCCTTCTGTGCACGGCCTGATACCAGCGTTTGCCCGGCACGGACTCTGACCGGCTGCCAGTACGGCACGCTTTCACCGTCTAAGGTTGCCGGACAATCGGCACCGGTGAGCGCTATCACGGCATCGCAATGAAAACGCAGTGTCGGCCCCTGCAGCGTAAACTCCAGCCCGGCAGCACTTTCATGGTTACCCACAATACGGTTTGCCAGCCGGAAGGCAAAGTCATCCATCGGCCCCGAAGGCGGAACGCCGATATCCCAGTAGCCCTGACGGCCGGGGAAATCCTGAACGGTGCTGAAGGTGCCTGGCTGTAACACTTCGATCACACTGGCGGCCGGGGTGAAACTGTCGAGGAAGCGCGTCCAGACCTTCCCGCTGCGGAAGGCTTCGGTGGCGACGATTTGCCGCAGATAATCGAGATTGGTGGCGATCCCGTGCAGTTGCGTTGCATCCAGCGCCTGCTGCATTTTGGCCAGTGCGGCTTCACGCGTTTCTGCATGGACGATCAGTTTAGCGATCATCGGGTCATAAAAAGCAGAGACCTCTGTACCGGTATCGATCCAGCTATCCACCCGCACATCCTGCGGGAAAGTGACGCCGGTCAGTACACCCGGCGAGGGCTGGAAGTTTTTCAGCGGATCCTCGGCGTAAATACGGACTTCAACCGACGCACCGGCCGGGGGCTGTTGCAGGCGCTCCCAGTCAATGGCATCCCCTGCCGCGACCCTGAGCATACACTCCACCAGGTCCAGGCCGGTGACACATTCGGTCACCGGATGCTCGACCTGTAAACGGGTGTTGACTTCAAGAAAATAAAAGGCATCCTGTTCAGCATCATAAATATATTCCACCGTCCCGGCGCTCCGGTAACTGACCAGTTCGCCCAGGCGGACGGCAGACGCCAGTAAGGCGTCACGCGTGGCCTGCGGGAGATTCGGTGCCGGCGTTTCTTCCACCACTTTCTGGTTACGACGCTGCAGCGAACAGTCCCGTTCGCCGAGCGCGACCACCTTACCGCGGCCATCCCCGAAAATTTGCACTTCAACATGCCGGGCGCGATCGATACAGCGTTCAAGGAACACCCCGGCATCGCTGAAAAACTGTTCCCCGAGGCGGCGGACACTCTCCCAGGCCTCCTGCAATGCGGTCGCATCTGCACAGCGGGTCAGACCGATCCCGCCGCCACCGGCAGTACTTTTCAGCATCACCGGGTAGCCGATGGTCTCTGCCGCACTAAGAGCCTCTTCCACCGAGTTCAGCAGCGGCGTGCCCGGTGTCATCGGCACTCCGGCACTCGCTGCCAGTTCACGGGCGCGATGTTTCAGGCCAAATTCGCCAATCTGCTGCGCGGTCGGGCCGGCAAAAGCAATCCCGGCCTCTTCACAGGCCGCGGCAAACGGCAGGCTTTCAGACAGGAATCCGTAACCGGGCCAGATAGCCTCCGTACCGCTTTCCTTCGCGGCTGCCAGAATTTTATCGATGCACAGATAGCTGTCGCTGGCTTTATCGCCGCCCAGCGCAATGGCCAGGTCGGCTTCTTTAACATGACGGGCGTTACGATCCGCGTCCGAATAGACGGCCACGCTTTTCACACCCAGGCGTTTCAGCGTGCGGATAGCACGGCAGGCGATTTCGCCACGGTTAGCAATAAGAACGGTGCTGAACATGGTTATTTATTCTCCTGAGAGGCCAGCCAGTGACGCCAGCCGCCGAATTCTGTAATTTCCGGGGCCTGAGACAGCACCGCCGGTTCGCAGATAAAGCCTTTAACCGTCCGGCCATCGGCCAGCGTCAGGCTGCCGATACCGAGCGGTGCCGGAATTTCAGCCACAAATTCCCCGAAGCGCGCCAGCGGGATATCCCACAGTTCAACGGTGATCGCCGCCCCGTTTTCGTCACGCAACAAACCGGGTTTTTTCACCGGGCCATCGATCAGGGCAAACAGCCGGTAACTGGCGGCGGTCTGCGTTTCATCCACCAGCACCGCATTGCGGGTAGTGAGCTGGAAGTTCAGCGGCATACCGGTGAGGTGCGCGCCCACCACGGCCACCCGGACATGCCCGGCGGAGGCCGGTAACGGCGCAGACGGGGTCTTCAGCGGTTTTCCGGTAGCCCCCGCAGGCAATTCCAGCTGCTGTTGCCAGGTTATCCCGAACCCGGCCAGCGCACGATCGTGCCAGGCCGGCGCGATCAGTGTGATCCCCGCCGGCAGGCCATCGTCACGGAACGGACCAGGCAGCGCCAGCGCACTCAGGTCGGCGAGGTTAGTAAAGTTGGTATAGGTGCCGAATTGCGAGTTGTAGTTCACCGGCTCCTGTTTCATCTCTTCCAGCGTATGGATCGTCGGCGAGGTCGGCACCACCAGCGCATCAAACCCGGACAACGTCTGCCCTATCTGACGCGCCAGCTCAGCCCGCAGGTACTCGGCCTGATAGGCGTCCACCGCGCTGTATTTCAGGCCATTGCTGACAATGCCGTACACCACCGGGTCCATCTCTTCCGGCCGGTGGATCATCCCGCCGACGGCAGCGGTACGCTCCGCCACCCACGGGCCGTAATAGAGTTGTTCTGCCAGCTGGCTGAACGGGGTGAAATCGATGGGATGCAGTGTTGCCCCGCCGGCCTGTAATTGTTCAAGTGCCTTCCGCCAGGCGGCTTCCGCCTGCTTATCGCCAAAAAATTCCGGCGCCGCCGGGATCGCGAAATCCGGCTGTGCTTTGAACCCGGCTGGCGCGGTATGCGGGTCGGTGCGTGAGTAAGCATCGGTGGCATCGTAGCCGCCTGCGAGGGTCGCGACCGTAAAAGCATCTTCCACCGTCAGCGCAAATACCGAAATCGTATCGTTGAGGCGACAGGCCGGGACGAGGCCGCTGGCCGACAGCCACCCTTTTGTCGGTTTCAGGCCGACGATATTATTAAATCCGGCCGGCACACGGCCGGATCCGGCGGTATCGGTGCCCAGAGAAAAGCCTGCCAGGCCCCGCGCCAGCACAGAGGCCGAGCCGGAACTGGACCCGCCACTGACATAATCGGGGTTAAAGGTATTAGGGACCGCGCCATACGGCGAACGGGTGCCGACCAGTCCGGTGGCATACTGATCGAGGTTGGTTTTGCCAATCACTACCGCACCTGCCGCTTTCAGTTTCGCGACCACAAAGGCATCAGCCTGCGCGGTATAGGCCAGGGCCGGACAGCCCGCCGTGGTCGGCCAGCCGGCGACATCGATGTTGTCCTTCACCGCAAAGGGAACACCAAAAAGAGGCAGCGACTGCGGGTCACGCAGATACTGTTCGAGCAGAGGTTCAGTTTGCGCCTGTAACTGCGCGGGGGTCGCAAGATAAAGCCAGGCATTATCCTGCGGGTCGATAGCGTCGAGGTGTGCGGCCAGCAGCGAACGAATACACTGCGGATCCTGCCGGTAACGATGTTGCCAATCCTGAAGGGTGAATCCGAAAGTAGATGCCATGTTTGAATCCCGACTGGTATACAAGATGGAATTCAACAGAGCAAAAACTGTGCCATAACACTATCTGACTGTTTATTAATAAAATTTACCCCGACTCTTCCGCCTTCACCTCTCTGCGCTGTTAATTACCGGTGCACTTTCGCACCAGCGTAATGCACAACCACGGTGAGCCATCGCTCCCGGTATCACTCGTTGCCAGCGGAATATGCTAAGTGATCGTTATTGATGGAAAGCCAGTAGCCGGTGTTTGCCGGCCCCGCCCGCAAACGGCTGGTCCGGGCTTTAGGACAATGCGGGTATGTTGGAAATCCGGGCCTCAGAAAATCCGGCTAAGAGCCTTTTTATATGGTCAGTAACCGGCGTTTAACGACCCCGCCCGCAGACGGCTTGTACGGGCTTTAGGACAATGCGGGTATGTTGGGAAATCCGGGCCTCAGGAAATCCGGCTACGTGCTTTTTTATATGGTCAGTAACCGGCGTTTAACGACCCACCCGCAGACGGCTTGTCCGGGCTTTAGGACAATGCGGGTATGTTGGGAAATCCGGGCCTCAGCAAATCCGGCTAAGTACCTTTTTATACGGTCAGTAACCGGCGTTTAACGACCCCGCCCGCAGACAGCTTGTCCGGGCTCTAGGACAATGCGGGTATGTTGGGAAATCCGGGCCTCAGCAAATCCGGCTAAGTGCTTTTTTAAACGATCGGCAGGTGGGTGGAATGACCCCGTGCCGGGCTGTTATCGTCAGGAAAGACCTGACGTCATCATTTCGCCCGGATCCCCTATGGCCCGACCCCGGCTGGCCCGAAGTGATCTCCGGGCAGAGTGAATACTGATTTGAGTATTAATTTCCGTGGATGATTCAGATTGCTGATCAGATAATACGCGTTATATTGCTCTGCAGGTTCAAAATGAAAACCAAAAACAGGCAGGCATTCTCCTTTTTTTATCACCGGCCGGGAGCTGATAAGAGATTTATAGAAGTTGTCGCCTTTGCCGGATTCACGGATAAATTCAGCAGAAAGCAGAATGTCCCCCGGGCTGGCAGCATAGGTTATACAGGGCCCATTCCCCTGCAGAACGGTAACAGCCTGACGGGTCTCCGGGACGTTTCCTGACCGCCCGCAACATCCCGTGAGCAGCGCCAGCGCAGCTAACAGATAAATTTTCATGACCTTGTCCTTGTCTTTCGCATATGACTTTGCAGCGTTTTTTGCATCACGTAAAAAGCAGAAAATAAACTCCCCGGCGGTCAGATTCAGCGTTTCGCGTTTTGCCTGTGTTCTGTCTGGTTTCACTTCCCTGCGGTGCCTGAGACCTGTTTTCGCCTTCTTCCCACAGACTTCCGCTCACGGAAACTGACCTCCGGGAGTCAACCGATAACGGAAGTCTGCGATTAACAGAAGTCTCTGTAGTGCGCTTTTATAAAAATTACTTTTATAAAAAAACCGTCATAGCTATTAACTTATAAAAAACTAAAAAAAACATAATAAATAAAACCACCGGATAACTAACCGTAAAGAAGATAATTACTTCTAATCAGAGAGAGTGAAGCGCGCCTTAACCTCGAAAGTTTCCGGGTTATTAATGTTATAAATTGAATAATAAACGCTATAACTCATCGCAGATTTAAAAGGATATTCAAAGAGAGGCAGGCACTGTCCTTTTTTCGGGAAAGGCGGATCTTCAGTAAAAAACCGGAAAAAAGCACGCCCTTCAGAGGATTCACTGGCAATCTGAACCGCAGAAATATGGTCTCCCTGGCTCACTGCATAGGTAATACAGGGCAGTTTTCCACTCAGGTTAACCTGTGCATAGCGGATCTCCGGAAGCCTATCCCCCGGCCCGCAGCATCCGGTAAGCAGGACCGGCACACACAATAAAGTATGTTTGATCATTGCAGCCAGCCCGTAGTGACAATTTTTTTGTATAATCCGGGGATATCACTAAGCTTATCGTTCCCCTGATACTTTCCCTGCAAAATATTATTATGAAAATATAGCCACATATTTATACCATAACGAAGAATTAGCCAGTAATCAGCAATGATACTGGCTTGTTGTTCAAGGGAGTAATCGGTGAGTCGCGGTTTATCAGGAGTGTAAAAATAATATGCCGCCCAACTAAATAGCCCCCTGGTCCTTACCCATTGCCCATGCTGATGTTGCCAGACATGACCTAACTCATGAATGAAGTTATGCTTTAAACGCTCATCGACAGAACCCGAAGAAAAGTCCGGATGATAATATTCTTTCCGGAACCAAACCTCCCCATTGGGAGACATTGCAACCCGCTTCCCCTGCAATCCAAAAGGGAAATAGCTGTCATTATGAATCCATACACGATGATAAATAATATGATTACCAAATACACACCGGGCCATCGTAATCTCACCCGGAGTCATCAGACGTAACGTCCCTTCTTTATACGGGTACTGAGCCTGTTCCTTCTGCATAGATAGAAATCCTTCTTTCACCCATCGAAAAACCCTTCCGGTGATTAAATATCATACAACCTGGCATTTAACATCCCCGCCACGGTACTTATCACAAATCTGTGAACCCATACGCACGATAAGCCGTGATGAGAAACGGCAAAACAGAGCGATGACGAAATACAGAGCCAGGGTTTCTGCCTGAACAGATGCGCAGAGTGCTTACCCCGGGGCCTGAACAGCACAAGGTATGTTTCAGGCGAGACGTCCGGCGGCAGGAAACCGGTGCTCACTGCCGGATGAAATAATTACCTTTTCTGTCCTGCGGAAAAACTGTGACAGTACCGGGATATTTCGTCTGATTTGCGACATGGCATGTATATTTAATAAACAGTTCATTGCCAACCCGTACAATAAGTGTCATTTTATGAATGTATTTAAAGCATAAATGGATATTTACGCTTCATTGACAAGGATATGTCATGATTTTTACGCCAAATGCGGCACGATGCCGCACTTATCTTATTCTGCTGATCCTCTTACCGCTGCCGTTACTGGCCTTGCCGGTATTACCCGCACCGGTTCTTCAGCCGCCCGTCCCCGGGTCATCGCCGGCATTGAACACGGGTGACAGACAGTGGATCCATCAGCAGGAGCAACAGCGGGCATTAGAGCAACGTCTGACCCCGACGATCCCCGATGTTCGCCTGTCTCCGTCTTCCGGCCGTCACGGGCGGATAATTTTTCCGCAGGAAACCCCGTGTTTTACTCTTTCCCGGGTCACTCTTTCGGGCACTGATACCCTGCCGCACTGGTTACCGTTGCAACGTCTCAGCCACCAGGCGATCGGCCACTGTCTGGGCGCAAAAGGCATCAACCTGCTGATGAGCACATTGCAAAACCGTCTGGTGGATCACGGCTATATCACGACCCGCGTGCTGGCCCCGCCGCAGGATCTCACCGGCGGCGAACTGAAGCTGAGAGTGATCCCGGGGGATATCCGCCAGCTCACTCTGACACCGGACAGTGGCCACTACGTTACGCTGTATAACGCGTTCCCCGTCCGCAACGGTACTCTTCTGGATCTGCGCGACATCGAACAGGGGCTGGAGAATTTACAGCGGTTGCCTTCGGTGCAGGCCAGCATGGAAATCCTGCCTGGCGGTCAGCCAGGTGAGAGTGATATTGCCCTGCACTGGCAGCAACGGCGTCTGTGGCGGGTTGCCGCTTCGCTGGATGACTCCGGAACCCGTAGCACCGGCCGTTATCAGGGGGGCCTGACACTGTTTCTGGATAACCCTTTTTCGCTCAGCGATTTAGCCTATATTTCCGCCAGCAGCAGCCTGGACAATCAACACGGAAAAGGCTCGGGGAATATCACCGGCCACTATTCGGTCCCTGCCGGTTACTGGATGTCGGGCATCACCGTCAACCGTTATCGCTATCACCAGACGGTCGCCGGCCTGAACAGTGATTACCGTTACAGTGGAAAAAGCAGCAATATCGATTTCCGGGTCAGCCGTGTTCTGCATCGTAACGGCAGTCAGAAAACCACCCTGACTTACGATGTGCTGGCCCGCGAATCGAAAAACTATATCAACGATACGGAAGTTGAAGTGCAGCGGCGGCACACCGCCGCCTGGCGTATCGGGCTGCAACATCGCCATTATATTGCTCAGGCCACGCTGGATGCAGGTATCAGTTATCAGCGAGGCACCCGCTGGTTCGGTGCCCTGCCTGCCCCGGAAGAAAATTTCGGGGATGCCACGGCACTGAGCAAAATTATCCGCATATCGTCTCAGCTCGATCTCCCCTTCACACTGGCGAAGCAGAAACTCCGTTATAACCTGCAATACCAGCGCCAGTTCAGCACCACCCCGCTGACGCCACAGGATCAGTTTGCTATCGGCAACCGCTGGACAGTGCGCGGCTTTGACGGTGAGCGTTCGCTGAATGCCGATCGCGGCTGGTTCGTGCGCAATGAAATCGCCTGGCTGACGCCGGTCCCGCTGCAGGAACTCTATCTGGGCGTTGATTACGGTGAAACGGGGGGCAATGGCACGCAAAATCTGGTGGGTAACCATCTGGCCGGGGGCACCCTCGGTATCCGCGGTTCGGCATTTAACACCGGTTATGACCTGTTTGCCGCCGTGCCGTTCTCCAAACCTGAAGGTTTCAAAACCAGCCCGGTATCGCTCGGTTTTAACCTTAACTGGCAGTACTGAGAGGCAGAGATGAAGACCGGTCCTTATGATGTGCATTCACCAATGATCATCGGCGGGGAAATGAGCGAGGCAGAAGCTTTCGGCGCTGCCGTCTGGCTGTGGATGCACTCACCGCAGCATCGGGATCTGCCGATCCATGCACTGCCGACGGTGCTGCTGCCGATAATTAACCGCCAGCAGTATGTACTGGTCAGTCGCGGCACAACCCCACGGGTGTTTATGAGCTGGATGTGGCTGGACGATATCGCCGAACGGCGCTATCTGTCACAACCGGCGATCATGGTGCAGGAGCGGGACTGGGCCAGTGGCGAAAGAATGTGGATCCGCGACTGGATAGCCCCTTTTGGCGATACCCTGTCCATGCGCGATCTGTTCGGCCGGACACTTTTTCCTGAACGTTGCGCACGCGCGCTTTATCACCGCGGAGCCGAAAAAGGCCCGCGGGTGATCAATTTTAAAGGAGACCAGGTCAGCCACCAGCAGGCCATCGCCTGGCGTGAGGCGAACCCGTTAATGGTTCCTCTTCCTGAATTCCCGAACGGTCAACGGGAATACCTTACCCGCGGGTTTCAGCCTGACAAGGCCGTCACCCGGGACTAACCCTCCACAATAAAAGGACTTAACGATGAAAGTATTATTAACGGCTTCCTTACTCGCTGCCTGTCTGGGCCTGAGTATGCCAGTGCTGGCAAATGAGCAGACCGTATCTCTGGGTTATGCGCACAGTAAAATACAGGATGCAAAAGGCATGAACGGGGTGAATATAAAATACCGCTATGAGTGGAATTCACCGCTGAGTGTTATCGGCTCATTTACTTATATGACCAGCAAGGCTGAATATTCTCCCGGCGGGTCCAAAGATATTATTCATAACAAAGCGGATATTAATTACTTTTCGCTGTCTGCCGGCCCTGCTTACCGGTTTAACCCGCTGGTGAGTGTTTATGGCCTGCTGGGTATCAATGTCGACCGGGCCAAATACTCCTCTTCCTGGCTGAATTATGAATCCGGTTCTTACCGTGATATGGGCACAGAATATGGCCGGAGGACTAAAGCCGCCTTTATGTATGGGGCTGGCATACAGATTAACCCGGTTAACAACGTTGCGATTGATATTGGCTACGAAGGTACCAGCATCAATGACGATTATAAAACCCATGCCATTAACGGTTTCAATATCGGCATAGGCTACCGCTTCTGACCTGAGGCATCCCGGTGGATGCCGGGATGCTGCGTTGTATTTTCTTATTCCCTGGCAACACCCTGCGCTGGCGGTATCAGGGAATAAGAAAATAGTCAGTACGCTGCACACAGTTATTTTATAGCAAGGATGCTGTCATGAATAAGAATCTCTACCGTATTGTTTTCAACAAAGCACGCGGTTTGCTGATGGTTGTGCCGGATATTGCAGGTTCAGGCCGTGCAGGAACGTCGTCGCCTTCCCCCCGCCCCCGTCCTGTCCTCAGGCAGGTAACAGCAAAACTGCACCGCCTGTGTTTTGCCTTGCTGCTGGCTCAGGGGGCGGTCCAGCCCGTTCAGGCGGGGATCGTCGCGGATGGCCGTGCCCCGGGCAGTCAGCAGCCGACCATTATCAACACCGCTAACGGCACACCGCAGGTCAATATACAGACCCCGGGTGCAGGCGGTGTCTCACGCAACGTTTATCGTCAGTTCGATGTGGACAATAAAGGCGTGGTGCTCAATAACTCACACGCCAGCACCCAAACGCAAATAGCCGGCATGGTTAACGGCAATCCGTGGCTGGCAAAAGCCGAAGCGAAGATCATCCTCAACGAAGTGAATGCGCGCGACCCCAGTCAGCTCAACGGGTTTATTGAAGTCGCCGGGCGTAAGGCGCAGGTGGTTATCGCCAACCCTGCGGGGATCACCTGTGACGGGTGCGGCTTTATTAACGCTAACCGCGCCACCCTGACCACCGGTCAGGTGCTGATGGAGAAAGGGCAGCTGACGGGGTATGACGTTAACCGGGGCGAGATTGTTATTCAGGGCTACGGGCTGGACAGCAGCCGTCAGGACAGCACCGACCTGATCTCCCGTGCCGTAAAGGTGAACGCCGGGATTTGGGCGAAGGCACTGAACGTGACGACCGGGCGTAATCAGGTCGATACCGCACACCAGCGCATTGATAAAAAAACCGATGACGGCAGCCTCCGGCCACTGCTGGCGGTGGATGTTTCACAACTGGGCGGGATGTATGCCCAAAAAATTCGCCTGCTGGGCACCGAATCGGGCGTGGGTGTGCATAATGCGGGGGCACTGGGTGCGGCAGCCGGTGATGTTGTCGTCAATGCCGATGGCACCCTGACCAACAGCGGCTCCATCAACGCGTCCCGGAATGTGCAACTGGCATCATCGGCGACGCTGACGAATCAGGGAACCGTCTATGCCGCAGGCCGGACGGACATCACCAGTCAGGCCAGCCTCAGTAATACCGGTATTATCGCCGCAGGGGCGGATACCCGCATTGTGGCGGCCGGGATCCACAGCGGGAAGAAAAGCGTACTCGCCGCCGGGATCGCCGGTGACGGTACCCTGGGTTCTTCCGGAGAGTTAACGCTGACCAGCCACGGCAAATTACAGGCCAGCGGACAGAATATGGCTGCCGGCAAACTGACCGCCAGTGCCACGTCACTCGATATCGCAGGCAGTCAGACCTATGGCGACAGCCTGTTATTGCAGGCCAGTGAGGGGGATATCCTTACCACTGACGCCCGTCTTTCCGCCACCCATCAGCTGACGGCCAGCACCCGGGGAACGCTTAACAACGACGGTGGTACGCTCGCCGCCGGTCAGCTTCACCTGACAGCCAACCGGCTATCCAACCGGAAAGGGACTGTGCAGCAAACGGGAACCGGGGATCTGCAACTGATACATGCCGGAGGCATTGATAACCGCGAGGGCAACCTCGCCACTAACAGCCGCAACCTGACCTTAACCAGCGGGACGCTGAACAATCAGCAGGGGACGATTTTACATGCCGGAGACGGCCAGCTGATGATCACCACCGGCCGGACAGACGGCGAACATGGGAAGATCATCAGTAACGGGGCATTGAGTCTGAGCGGGTCGGTACTCGGCCTGGATAACGCGCTGACACAGGCGGCGGGGATTACGCTCAGTACCGATGCGCTATCACACCATTCAGGCCGGATGATACAAAGCGGTAACGGGCTGATGCGCCTGGAGATCACCGGCCGGTTCGATAACCAGCATGGTGAAGTGTTTTCAAAAGGCGCTCTGTCGCTGACCGCGGCAGCACTGGATAACCGGCAGGGACAACTGATCGCCACCGGTAACACGACTCTGCAACTGCTCCCCGGCGGAGAACTGAATAACCGTGCCGGTATTATCGCCGCCGGGAGAGAGTTAACCTCACTGAGTGATGAGGTGGATAACCGCGGCGGCCTGATCCAGTCAGGCGCAGCATTAACGCTTAACAGCCGGGGCCACGCCCTGCTCAATGCTGACAGCGGGGATCAGGGGGGTATTATCAGTGACGGCAGCATAAAACTCATCACCGGAGATATCGATAACCATAACGGCCTTATTGCGGCGAAATCACTGACCGCCACCAGCGGGGCTGTTAACAATCAGGCCGGAAAATGGCTGATCCAACAGGCGTTGTCTCTGAACAGCGGTGCCCTGAACAATCAGGGCGGCCTGCTGCAATCCGGTGGAAATCTGGATCTGACGACCCGTGACCAGCCTGTCGATAATCACTCGGCCGGGCAGATGATTGCGACCGGGGAACTGGCTATTCATAGTGGTGAGATGGACAACCGGAACGGTAACATCCTGAGTCGCGGTGAGGCCTCCCTGCAAACCTCTTTGTTCAATAATAACGATGGCCAGCTCTCAGCACAGGGCCACCTTTCGCTCTCCGGCCGGAGCATACAAAACAATGACGGCGGCCTGATCCGCAGTGCCAAGGATCTGCTGATTGATACCCACGGGGCATTACTGAGTAATCAACGCAGCGGTGACACTGGCGGTATCATCAGCCAGGGGAACCTGACCCTGAATACCGGTGCGCTGGAAAATACGCAAGGCACCATCATTAGCAGCCGTGACATGACGCTGACTACCGCGACCGTGGATAATCAGCAGGGATTACTGGCCTCCGGTGAAGCGATGACCGTTATCACCGGCGTAGCCGGTAACCCACCGACGGGCCTGCCTGCCGGTCAGACGTCACCGGAGTTGATGCCTCCGTCACTCGATAACCGTCAGGGGCACATCCGCTCACTGGGGAATATGGTGCTCAGTGTGGCGCAATCGGTGCTGGATAATAGTGCGGGGCTGATACAGGGAGTAGTTAATGTCACCCTTAATGCCGTGCAGGTGCTTAATCAGAATACCCGGGAGGACGGGCTGGGGATCCGCGCGGAGACACTGACCCTTAAGGCCGGCGACCTGGATAACAGCAACGGGCAGATCCTGACCCGCGATGCGATGGAGCTGACGCTTAGCAACGTGCTGAATAACCATGCCGGTCTGCTGAGTGCACAACAGAGCCTCAGCGCGCAGGCCCGGCAAATCATCAACCGCGACGGTGAGGCTGAGGCGGGCAAGCAGCTGACGATGACCGCCGATACCCTGAGCGGCGACGGTCACCTGCTCTCGCTGGGTGACCTGACACTTAACCTGACGCAGACCTTTATGAATACCGGTACCGTTGAGGCAAGTGGTGACCTTAACCTGACCACCGGGGGGAACCTGACGAATGCGTCACTGATGCAGGCGGGTAATGCCCTGACGCTGACGGCGAACGATATCGTCAATGATGCAGCGGCGGAAATCAACGCCGGGACCACGCAACTGAATGCAAAGCAGAGCCTGACGAACTATGGCCTGATTGACGGGGTTTACACCCGGATCAACGGACAGACCGTCAGTAATACCGGCAGCGGTCGACTCTACGGGGATGTGCTGGCCATCGGTGCCGGTACGCTCAACAACCTTGGGCAGGAGGGACAGGCAGCCACTCTCGCGGCGCGGCAACGGCTGGATATCGGAGCCACCACCATTAATAACCGCGATCATTCCCTGATCTACAGCGGCGGGGAGATGGCCATCGGCGGTGCCCTCAATGCCGACGGACAGGCGACAGGCCAGGCTGCGGTGCTGAATAACCACAGTGCGACGATCGAATCTGCCGGGGATATGACCCTGAACATTGCCGGCATCAACAATATCAACGACCACCTGACGCTGGAAAAAGTACTGGTTTCTCAGGAGGCGATTTCCGAGTACGAGGTCTCACGCCTGCACAATGGCGTTCGCTATAACGATAAAGATTACACCATCTATATTTATCAGGATGAGGTCAATACGCTTTGTATTGAAGGGGTTATCTGTAACACCACCGACGGGGACCGCTTTACCCATTTCGCTTACACCCGCACCATTACGGAAGACCGGATCAAAGAGAGCGACCCGGCGAACATCCTCTCCGGGGGGAACCTCAGCATCAATGCCGGGCAGGTACTCAATGACAAGAGCCGGATTGTCGCCGGTGGCGCGCTGGCGCTGCAGGGAAGTACCCTCAATAACGTGGACGCCGAAGGCCACCGGGAGATAACCGATGCCGGTAAAGCCATTTTTTACTACCGCCATCAGAACAAAGACAGCACTGACTCCTCCAGGGTGGATGTCTCGGATTATCGGCCCCCGGCGATTATTCAGGCCATTACCCTGAAACCCGGTACGGTAGAGGAATTTACCTACGGGCAAGGCAGCGGCCTGAATGTGACTGACCATCAGGGCAGCGAGATCAGCGGCGAACTCCGGCAGGCAGATGGGCTGACTCCCCTGCCCGGGGCAGACAGTGTCAATCCCGGGGTACCGGGTGCAGTGCCCCTGCCCGCCGGTAAAACGTTCGAGGTGACGACAGAATCACCGGGCAGCGTGATCCGCGGGGTCGGTCCCGACACCCGCCTGCCGGATAACAGCCTGTTCCGCACCCATCCTGAAAATAACAGCCCGTTTCTGGTGGAAACCGATCCGCGCTTTACCGACAAGAAAAAATGGCTGGGTTCCGATTACATGATGGATGCCTTCACCCGCAATCCTGACAATGTGCTGAAACGCCTGGGCGATGGTTATTATGAACAGCGGCTTATCCGTGAGCAGATCCTTGCCCTGACGGGACAGCGCTATCTTCAGGGGGCGAAAAATGATGAAGAGCAATACAAAGCGCTGATGAACGAAGGTATCACCTTCGGTCAGAAGTATCATCTGACCCCCGGCGTTGCCCTGTCCGCAGAGCAGATGAAGCTGATAACCGGCAATATGGTCTGGCTGGTGACGCAAACCGTTCAGCTTGCCGATGGCAGTACGCAGCAGGTGCTGGTGCCGCAGGTGTATGCACGGCTGCAGGCGGGTGACCTGGACGGCAGTGGCGCACTGCTGGCCGGTAAAAACGTCAGCCTGACGCTGAGCGGTGACCTGAACAACAGCGGACAGATCACCGCTCAGCAAAATACCCGAATGCTGGCGGAGAATATCATCCAACAGGGCGGGCTGATTCAGGGGAATGCTGTCGCGGTGCAGGCCCGTACCGATATCAGCAATACGGGCGGCCTGTTCTCGGGCAACCAGACCCTCTCTCTGCTTGCCGGGCGGGACATTAACGCCCTTACCACCACGCGCAGCGCAGAAAGTGCCGGGGGTGATTTTGTCCGGACCACGATTGACCGGGTGGCCGGTTTCAGTGTTCAGCATCCGGAGGGGGCGATGGTATTACAAGCCGGTCGAGATGTCAGCCTGACCGCCGCGCAGGTGAGTCACCAGGGGGATGGCGGTAGTACGTCGATTATCGCCGGTCGGGACATTAGTCTGAACACGGTGACCACCGGCAGCACAGATAACCTTCAGTGGGGGGAAAACTGGCTGCACCAGTCCGCCAGTCAGCAGACAGGCAGTGAGGTAGCCGGTGGCGGGGATATCCGCATGGATGCCGGCAGGAATATCGATGTGACCGCCGGGAAATTATCCGCCGGGCAACAGCTCAGCCTGACGGCCGGTGATGACATCAGCCTCCGCCACGGCACCGATACCGAAACGTTTGATCAGCACTTTAAAGCCACCGGTAACCGCGGCCTGATGTCCAAAACCACCACCGAAGTGCGGGACAGTTTCAGCAACCAGACCGTCGGGGGCAGCCAGCTGGAGGGTGAGCGTATCAGCCTGAGCGCCGGGCATGACCTGACGGTCACCGGCAGCAGTGTGGCGGGTACGCAGGACGTCAGTCTGACTGCAGGGAATGATCTGAATATTCTGGCGGCAGCCACAGAGCACCAGGAATCGCATTTCTACAGCGAGAAAAAATCTGGCCTTTCCGGCACGGGCGGCATCGGCGTAAGCCTCGGCACCCGCAGCCTGAAAACCACCGATGACGGCAACACCCTGAGCAGCACGGGCAGTACCGTCGGCAGTACCCGGGGCAGCGTTACTCTGACGGCAGGGAACGGGCTGACCACGCAAGGTTCGGACGTGCTGGCAGCCAGCGATGTGAGTCTGACCGGTAAACACGTCAGCCTGCTGGCGGCAGATCACCAGAGCTCGCAAACGCACACCACAGAACAGAAACAGAGTGGCCTGACGCTGGCACTTTCCGGGACGGTCGGCAGTGCGATAAACACTGCAGTGTCTGCCGCCAGCGAGACCGGCACAGAGAGTAGTGGCAGGCTGGCCGTCCTGCAGGGAATGAAGGCGGCTCTGAGCGGCGTACAGGCGGCGCAGGCCGTTTCGCTGGCTGATGCGACGGGCAGCCGTCCCGGCAGCATGGCAGGCGTTAACCTGTCGTATGGCCGTCAGTCATCAACATCCACACAGACCAGCACGCAGAACCGGAGCCAGGGCAGTACGCTGACCGCAGGGAACAACCTGACAATAAACGCGACCGGCACCGATATTAACGTTCAGGGCAGCCGGTTGCAGGCCGGGAAAGATATGAACCTGGGGGCGGCGCGGGACGTTAACCTTTTCTCTGCGCTGGAAAGCCAGACGCTCGAAGGCAAAAATGAGAGCCACGGCACGTCTGTGGGCGTGGGGATCGATGCCGGTCAGGGCGGTATCGGATTATCGCTTAATGCCAGCGTCAATAAAGGCAAAGGCAGCGAAAGCGGCAACGGCACCCGCCATAATGAAACCGTTATCAATGCCGGAAATCAGCTGACCCTGCGCAGCGGCCGTGACACGACCCTTACCGGTGCGCAGATCGGCGGTGAAAAAGTGACGCTGGACGCAGGGCGTCACCTGACCCTGACCAGCGAGCAGGATACCGATAACTACGATTCGAAACAGCAGAATGCCAGTGCGGGCGGCAGCGTAAGCACCAACGGCCCGGCTATTTCGGTCAACCTGAGCCGCGATAACATGCACAGTACTTACCAAAGCGTGCAGGAACAGACGGGGATCTTCGCCGGTAAGGGGGGCTTTGCTGTCACCGTCGGTGACCATACGCAACTTAACGGCGCGGTGATCGGCTCGACGGCCGATGCCAGCCGTAACAGTCTCGACACCGGCACGTTAGGCTTCACTGATATCAAAAACAGTGCCGACTATAGCGTTGAGCACCAGAGCGTGGGGGTAAGTACGGGCGGTAGCGTGGGCGGCCAGTTCGCAGGCAACCTGGCAAACGGCCTGCTGACAGGCGTTAACAGCCGTGGCAACGACAGTTCCACTACCCGGTCGGCGGTATCAGAAGGTACCCTCACCCTGCGGAATAAAGAGCATCAGACGCAGGATACGGAGGAACTAAGCCGCGATGTCGCACATGCCAGCCAGACGCTCTCCCCCATCTTTGATAAAGAGAAAGAGCAGAACCGGCTGAAAGAAGCACAACTGATTGGCGAGATTGGCAATCAGGCGGCGGACATTGCGCGGACGCAGGGTCAGATAGCCGGGGAGAAAGCGAAAAAAGACCCGGTAGCCCTTCAGGCCGCCAGAGAACAACTGGCCGGTCAGGGCAATCTCTCTCCTACCGAAAAACAGATAGCCGATCAGGCGTTTAACACCGCGATGTCATCCTACGGCACCGGCAGCGCCCTGCAGCAGGGAATTCAGGCAGCCACCGCCGCGGTCCAGGGACTGGCCGGAGGTAATATCGGACAGGCGGTCAGTGGCGCGGCATCACCGTATCTGGCAGAACAGATCCATAAACTGACCGACGGCAACCCGCAGGCACAAGCGATAGCCCATGCGGTTGTCGGAGCCGTCACCTCCTATGCGGCCGGTAACAATGCACTGGCCGGTGCCGCAGGCGCGGTCAGCGGAGAGCTGATGGCAAAACAGGTAATGGCTCAGTTATATCCGGGTAAAACGACCAGTGAACTCACGGAAACAGAGAAACAGACAATATCCGCACTCGGCACACTGGCCGCAGGCCTCGCCGGCGGCCTGACCGGCAACAGCACCTCTGACGCGGTTTCCGGTGCACAAACGGGTAAAAATGCGGTTGAGAATAACTTCCTCGGTACAACATCTTCAGACAAACTCGACAAGGCTGTTGAGAAAATTAAGAACGGTGATAAGACATTAGCGACCGCTAATGAGCTGATTAAGCTGGAAAACGCCGACAAGCGCAGTGATGCCCTGGTGGATAAATTTACCCGCGACCCTTCACAAATGAGTAGTGCTGAGCAGGCTGAACTGGCGGGTTATCTGCGAGTGTATGCTGCTGAGATGGAGAAGGAATATGGCCCTGCGGTATCACAGGAGCTGGTTAAAGGTCTGTTATCCGGTCAGGATTATGTGAAACGTAATCCCGACTCTGAGGCGATGTCTAAAGCTCAGACCATTATGAACACCTGGGGATATCATAAATCCAATGCCAGTATCGGAGATGCGCCGCTGATGTTTGGGAGTAGCGTGCTGGGCACCACGATAAAAGAGGGAATGGCGCTTAACGCGGCCATAGGTGCGGGGGTGAATGCCGGTGTTCAGCTTACCGGAAATGATCCTTTCAGTTATGTCGATGTGATTATGGCCGGGATAACCTCAGCGGCAACGACCGGAAAAGGTATAGGAACATCTGCTGCAATCAATATGGGCGGTGCTGCGATAGGGAGTGGAATTAAGGGGGAAGATCCTACAGGTTCTGCTATTGCTTCCGGGGCTGGTTCAATATTTGGCGGAACTGTAGGAAAGGTTGCTACAGAGCAGTTGAAGCCTGTAATTAAAGAGGGTAGTGCGGAAATAATTGGAGCAGTTACAGGTGGAACTGTAAGCGAGATTACAGGAAAAAATGTGCAAGACGCTCTGAAAAAAACAGGTAAAAAAAATGGAAAAAATTAATCTTAAAGATTTATTGATATTGGTTTTTTATTGTATATGCATTCTTTTTTTTGCTGTAGTAATCGGATATTTAATAGCATCCTTTATAGTCTATTTTAAATTAGGTATATTTAATATCGACTGGGAAGTAGTTCTTTTTGATTCTTTGAAAAAGGGCTATGTCGGAGGCACAATACTTGGTATTGGTATCTGGACCAAAGGTAAGTTAAAGGAACGGCAAGTCAATAAAAAATCTACTTAATGAACTATATTTCGGCCACAAAGAATCGGGGGACTTTTCCTACCAGTCATTCCCCAGCCAGTCGCATAAGACGGCGCAACTGAACAACTAGTCAGCGAACTAGCCGCAGGACTTTAGGGGGGCCTGGCGAGAGCGATACTGGCGGAGCAGTGACGGCAGCTAAAACGGGTAGAAATGCGGTGGAGAATAATTATCTTAGCTCAACAGAGGCGCGTCAGCTTGATAAAGAAATGCAGGACTGTAAGGCATCTGGGGGCGATTGCGTTAAAGTTGCTGAGAAATATATCGAAATCAGCCACAAAAACAGTAAAGAGCTACAGGAAGCCTGCACCGGCGGCGGTGTTGCCTGCATAACCTGGCAGGAACTGATTCAGGGCGCGACCAATGTAGCGAATGATGCGGACCCGTCACAAATCCGGCTGGATGAAAAACTTAAAGATCCGACAGCAGCAGCCCTGGTGAATTATCTGAATGGGACGGACCTTCAATTTCTGCAAGACAATATCACGACCGGAGATCGGATTATGGATGTGGTTATGGATCCGACTTCCTGGCCTGTCGCGATAATGGGTGGTAAGGCAATCATAACCAATGCGGTGAATAATACCAAAGAGCAGCTTATTGCGGTTGGAGTTGGTGCTGGATTGGAGGCAGGTATTCAATACGGCACAACAGGTGAAGTGAAACTGTCGGATGTGATTGGTGCGGGAACTATTGGTGCTATAACGGTGAGTAAAGGATATAACCCAACGGTGACATGGAATGCGGCAGGTGGTTATTACCAGGCAGAGCTAAAAGGTGATGATCCATTCGTAGAGGCTTTTTTAAGTAAGACCGGAGCTTCCGTTGGGTATGCTGCGGGTAATATTATTAAAGTACCGATAGATAAGAAACTGAATCCGCTCTCTAAGCAATATAAATGGGTTCCAACAGGTGTCTGGACAATAAGTAAACCAGTCCCCAAAAATAATTTACCCTCCCTTTCAGGGAATATAGCCGACTCAGCCACTTCAGGATGGTTTTCTGATACGTACGGGGTTTTATTATTATATTTCATTTAGTTATATCATTACGATCAGCTCCGTGACCTGCTTTTTCCTGCGGGGGAAGAACTAACAGATCTTCCTCAGGATCTGCATGATCTCCGTCTCGGCCTGGAACGACTCCTGCGCGGTGAGCACCAGGCAGTCGGGCATTACCGGCACCTTAATCCAATTAATAAAAAAGCCAACGCCCAGCTTTTGCTGATTCGACCAGCATTCGGAGTGTTAAAGGCTTTGGTTCAACATCCGGAACTTTTTGGGAACGAGGACGCAGAAAATTAGGCAGAAAACCTTTTTCATAAGGCCAGTACGCTATAAAATCAAATTTACTATCATCTACATTAAATCGTTTAAAATAGTCATTCATGATTTCATCACCCGTCTCTCTTGCCCAGGGATACTTTCCTGTTGAAAGACTCGTTTCCAGGGTTAACTCTGGCTTCACTTTAGAAAAAATCGGCTTACAATTATAAGTATTGTCATACCACTCAAAAACAGCATTTTCAATCGTATTTTTTACCATAACCTGTCACCTTTCTTCGCGATAAGGTTATACCTGCAAGCTGCTTTCCAGGTTATTTGAGTTACATCACTCATTACAAAAAGTATTCCAAGGACGGGTATCCAGCGACCTGCAAACGCTCCCAGGTTATTAACGTAGCTAAATTTCAGCCTTTGAATACTCTTCGTTGTGAGGGTTGGCCAACGATTAACCTTGAACTTTAACCAACGACGAAGTGTTGAGCTTAATACAGATGTGCCTTTTGTTGCGCCGACCGGTTTAGATCGTGTGATTTTTATTGGCTGACCTAAAATTATTAGTGCTAATGATAATATATCCTCAACACCAAGCTGTTTCTGAGCTTCATCCAGAAACACGAAGAAGAAAAGCTCACCAGCAGTAAGATTGAACATCCCGCTGTAAAAGTATGTCCCATCCATTTCTTTAATAGTATCCATCTTTCACCTTCCCTGTGATTAACCGAACTGAAGACATGTTATCAAATGTCGCCATAAATATAACACCCCCATATTAAATATCGATAAACAAATTATAAGAATTTGATAGATCTATGACTTACAATGAAAAATAGTCAAAAAAGATAGAGAGTTTTAATATTTACAGAAAGATTTAATTTTATATATGCAATAATCCTTACCAAACAAATGGATTATTATAACCAGGCATATCCCCACTGACACAGGAGCGGGCTATCGCAAGTGCGACACTAGTGGTCACTGCATTAAAACCCTCTGGCCGCACCCTGACTTTCGAGGCTAAAATACTTACGACAGGCTGATGTAAGCCGTATAGGGTGGATGCTTTTGATGCTTTCGCTACGTGTAAAATAACTAATCGAATGAATCTTTAATAATATTTTGGCCCTTAGTTAACAAATATCTTCCCTCGTAAGTAGCAAAGATAATGTCATCATCTTGATACTGTCTGATAGCGAACACAGCATTCTTATCGATGCAATTTACTTTCGTTTTCATATCATCAAAACAACGCCTGTCATATTTTCCTGCTTCCTTATATCCATATCCAAAAAGCCAGAAGATAATAGTGAAACTTCCTGACAATGAGGGTTTAGGAATATTATATTTTTCTTTCATGAAATTTTTATTTTTCAGCCACCAGTTTATTTTTCCTTTATCCGTGAATGGGAAATTTTTAACTAAAACAGAGGCATGATTATCCTCTTCATGAACAGCGACAATCTCAACCGGACGCAGACACAACCAACACCAGTAGCCCGCCGCCACACAACCAGCCAGCAAGAGCAAAGCCATCGCTTTCTTATTCTTTATTTTCACTGTCGGTCTCCGGTAACTTCTATGGTAGCTTCCATATTGGTCATAAAAGGTTTAAAACCAAACCGGTTATATCTCTGTAATACAAACCAAATACGAAAAAAACGTAACTGGTTAAATCTGAGTTTAGAAATATCAGGCCGATGATAATCCGTTTTTAACCGTTCTTCAGTTAAATCTCCACAGCGCATATCTCTGGCGCCGTAGTCGTCCATCCATTTTTGGGTTCTGAACAAGGTGAAGGGAAACTGTAGTGCAACCATCGTGACACACTCCTTGTGTTATCGTCCGGCAGGGTTTTCACAGTGAATAATATGCCGCGACATACGGTAGTGTAAATCCTGCAGTGTCACTTGTACGTGATTTTCAGATTCCTGCAGGAAGCTGCACCGGGCAGTACATAGTTATACAATTAGCGAGAGCCCCGCCATATCGGGAACCTGATTGGGCCATTACTCTCTTCTGAGTACCGTAACGTATAATTGCTGTTACCCGCAGTTACAGACACCGGGCGGAAGCATATTTCCCTGCAACACCTAAAGCCTGAACCGGTGCCAGGAGCTGACAGTTTTAAACGTCCGGGCTGCAGGGGCTGCTCAGAGGGGAAAATAATACTGTTAGAACTCGTTGGCATTAATCATCGCTCCATGTCAGGTGACTAATGACCCACTGGCAGGCTATGGTCTTAAGGTCAATTCCCTCAGCTGAAACCTGATAAACCATGTCCCGACTCTGCAAAGATAATCCGGGATAACTAAACCAGTACCTTCAATCCATGCTTCTGCACCACGGTCAGCAGCTTCAGCGCTACTCCACCAGGACGCTTTGCACCACTTTCCCATTTCTGCACCGTTGACACACTAGTGTTCAGGTAGCTGGCAAAAACGGGCTGGCTCACGTTGAGCTTCTCGCGCAACGCCTTAATCTCAATGGGTTGAAGCTCATCCACGTTATTAAGGCACGCTTTATCAAAGTTGCGCATCGTTTCCTGCGGGATAGCATCGACGCTGAATAAACCGGAAGCCGCGCTATGGATAGCCTCAAATGCAGGACTCCTGAATTTACTTTTTGCAGTCATGGCAAATCTCCACCAGTTCTTCACTCTTTATCAGTGCCGTAATCTTCTTATCAGCAAGGGCAGCGTAGTGCTTTGCTAATTCACGGAATCCGGCCAGTTCACGATTATCAATGTTTGCCCTATCCTGTTTGGCGTAAAGGAACGTGTAAAACCAGTGCTCCCCGCCTTTTGCCAGAATAATGGCGCGATCGCGATTCTGGTTCAGCCGTTTCTTGTAAACACCACCGCCGAGGTCGTCAGCCTTACCTTGCATCACCGCTTCGATAGCCTGGCATAACTCACTATCCTGAATTGTGTGCGATTTAGCTGCCTTACTGAACCATTTAGTTTTGAATACGCGCATCGGGCTGACATCCTGTTACCTTAACTATAGCACCTGGTGCCAGACTACTCTTTTTTTACTGATGAAAAATGATCTCCGCCAACAAAATAGCGGCATACTTTTAATCATGTCTATCTGCTGCTAATGACAGCCAGCCAATGCTTCCGGTATCAGGATAATGCGAGTGGTTTGCGGGAACGCTTTTAAGAGGACCTGAGCAGCTGAAGGGTTACCTGATGTTTGGTCCGGTAGCATTTTTCAGCCACCACTTTTATTGCTGAGCCCCTCCCATGCAGGTATCCTTTTAACCCTGCACGCTAAAAGGATATGGCGCATGGATACGATAGAGAAGCCCGACCAAAATACATCTGATGAGGTTATTTCCTGGTATGAGGAAAACTGGAATAGCCCTGTATTCCCCTTTTTCCGAAAACCAAAACTCACCCCGGAGACCAGCCTGTCAACGGGTAAATACCCCTGGGCATGGGAAGACGCTGAGGACATCCTGGTAGAATACTTTGAGAAATTTAAGGTTGAACGCCGGAATTTCTCATTTATAAAATACTGGCCAAACGAAGAAACCTTCATCCCTCTGAATTTTTTGAGAAAAAAAGAAAATAGATTTCATTATGTTGAACCACAGCCGCTCACCATTGAGATGCTGGTGGCTTCCGCAAAAGCGGGATATTGGCTTTATGATTAATGGGGCTGTGGCCCTGATCGTATAAGTTATGCAGTCGTTCTCTCGTTCAGGGCATCAGCTGAAATGACATCATCTCGCAATAATTGCATCTGATTTAAAGAATATGTCTTGCCTCCTCGGGGTTGTCATCATTACTTTCGACAGAGCTCCAGGGCTAATATCCCAGTTGAAGCTTCGCAGAAAATGTTGATGATTTGTTGGTCAAAAAAACGTTCTTAGGGAGGGATGTCCACATATGATTTACGAAGACATTGCTATCATCGGGGTCTGTTAATCAGCGGAGGCAGGTCATCGTCTTAATTACAATAAAATTATAAAGTTGTAGTTAAGAATTATAGCCGGATAACCACCAGATAACATCTAAATAGCGATGCTACCTGGTGTCTCTGAGGTTAAACCGGGAAACGATTCCTGAGTATTACAACTGTCGTTGTTTCAGGCTGGAAGATATCGTTTTAATTTCACTTTTTAAACTTTCGCCACGGTATACCATCGATGTATCGTATCGTTGATACTTCTCATCGCGCGTAGCACTGAACCAGTTAAAGGAACCCACGCAGAGCAGCCCCTCATCACCAATCACAATCTTACTGTGAACACGGTTGACCAGCTTCGTCGTGATACCCATGTCATTCAGCCTTTCCACTGCTTCATTCAGGCGCTGATGTTTCTCTTTACGCTTTTCAAAATCTGCATGCTCTGTGTTATACGTTTTATCCGTTATTACCGTGATATCTATACCACGTGCTTGCGCTCGGGACATTGACGCCAAAAAGCCTGTCTGTTCCAGCTTTTGCCAGGTAAGCCATGGGGAAACGATCGTAATACTTTGATTAATGGCATCAAACGTCTGGTTCAGGAAAGCATCATGTTGCTCCACCCCGTGCAGTGTTGAAATCTGCGTTTGCGAGGTAATTAAATCCTGCCGCTTCTGAAACTCAAACTGTAATGCACTATCAACGGAAGCAAACAGATACTTTGCCAGCAGTCCCCGGGGAGAGGAGCCGGGTTGGATCTCAAAAAGATCCATATCGCCAAAGACCAGGAAGCTATCTTTAGCACGTGAAACCGCTACGTTCAGCATGCTACTGTCACTGTCGATAAACCCACCATCTTCATGCTTCGAATAGACTGGAGAGAAAATTACAATCGCTCTCTCCGCCCCCTGCAATGAATGAACAGTGCCCACTGTCAGGGAATTTTCATCACCACTACAATTGATATCCAGCTTACGTAGTGACGATTTGATCGTACGAACTTGTGCCGAAAATGGCGTCACAACTCCGACTAATTGGTGTAAAGACTTACCGTAATGACGCTCAATCGCTTCTTTATTGGCCACAAGCCACGCAGCTATCGTCTCAGCTTCAAAAGAGTTATAACGGCTTCCACCGCTGGCCTGCATGCCTTTACCATCTATATGCAGATAACCCATTGCAGGAAATATTGTCCCTTTTTCCTCCCCCCGTTTGGGCTGCAACTTACCGTGGTAGCAGAGGGTGTTACAGTAGCCAATGATGTTATCGAAGCAACGACGGTGTTCGTACAAGTACATCCCCCTGGCCAGGTCCGGATCGTACTGGTAACAAGAGTTAAACTGTGCAACCTTCATAACGCTGCCAGATGCAGCACTTTTTCCCGAGTCACACACCAGAGCATAAGCTTCTGTAAGTTCTTCCTGCGTACCTCCCGGAAGAATATTCTCCTCAACCATATTGCCGATATCAATACCAGGCAGGCTGTTCCAGATTGGGGCAATCTGTTCTGTATCACCAATCACTAATGCCTTCTTAGCCAGTGCGAAAGATGCTGCGGCAACTTCAGGGAGTACCTGCCCCGCTTCATCGACGATCAGTAAATCGGCAAAGTTATATAAATAGTTATCATCGAATCTCTTATTACCGCCGACAAACTCACTGGTTTTCATATGGCAAGGCAACATGAAACAGGTCATGACTACACAGGGAGTCAGCTTCATTCTGCGCTGCCAACGCGCCTTTGTGCTTTTCGCGCCAGTCCGGCCTTTTTCTTTTTGAAGATTATCAATAGCAGCCATATCCATCAGCCACCTGCCTTCCCAGTAATGCGTCGCCAGCAAAAATGCAGGGAAACGGAGCTGTGTATCGGCCAGCTCATCGGCCTCACGCAGGTTCAACTCTGTTTCACCCGTATGTCCCAGTGAGTAAGTAATCTCACGCCAGCGTATTGCCGCTTCCCTTTCAAGTCTCGAAATGTCCTCAGCAAGATCAATTTGGTGTTGATATTCGTCCTGTTCTTTAAGCGCTTGTGCAATCAAGCCATCGATAAAGGCTTCAACTCCATCAGGCAGAACACCCTGGAATGCTGTCATTCTTTCGCCAAACGTTGCCTCCAGAAACAGCTTCATTTGATAATGACGCTTAGTGCGAACGGCTGGTAACCAGGAGAAGAGAGCGAACATAATCGACTCACTCGCCCGATATTGTTCCCACTGGTTTTTTCCCTGCGTTAATAATGAGACTTCATTTGTACAATTAAGCAGTAACGTTTTCTTATCCTGAATATACTGTTCGAGATCATCGCTGATGGCCATCCGCTCCAGGCGGATTGCGTGTAGGATGTCCCATGCAGGTTCAATTTGCTCAAGATCTGCAGAGAGTTCCACTAAACGCTGATGCAAGAGATCCACAACCTGTTCAGGTGAATGACACTCCTTAGCCGGAAAAGCGTTTCTTGCCTTTTCAAGGAAGAAATACTGAGCAGTTTCTATATATTCAAGGGATTCGACACAATTAAAAAAATCTTCAGTCTGGTATTTTTTTGCTGCCTCAGCCTTTCGACCTGAAGAAGGGAAGTAAGCACCAAAGCTTTTTACATCAGGCAGCCATCGTCCAGCCATAGGCCCGGTGCCAATAGAAAAATCTTTACCGAAAGCCTCGATAATGTTGGTAACGGCCTGATTGTTGGTTGATGTCGCAATCACCACTGGCGGTTCAGTTTTACTTACCGCTGCTCTCGCCCATTCAGTAGCAATAATGGAAAGAACCAACGTCGTTTTCCCGGTTCCGGGAGGACCATTCACAGCAAGAATATCGCCCGATTGTTGAGTGAGATAATGGCTAAGTGCATCGCGCTGCGCCACAGCCAGCGGAAATTTATCACCGGAATGACCCAGGCGGTCACTGAACATGGCATTGCTGGCAAGGAGCGGTTCAACAGGAGACCTCTCGTTTGAAGCAAAACGGGTCAGTAATGGGACCTCTTTTTTGCACGACAGAAGATGATCGTACATAGGCAGGATATGAATGCTGGCACCTCCAGACTTGCTGGCTTTAATAATGTAGCCATATCCAGCTTGTTCATATTCCTCGGGAGATACGAGCCATTTACCGGCAACATGTTTTAAAAGTTCACCTGAATCTTTAAGGTACTTTTGCCACAACTGTTGATAACGTGCATACCGTATCGCTCGTTGTTCATCATTCTCCTCACGCAATCCATCATCTTCACCGGGGGTAATAGTAATGGAATCATGGGTGGTTTTATATTTGTCATACTCAGACATTTCACCAATTGAAAAGGTCCCTTTCGGAAGCGGCTCAAGCAGATCACGGGGGATGGAGGAAGAGGATGTGGGGAACAAAAAACCTTTGCGATTCAGGAGAGCAGAGGTAACCAAAGGTGTAACGATTCCAGGAGCCCCCGCGGTCCGCTCTTTGCCATGCTTCAGCTGACGGAGCCATACCTGTGGCCGTAACAGTACTTCGACGGTTTTAACCTGTTCGTCTTCGCCCTCAAAGAACGATTGCACGATCTCTTCACCCAACCTTCCTTGTTCAACGTTGATCCATTGTGTGAATGAATCTTCATCTTTACGCTCAAATGCCCCTTTTCCGGACTCGGCATCAGCTAAGGTATTACGCCAGTATGAAGTGAATCCTTGAGTATTGCTGTCCATTCCCCATCCCGTAACTAAAATGAAACTATTGGTTTTGTTGATATTGACATAGTACGTGGTTGAACATTGTGCACTAAGCGAGTAAGAGCGCAATGATTTGTTTGTACAGAAGAAACAATTATTATATGGTCTTATAGGGCAGAGCATACTGCTACCGCCATAGAGTTGAAAATGATTTGGTCGAGACTATAGTGGGCCAGTCTAGGGTAGTAGAATTTTAAAAATTACTGGTGCATAGAATTAAAAAAGTGGAACTATAAAGTGCAAATCATCTTACCCAAAAATACCTTGTATGACAAAGAGCAAAATGTCTTTTTTGAAAAAGTAACTGCCTTAATTGGCGAAAATGGTGCTGGTAAATCCTCAGTTTTGCAATCTGTATTTATTAATTGTTTAACGAAAAAATATCTACCAGAAACAAAAGTTGTTTGTTTTTCCTCTGGACAAAATGAAAAATACTCAACATATTTCTCTGATTATCTTTCTCATGAAAGACAAGCGAATCGTGGACTTAATTTAGATTGCTGTTATTACGATAAATCATGGTCAAAGTTACTAATATTCATATCCACAATTTGTAAATCAAATGGCCTTGTTAGAAATTTTTTATGTGAGAAATTCTATATTGATGTATCAGATGATAAAAGTGATGATATATCAAGCAAGCTTACATTGACAGTCCGAGTAAATTCGGCTTACGTTAATCGAGTAAAAATGGCATTAGCACAAGAAGAGCAAGGTATTGAAAATACCTTAAGGTATTCAGCTTATCATAGGACTTTAGAAAGTTTCATTAATAATATTGTTAATACCGATTATGATTTCGAAACTCCACTTGAAGCTCAAGAGATTTTGCTAACTCATTCAAATTTTTTTAACCCATCATTTGAAGAAGCAGAAGATTCATTTTTTGATCCTATCATAACATTTTTCACTCAAGCAGCAGATAATGATTACTTTATAATAAAACCATCATTACAACTAGAGTTTAAAAACAATATCGAACTGAATGATATTAGTGATGGGGAATATCAAGTACTCTTTTTATACTCTCTACTTGATATTTTTGATAGTCCTAATACTTTATTCTTATTAGATGAGATAGATTCCCATTTACATTACAAGAATATTGAGCTCTTATGGCATCGACTACATAGTATCAATGGTTATGCGATAACAACCACCCATCTATTAGACTCAATTACAGCTACTGATAATGATTTTAAAAACTTAAAGATTGTTGATAAAGGAAAAATAAAAGAAGACGATAAAATAAAAACTATAATAGAACGTTTATCAGTCTTGACAAGAATATCAGATGTACAATTCGAAGTGTGTCGTAAACTAGAAAACATTGTATTAATGGATGATTATAATGATTGGACTATTTTTTATGCCTTAGCAAAGAAAAAAGGACTTGATGTATCGAAGTTAGATAGCCTCCATGCTATAAAACAGTCCTCTGGTTATGATAATTTAAATCAAGAGTTCGCAAAACCAAAATTAGAGTGGATTAATTCGCTTTTAAATATAAACTCTGATAAAAAAGTCAAAAGAATATTCATGATTTGCGACAAAGACGAGGCTCCAATTATCTATCAGAAAGATGGTGTTCAAGTCAATGGAAATGAATATTCAAAGCATATAACGACGTTGGAAAATAAAAACAAAAATAAAATATATCTCCTTGCATGGAAAAGAAGAGAAATAAAAAACTACTTATTATCTTATACCGCATTGTCTCATTATGGATTTATCGATAAAATAAATAATGGAGATCTTCCAACTAACAGTTATTTAATAGAAAATAATCCCGGAGACAATCCAGCAATTAGTCGACTTAACGTAAAGTCTTGTATCACAGAAATAATCGATTCTGAAGGTATAGGATTAGATATATCAAAACTTTATTCATATATAGAGCTTATACCACCTTCTGAAATTAGTGTTGATATAGAGAATATGTACAATTTTTTGGTGGAGAAATTAAAATGAATGCCTCTTTATTTGAAGATCTGCTTACAATAATCAAGAAAAAGAGTTCGGTAAGAAATACTGAACAAGCGGTAGAGATAATTTCATTGTTTATTTTTTTGCATTATATAAAATTATATCTTTATGAACATAATAAAACGGTTTTAGATATAAAAAGCATACCAGACAATAACATTAATGGAATTAAAATACATTACCAAAAATCATATGAAAACTTTATTTCATCGATAGATATAACAAATAAAAAACATGACGCGCATGAAAAAATCAGGGGCAAGATCGATTTTTTAATTGACAATATTAATGACCATGAAATAATTAAATATATAGATCATTCTCTTTCACATATATATTCACTCAAAGAGTTCTATCAATATGCAAATTCTTATCAATCTTTAATTTTTAGGATGGTTAATGAATCTGGTCGATCTGGGGAATATGTTACTCCATCTGCTATAGTTCAGCTCATGGTTGAAAGGTTATCACCTACAGATGGCAAATCAATCTACGACCCAGCATGTGGTACCGGAGGTTTATTAATAGAGTCAGCACGACATATTAATAGCAACAGTTTAAAAAACAATTCAAATTACTCCCTTATTGGTAATGACACATCGTCATTTGCCTGTTTAATCTCAATTGTTAATCTTTTAATCAATAAAGAATCTAATTTTGAAATAATCCTTAAAGATAGTTTAGAACAAAATTATACGAATAAAAAATATGACTTTATTTTAACTAACCCACCATTTGGGAAAAAGAACGGATGGGATAACATTCATATTAACACCCATTACAAAGGACCTAATCTAGACTATTACTTCCTAGAGCATGTTATTGATTCTCTCAATTTTAATGGCAAAGCAGCCATAATCTTACCAGAGCGTTTTTTATATGATGTGAGTAAAGAATGTATTACTCTTAAAGATAAGATTTTCAAAAATTATAATTTAGAATGTATTCTATCTATACCATCAGGTGCATTACTGCCCTACACTGCAGTAAAACTATGTATTCTTTTTATAAGTAATTCTGGTCCAACTGATAGAATATTTTTCTACAATTTAAACAATGGTAAAAAATACTCACGTACAAATACTATAAAATTCGATGACTTTATAGATTTTTTAGATTCAGACAAAAAGAGAAGAATAACAGAGCACTCCTGGATTATCGATATGAGTGATACACCTTTATCTTATGACTTACTCTTAAAAGATAAAGAGAGAAACTCATATGAGTTCTTTAGTAATTCTATATCTAACATTGAGCAGACAATACGTAATAATAAATTATTACTAACCGAGTTTTCTTTATTAAGAGAAAAAATAGCAACCCTAGAATCAACAATAAAAAATCATTCTCATGAATATGAATTTGAAAGAATTAAAGTTGGTAATATTGCAAAAATAAAATCCGGGAATTTATTACAAAAAAATAAACTATTATCCACAGGGCCAATTCCTGTATATGGTGGAAATGGAGTTATTGGATATAATTATGAGGCAATGGAAAATGGTGAGAATATTATTATTGGTAAGGTCGGAGCTCTTTGCGGAAACGTTCGGTATGTTCAAGGTGATATTTGGGTGACAAATAACTCGTTAATTATTAAGAATGATTTACCAAATAAAATTTTAACACCATACCTTGCAAAATTACTATCGACTTTAAACTTAAGAAAGCTCGCCATTGGCACCGCTCAGCAATATTTAACCACAACACAAATAAAAAATGTAGAGGTTAGCATTCCACCTTTAACGACTCAGCATAAATTAAATATGTGGCTTGATGAGTTAGAAAATACGCTTGAACAATATAATGAGCTCATTGAAAAAATAATGAATGATAAGCAAGCACTCAAAGAGAATTTGTATAAAGGTCTTTTAATACAATAGATCACAGGAGCAGGGTGTCTATAAAACACCCTGCTCCTAGTTGCAAGTACGTTGCAATTTCTGTACTTCCGAAGCTAATATTAATAATGCTCCTCAATGTACCCATATGCTTTCCGGAATAACTCTTTATCTTTCCCTAGTCCAAACTGAGCCAAGGTCAGCAAAAGTGCCTTTTGGATTTCGCGAGGGCCACTGTTGGAGTTTTGCCAGCCATCAAAACGGGTAGCTTTGACGATTTGATCAATTTGCTCTACAACATCACCGATTAACTTAGGGGTAGTTTCCGGGCGTGTTTCCAGGAAAAGCTTAGTTAAAGCCTGTTTATTATCAGCTTCAGTTACTGGCCGCTCGCCCGTTTCGCGCTCGGCTTGTACGGTATCTTTCGCAGCATCCAACAGGCCTTTCAACCAGTCGATGGCCTTGATAACACCAGCTTCATAATCCTGACGCAGTTTTTCCAGACGCTCACCCAATGCCACAAATTTAGGATCATGGCTACCGCGTAAACGCCCCATAAGATCAATCTCCAGGCGTTTTGCGCGTTGTTCCTGTTCTTTAGCCGTCAGGGTAAAAATTGCGTGCTCATCCATGATCAACTCGTCAATATCATCGCGAATACGATTGATATCAGTATGCTCATGGATCATTTTGATGGTTTCAGGACCCAGCGCAGCCCAAACAAGCGCACCTGTCTGCCCCACCGGACGCACAGATTCATAAATTTGCGCCAGCCATTTATAGTCCTGACGATAAGGGGTTAAAAAAGGATCTGGATTGATAGCTGACCATAACTTAGATAACACGCCAAAGCTGGCAGCGAATTCATCACGTTTCTCGTTAGTTGGCAGACATTCTTGCGCGGCCATAATACCTTCAAAACCTTCTATGGAACGATCCACACCAGGGAAGAAGGCCAGACATTTATTCAGTTGTAACGGCAATAGCTCTTTAAATGCCTCGATTCCCTCTACAACCCCTTCAATTTCTTCAGGGTTGTAGGCCAGAGCCGTACGCAGATTTTCGAAAACGCCGAGGTAGTCGATAATTAATCCCATGTCCTTGCGTACATCATCGGTTTCATACAACCGGTTGGTTCGGCACATGGCCTGAAGAAGAGTATGATCGCGTAGAGGCTTATCGAGGTACATGCAGTAGCAAATTGGCGCATCAAAGCCCGTAAGCAGCTTGGCGGTAACGATGATAAGCTGTAACGGATGCACAGGATCTTTAAAGCATTCAATCAGATCCTTCTGTACCTGCTCTTCCGCATCGATGTGCTGCCAGCGTTCGAAATCGGCTTGTTTAACAGGTAGCTCCAATTCGTCATGCCATTTGAGCCAGTCCTTGTTGAGCTTATCTTTTTTACCACCCTCTTCAGCTTTAACCGGAGCCTGGTCAACGTTCATAACCACTTCAACGGCATCAAAACCGAGCTTTTCACCTAGCAAATAATACATCTGCACACAGGCTTCGCGATCGTATACCACAACCATGCCTTTCATCTTTTTCGGCATAACATGGCTGCTAAAATGCTCAACAATGTCATTACTCACCGCAGCCATGCGTCTCGGAGATTTCAGCATGATGGCCAGCTTCCCAGCACGTCTGGATAATGCTGCTTTTTCTTCTTCATCCAGGTTGTTTTCGGTAGCCAGTTGCTCGAACTCTTCATTGATGGCGTCACGATCTACTCGGAGTTCAGCCAACCGAGGTTCGAACTTCACCGGGTTAGTCGCGCCATCCCGGATCGACTGCTTATAGCTATAGCGGCTCATATAGCGACCCGGATCTTCTTCGGCACCGAACAACTTGAATGTATTACGATCAATGCCAGAAATCGGTGTGCCAGTCAGGCCATAGAAGTGGGCATTGGGCAACGCCCAGCGCATTTTCTCGCCTAACCCACCTTCCTGGGTACGGTGAGCTTCGTCAACCAACACAATAATGTTGTCACGGTTGTTCAGGCCTTTGGGGTTACTATCGTCAATTTCGATATCTTTAAATTTAAAGATGGTGGTGATTAAAATGCCACGGCTGTCTTGCTCAATGTATTCGCCCAACTTTTTGCAGCTTTGCACTTTTATCAGATTCTTAACGTCGGCTCCACCAAAGGTTTCATTAATTTGGCTGTCCAGATCTCGCCGGTCCACAACGATGAGTACCGTAGGGTTTTTTAACGTATTATCGGCACGCAGCATTTTAGCGGCGTAAAGCATCAACAAGGATTTACCCGATCCCTGGAAATGCCAAATCAGACCTTTTTTTGGATAGCCTCTGCGAACACGTTCAACGATTTGTTTTGCTGCTTCAAATTGCGGGTAACGCGGCAGGATTTTAACGCGTTTAGGCGGAGTATTTTTGCCCGTTTTGACGGTTGAAAATAATGCAAAAGATTCCAATAACTGCAATAAGGTTTGTGGATTTAACAAACTCTCACAGCTGTTGAGTACCGACGCCAAGCCCGGCAGAATCTCATCACGAAGCTCAGTATTATGCCAGGGCCCCCAGTCTTTAACTCGGGCATTAATTGCACCATAGGCAAAGGTTTTACCTTCGCTGGCAAAACACAACAAGTTAGGGACAAAGAAAGATTCAACATTTTTCCAATAGTACTTTTTGCCACCCATGAAGTCAGCGGCACCGTCTTGCCAGGTCACGCTGGGGCGCGTGGCAGTTTTAACTTCGCCCACTACCAGTGGTATACCATTCACATACAGGACAATATCAAAATAGACTTCAGTGGCCGCGATATAGTGGACCTGCTGTGCCACCACAAAGTGGTTATTTTCTATATTGTCAAAATCAATCAGATTGATGGTAATATGGTCGCCATTCTCGCCAAAAGGCAAGGTTTTGTCAGCCATCAACCATTCTTGGAAATTTTCATTGGCCTTTACCAGACCGGTATGGCGGGCTTCTAAAACCACTCCTCGTAGTTTGTAAATGACCTCATCGGCAAAGTCAGGTTGTCTGCCGATATCAGGGTTTAACGAACAAAGCGCGTCTTTTAGCCACTCATCAACGAAGATATCCTGCACTTGTTTAGGCAGATTTTCGCCGTGGCAATAAGCCCATTTGCCTCCACTTAGTCCTTTCAAGCGGTCGATAATTCCATTTTCTGTAACGGTTTGTTCGTTAAACATTTTATATTTCCTTATCAATCATAGCTTGACGTAGTTGAATAATTTTCCCCAAGGATTCATTGTGTCTATAAATATTTTCATACGAACACTTAAACGCATTAATGATTGATGCTTGAATATTGAAGGGAGGAATAGGCATTTTAATTTTTAAAAAGTTATCTTTATTTATTTTCTTCATGCTTCCGCTAGTTCCAGCCGCAATACCTTGGATAGCTCGGCGGCCATATGGAGACATTAGATAGTACATTAAAAACTCTTTTTTAATGATTTTTTCGTCGACAGCCAATCGCCACATCGTGTCTGGAAAAATCGTATTCCCATTGCCAGTCGACCCTTTATATTTTCCAACCAAACCAACCAACTCTGCTGTATTAGAACGGGAGATTAACAAATCACCATCATTGCATATTTTTCCTTTTAAAAAATTATCTTCTGTAATATTTTTTAAAGCAGTTTCTCTGAATCCTGATTTCGACAAGCTATTTAGATTCAGGACATAGTACCCAGTATCGACTGCAGTTTCAACAGGAGAATACCCCCCTTCTGGAGAAGTAATTAAAATATCTTTAATAGAACCAAAATTCCATCCAACCGGAAGAGGAACACATTTATTCTCTCTCGAATCAAAGTAATTATCAAAAATCCGCAGACCAATTGCATATAATAATCTTTTAGCTGCTTCAAGAGCACTTAAATATAGAAGTTCTTTCTTTGCTAACGAATCAAAGATTATTAATGACGAGCATTGCTGCTCAATGCTCGGTATAATAACTTCTAGTTTATTTAATTCACTCCATTTTATTCGCGATGATAGCGAGCCGGCGGAATTTGCAATCACCTTTTCCATAAAAGAGGTTGATTGCATCAAGTGGGGTAAGTACCCGTCCAATAAGTAGCTGTTTTTTCTTGATTTAATTACCATTGCATCAGCAGAACAAATACCATTAATAGGGCTCACCGACACCCTTTTTAAATATGTATTTCGTCTACTAAAAATTATTTCGCCACACTTTACCTTAAAGGCCTGTGTTTTCAATTCAACGTCAGCCCCCCAATCATGTACATAAAAATAACCAGATTTTAAATGTTCTAACCCAATAAAATGCTTAGCATCGTCGCTTGTTGGGGAAATTCTAACCATAACCTGTTCAGCAAGATCACCAAATTTTACCTTTTGTTTATTATTCATTATTATATTTCTCTCTTTAAATTTCATAACCAATGCTGCCCAGGCTATCAAAAAACATCTTGATATTTCTTTTGAGTTTTATGCTACTGAATTTCCATGATTCGATAGCATGCTGAACATCATTTATTTTGACATTGCTTTTATTTTTCACATATAGTGGAATTGACAGGTTATAAAGGTTTTCTTTAATAGCTTCGATATCCACTAAAGCGGTTATATCGTTTTTTTTTTCCGGATTAAAATAAGCCGCGCATAATACCGCCAAATCCTCATCGGATAAACGACTATGAGCACGTTCACGGGTGACATGCTCAACCCCGTTGATAAACAACACCTTGTTCTTGCGTTCAACTGGTTTATTGCAGTTAAGAACAACCACGCACGATTCCATCGGTGAGTTATAAAAAAGGTTCGGCCCCAAACCAATCACCGCTTCAATAATGTCAGATTCAATCACCTGTTTACGAATGGCCTGCTCAGAATCACGGAACAGCACGCCATGTGGCCAGAGCATGGCAGCGCGACCTGTATCGGGTTTCAAGCTTTTGATGATATGGGTATAAAAAGCGTAATCAGCGCAGCCCTGCGGTGGTATCCCATAAAGGTTACGACCATAGGGATCTGCGGCAAACTTGTCACGATTCCATTTCTTGATGGAGTATGGCGGGTTGGCAAAAATCACATCAAACTGCTTAAGCCGATCGTTTTCAATAAACTTTGGCTCAGCCAAAGTATCACCGCGCAGCACATCAAATTCTTCGATATCGTGCAGGAACATATTCATACGGGCGATAGCGGAAGTCAGCAGGTTCACTTCCTGACCATAAAGGTGCACAGAGCGCCACTCTTCCCCTCTTGCACGAAGATCCATCACTGCATTTAGCAACATCCCTCCAGTGCCGCACGTTGGATCATAGGCGGTTTCACCCGGTTTTAAGCTCATAATGCGCGTCATTAAATGCACGACTGTTCGGTTGGTATAAAACTCTGCTGCCGTATGGCCGGAATCATCAGCGAACTTTTTAATCAGGTATTCGTAAGCTTCACCAAGATCATCCTGGGCGACAGATTTAATACCGAGCGGAATTTTACTGAAATGCTCAATCAGATCAGCCAGCAAATGATCGGGCAGGCGCTCTTTATTGGTCCACTGCGCATCACCGAAGACGCCATGTAAACGCGGATTATTGGCTTCAATCAGTCGAAGCGCATTCTGAATTGCTTCACCAATGTTTTTACTGGTATTGCGGACCTTTTCCCAAGCTGCCTCAGAGGGGATGTTGAAACGATGAAACATCGGCATGGCGGCATATTCAGCATCACCTTCATGGAGTTCCAGCGCTTCGTTATATTCTTCCAGATAGACATCTGACAAGCGTTTGTAAAACAGCAACGGGAAGACATACTGCTTGTAGTCTGATGCGTCAATTTGGCCACGAAGAAATTCGGCGGCTCCCCAGAGCAGCTCTTCCAGCTTTTTATTACTCATAGAACTCATACCTCGAACCCTTCTTTGATAAGCAGGGCTTCCAGTTCCTCTTCTGCTTTTTCCAGCTCAGCCAGCTTCCGTTGAAAATCTTTAAGTGCTTCTTCCACAGTGATGGTTTCTTCTTCGAGTGGTTTTTGCACATAACGAGCAATATTTAGATTAAAGTCATTTTCTTCAATCTCCTCCAGAGGCACCCAGCGCGCAACGCCTTCGATTTCTTTTGCATCCGGCCCCTGTTGCGCCTGGTCATGATAGATTTGGTATATGTCATCGGCCTGCTTGTTGGACAGCGTATTCTGCGCGCGCCCCCTGGTATAGATTTCTTCAGCATTGATGATCAATACATGATCTTTATGCGTTGCCAGGCGTGATTTGCGCAGCACCAAAATACACGCAGGAATACCCGTCCCATAGAACAGGTTGGAAGCGACACCAATAATCGCCACAATGCGATTCTCTTGCAGCAATTTGGTTCGAATTGCCCCCTCAGATCCACCACGAAACAGCACACCATGAGGTAACACGACAGCCATACGCCCTTTGTCGTTAAGTGAAGCAAACATATGCTGCACCCAGGCAAAATCACCATTTGTTTTAGGCGCCAGACCATATTGCTTACGGCCATAGGGATCATTCGACCACAGATCGTATCCCCATCCCTTCAAGCTAAATGGTGGGTTGGCAACAACGCAGTCGAAGGTTTCTAAACGATCGCTTTGTAAAAACTTAGGTTCACGCAGCGTATCCCCGCGAACAATATCGAAATCCTCCTGACCGTGCAGGAACAGGTTCATTCGAGCGATGGCTTCTGTGGTCAGGTTTTTTTCCTGTCCTTTGATTTTTAGCAGACGCGGATCTCCACCGTTTTCTTTTACATGGTGGATAGTCTCGAGCAACATACCGCCTGTGCCACAGGCGGGATCGTAGACACTCTCACCGGCATTTGGATCCAGAATGTTAACCATCAAGCGAACGATAGTACGTGGGGTATAGAACTCACCGGCTTTCTTGTTAGCTTTGTCTGCAAAGCGTTTGATCAGATACTCGTATGCGCGCCCCATATCATCGTCACGGACACTAGAAACGCCAAGGTTTACCTTATTGAAGTGATTAAGTAACGTAGCCAGCAACTCATCAGAAAGGCGTTCTTTATTGGTCCAGCTGGCATCCCCAAAAATACCATGCAGTTTAGGGTTTGCCAGCTCTATACCACGGAAGGAGTCTTTCAATGCCTGGCCGATGTCTTTGATCTCAGCGAATACATCATGCCAGTGGCAATTTTCAGGTATCTGAATACGGTGAAACATCTTCCCCTTGGCAAGCTCTGCATCTCCAACGCTCTCCATCGCATCGGCAAATTCTTCGTCATATACATCACAAATGCGCTTGAAAAACAGGATGGGGAAAATGTACGTTTTGTAATCTGACGCATCAATAGGCCCGGTGATGATATGGGCTGCATGCCAAAGATGGGCCTCGAGATCTTTTAGGTTTATCAGTGTCATTAATTTTTCTCTGTACGATTCTGCGAAGCAGGAACCTTTTGCAGTAAATCGTGTATTTCACAGTCAAAAAGCACGCAAAGCCTTTCTAATGTATCCAGGTCAACCTTCTGAGCCGTCTCTTTGTAAAGCAAAGTGATAGTGTTGCGACTCAGGCCAGTTTCTCTGACAACATCGGCTATTCGCATCTTATATTCGCCCATGAGCCGAGCAAGATGGCAGCGGATCATAATGGTCCTTATCTTTGTGCTTAACGATGCAAATCGTATCCCAAAATGCGAAAAAAACAAAAAAAATTCAAGCTGAAATGAAATTACAGCAGTTGGGAAAACATTGAACGTATGGATAAGAAAACAAGCATATTCGACATGTTTAATTTCAGGATATATGCCGAGCATAGATACCAGACATAAGTTCCAGTGAAGTCATATGCCAATTAGCGACACTTTGGCCTACAGGAACATATAACTAACCATTGCTATCGTTTTTTGTCGTTAGAGTATTCAAACGGACTCACCCCCTTCTCACGGTTCGCATCCAGGTAATCCGCCCACCACTGCAACATCAGCCTACGCTCCCCAAGATGTTCCGCCTTATGGATGTAAGCTGCCCGAACAGAACTACGCTCCTGATGGCTCATCTGCCTCTCTACTGCATCCCTCGACCACAATCCTGACTCAATCAGAGAACTACACACCATAGTCCTGAAACCATGCCCACATACTTCCGTTTTCGTGTCATAGCCCATCACTCGCAGAGCCTTGTTTACCGTGTTTTCACTCATCGGCTTACGTGGATCGTGATCGCCCACGAAAATCAGCTTTCAATTCCCACTCATACTTTTTATCTTTTCCAAAATGGCTAACGCCTGCCGCGATAAGGGAACAAGATGGGGAGTTCGCATCTTCGAACCACGCTGAGAATGCTTAACTCCTTCCAGTGGCTCGCGCTCACCTGGAATCGTCCACATCGCCATTTCAAAATCCACTTCTGACCAGCGTGCAAAACGTAGCTCGCTTGAACGGGTGAAAACCAACAAAGTGAATTCAAAAGCCCATCGGGTTAACGACCTGCCGGAGTAATGATCAATACGATGAAGTAGTTCAGGAATACGATTGAGTTCGAGCGCAGCACGATGCTGGCTTTTCGCCGTAGTAACCGCACCAGCCATCTCTTGCCCGTGGTTGTAGTCGATTAACCTACTCTGCACAGCAAAGCGTATATAGGCTTTTGTTTCAGACTTGGCAGCACGAACCTTCACATCATTCAGAGCCATGATGAGTATCCTTTCAACGGTTCTGTGTGAATACAAACATTATCGAACCGGGATATACCCGCAGTTGTACCCGCATCAGTAAGTTGATGTAGATTGAATCAGCATGACGTCGGTTGACTGAAATGCGGGTAAAGCCCTGCGGCTACTGGATCCCAGACACAAAAAAAGCCACCCTTGGGTGACTTAATTTTGCATATTTGGTGCCGAAGGCCGGACTCGAACCGGCACATCTTTCGATGGTTGATTTTGAATCAACTGCGTCTACCGATTTCGCCACTTCGGCACTGAAGGGTATGCGGAAAACAACGGGATTATACCCTGAGTCGTGGCGGGTGCAAGATGATTCCATTAGGTAACGCGTTAATCGCTGGAAAAACAAACACTCCCTTCGTTGTTATCGGCCCGGATTGGGCTCGTTATCTCCCCTTTATTGACCCTTTATCTGTATAAAATCCCCCTACTCTCTGACATATCCGGGCCATGGGTTCCGGAAGCATAGTTGAGTCTTTGGTCTTTGGTCTTTGGTCTTTGGTCTTTGGTCTTTGGTTTTGACCCTGTGTTCCGGCCCCTAAGTTCTGGCGTTTGGTTCCAGGCCTGGGTTCTGGCCCTGGGTTCTGGCATTGAGTTTTGACCTTAGGTTTTGGCCCTGGGTTTTAGCCCTTAGGTTCTGCCCTTAGGTTCTGGCCCTGGGTTCTGGCCTTTGGGTTCTGCCCTTAGGTTCTGCCCTTAGGTTCTGCCCTTAGGTTCTGCCCTTAGGTTCTGCCCTTAGGTTCTGCCCTTAGGTTCTGCCCTTAGGTTCTGCCCTTAGGTTCTGCCCTTAGGTTCTGCCCTTAGGTTCTGGCCTTTGGGTTTTGGGTTTTGGGTTTTGGGTTTTGGGTTTTGGGTTTTGGGTTTTGGGTTTTGGGTTTTGGGTTTTGGGTTTTGGGTTTTGGGTTTTGGGTTTTGGGTTTTGGGTTTTGGGTTTTGGGTTTTGGGTTTCGGTATTCAGTCCTGCAATGGGGGTCTGAAGGGTTTTTGATACGTTAGTTTGCAGGGAAGCAGTCTGCCCAAGGTACTTGCCCGGGATGTGGGTGGTGGCCCGCGGGTTTTGCCTGGCCATCGATTTGGCTTGCTGGCGGTCTGCCTGCCCGTGTGAATGACTGTCTGTATCCGTGGCTGGCTATTTAGCTATTTGGCTTTTGGCTTTTGGGCTTTTGGGCTTTTTACCTGTCTGGCTGGCCGTTGGTCTGACTGTCTGTGTTCGTGGCTGCCTGGCCTTTTGACTGCCGGTCTGACTGCCTGTGTACGTGGCGGGCCGGCCGGTAAGGCACGGGAAGAAATCCTATTTTGCTGCGCGGTGGACCGGGGGCACACAAAAAAGGAACTTATCTGAAGCAATAACAGACTAAACTGAGTACCGGAAATAAAAGATAAGCAAAATGAGGCTGTATTAATGAAAAAATCGACACGCACCCCTTTACTGGCTATGGGCCTGATTGCCGCGCTGGTGAGTGCATCCGCCTGTGCTTCCAGCTGGCAGGATAAGCTGAGCAGTTCAGCGTCGGATCTGCTGGATTCCTCTTCAGCCACCAGCGGTAAAAGTACCGGTACTGAAGGCGGCTTATCCTTATCCTCTATCACCGGTTTGCTGAATGGCGGTAATAAAGCGGTGAGTTCCAACAGTATGAGCAATGCGACCGGTATCCTGCAGTACTGTGCAGAGAACAATCTGGTGAAAAATAATGTCACTTCGGTCACCGACCAGCTGAAAAGCAAACTGGGCCTGACCGATACCAGCGCACAACAGAAACAGACCGGCTATCTGGACGGCATTCAGGGTCTGCTGAATACCGGTAACAACCAGCAGATCAGCCTGAAAAGCCTGAGCAACACCCCGATGGGTGAAAAGCTGAAAACCAAAGCCTGTAATGTGGTTCTGGATCAGGGTAAAAAATACCTCGGTATGTAATCCCCCCGTCAGTGCAGGCCCGCCTGCACTGAATTTATTCCCCCGCGCTTTCCGTTACTGCCCTTCCCCCGCTTTTCTGTTACGGTTTCCCGTTAATTGCCGGAGCAACTTTCGCCCCTGTCCGCACGGCACATCACTCTATACTGTGCGCCGCTCAGGCAAAAATCTGACTTATTCATTATCCTTGCCGGTAACCGGAGGGCAGCGGTCGCCGGTGTTCTGAAAATTCGAGGGTTTTATGCAGGAACTTATCAAGGCGATCGGGCTGGGGCTGGTGGTGCTGTTGCCGCTGGCCAATCCGTTAACCAGTGTGGCGTTGTTCCTCGGCCTGTCCGGCGAGATGAATTTCAGCGAACGCAACCGTCAGGCCTTCCAGGCCTCGGTCTATGTGTTTCTGATTATGATGGTGGCCTGGTATGCCGGCAATGCGGTACTGGATACCTTCGGTATCTCTATCCCCGGGCTACGGATTGCCGGAGGGCTGATTGTGGCATTTATCGGCTTCCGGATGCTGTTTCCGGTACAGAAACTCCACGATACCCTGGAAGTACAGCATAAGCAGGAAGAGATAGAGGCCGCAGAGCATCATGACTCACAGGTGAATATCGCCTTCGTACCGATTGCGATGCCGAGTACCGCCGGGCCAGGGACCATCGCGATGATTATCAGTACCGCCTCCACCGTCAAAAGCGGGGATTTTCCGGTCTGGGTATTGCATGTGGCACCGGTGCTGACCTTCCTGCTGGTGGCCGTCATTCTGTGGTTAAGCCTGCGCAGTTCAGGGGCGATTATGCGTCTGGTCGGTAAAGGCGGTATCGAAGCCATTTCCCGTCTGATGGGATTTCTGCTGGTCTGTATGGGCGTACAGTTTGTGATTAACGGTGTGCTGGACGTGGCCACGCATCTGCGCTGAATCCGGCCCCGGGTATCGCCGGGGACCGGATCGGCGGGGTCAGTGCTGTGTCAGCGTGGCACGCACTTTCTGTACCTGATCGGCTGTCACTGCCGGGGCGTTATTGCTCCAGCCCTGGCGAACAAAGGTCGCCAGTTTTGCCACCTGGTCGTCCGACAAACGATGTGCAAACGCCGGCATCTTCAGCATCGAAGGGGCTTTCGGGGTCGAAGGTAACTGTGCCCCCTGCAGAATGATGTGGATCAGTCCGTCAGGGCTTTGCGCATTGACCACAGCGGCCTGGTCCAGTTGCGGGAAGGCGCCGGGCGCGCCCAGCCCGTTTGCAAAGTGGCAGGCATCACAGTTGTTCAGGTAAAGCGTTTGCCCCTCAGTCAGGTTCACCGCAGCCGTCAGGGTGTCGGTGGTGGCCTGGTTTTTCTGCTGATCATAGGCCTGCAACGGCGGGTTCCCCCCCAGGAACTTCAGATAGGCCGCAATCGCCTGCAGGTCCGCATCGGTCATATGGGAAGTACTGTTTTCTACCACCGATGTCATCTCCCCGGCCACACCGGCCTTATCATTGCGTCCGGTCTGCAGATAGTCGACGATCTCCTGCGGGCTCCAGCGGGCGATACCGCGCAGCGAGGGCACATCCCAGCCGTTAAGATCCCCGCCGGCCAGGAAATCACGGTCATCGCTATGCAGCGCTTTTTCGTTCATCGCAAACCCGCGCGGGGTATGGCAACTGCCACAGTGCCCCAGTGATTCAGCAATATAAGCTCCGCGATTGACCTGTGCAGAGGCCCCGCCTATCGGCTGAAAAGGTTTGTCCGACGTAAAGACCAGATTCCAGAAACGCATCCCCCAGCGCTGGCTGAACGGAAACCTCATGTCGGTCGCCGGAGGCTGGCTGTTGCTGGCGGTGACACCGTGCATAAAATAGGTGTACAGCGCGTGGATATCCGTATTACTGATCGCGGCATAATCCGGATACGGCATGGCCGGATAGAGGTAACTACCATCGGGGCGGACCCCTTTACGTACGGCATCGGCAAACTGCTGTTCGGTATAATTCCCGATGCCATACTGTTTGTCCGGCGTAATGTTGGTGGAATAGATCGTCCCCAGGTCCGATTTAATCGCCAGCCCGCCGGCATAGGCCGGACGGCCCGCGGTGGTATGACAGGCCATACAGTCTCCCAGTCGGGCCAGATATTCCCCCTGCTTTATCAGCGCGTCCTGGTCATTATCTGCAGCCTGTGCGGTCGCCAGTCCTGAGGCCAGTAATAATGCATTTGTCACCATAAGGCGTTTCAACGTCAGCTTTATCATTTGATTACACCTGTACCAGCGGGCCGGGATTTTTAAGATACTGTTCTCTGATGGCATTGGCGGCCATCAGGGTGATCGCACCGATTGTGTTGGTCGGGTTCGACTGGAAGTTCTGCGGGAACGCATTGCCTCCCGGCACAAACACGTTATGAACATCCCAGCTCTGCAGATACCGGTTCAGCGCCGAGGTTTTCGGGTTATCCCCCATCACCGCGCCACCCACATTATGGGTGGAAACATATTTCGTCAGGTCAAAATCAGCGCCCATCGGCAGAAAACTCATGCTGTAGCTGTCGGGGTTCATCTCTTTGACGATATCCCCGACCACCCCTTTCAGGTGTTGCTGCAGCAGCAGTTCGTTGCGTTTCCAGTTGAAGGTCATCCGCAGCAGGGGCTGACCGTGCCGATCTTTATAGGTCGGGTCGAGGTCCAGATAGACATCCCTGTACGACATACAGGAGGTGGTGATACTGACCTTCATCGAATGCCCGTACCAGTTTTCCAGCCCTTCTTTCCAGCCGCTGCCCCAGGCCGGGGTGCCCGGCGGTAATGCCGTACTGATCGGTGTGCCGGTGGACTGGGCACTCTGGATTTTGGCACCGCCAATAAACCCGAGCCCCGGCCCGTCGAAATTCCCGGGGGAGATGTCGTTAAACTGCACGCCGGTCGGGCCGGAACTGATAAACGGATTAAAGTTTTCGTTTTTAAAAAATAAGGTGGCGGCCCCGTTACTCAGAAAAGCGTAGTTGCGACCCACCACCCCCTCCTCGGTGATCGGGTTATACGGCTGGCCGATCCCGGAAAGCAGCATCAGCCGGACGTTATAAAACTGGAAGCTGCTGAGGATGACGATCCTGGCCGGCTGAAAACATTCGTTGCCCTGCTCATCGATATAGATAACGCCTTTCGCCGTTTTTTTATCGTCATGCAGAACCACCCGCAGCACTTCCGCGTTCACTTCATAAGAGAAGTTTTTCATCCGTTTCAGCGAATCCAGGACCGCGGTCTGCGGCGAGGCTTTGGAATAGTTCAGGCAGGGGTATTTGGAGCAATACCCGCAATAGTTACAGGGGGTGATGGTATTACCGTACGGGTTGGTCCATACGCGGGATGCCGCGGCCGACGGGATAGTAAACGGGTGATAGCCCATTTTTTTGGTGGCGGCGGCGAACATATCGCAGTTAAGGGTATTTTCCAGCGCAGGCAGCGGCATCGGGTTGGCCCGGGGGCCTTCAAACGGGTCTCCCCCTTCCATGATCTGTCCGCGCAGGTTCCCGGTGTTACCGGACAACCCGCAGATACGTTCAAATTTTTCATACCAGGGTTCGATCTCTTCCCAGCTGAACGGAAAGTCCATCACCCGCATCTCTTCCTGCAGGATGCCGGGTTTATAGGCCTGATCGGCATAGGTTTTCAGTTTAATATCTGTCGGGGTCGGACGCAGCAGTACTCCGGTCCAGTGCATGCCCGCACCACCCACGCCGCCGCCCGGCACAAATGCCCCCCATTTACGGGTCGGTAATGCCGTATCCTGTGCGGTGTAACGCACCGTCACCGCCGAATCTGCCGGGGTGGTCATCACTTTGTTACGGACCGCATACGCATACTCATCGGCGGGCTTTGGGTAGGCAAAAGCGTCATAATCGCGCTCGGGGCCTTTTTCCAGCGCCCGTACCGTCAGCCCTGCCATCGCCAGTTCAATACTCATCAGTGAACCTGCCCAGCCGAATCCGCATACCACGACGTCGACTTCTTTCTTAGTCATCTGAGCCATAAGAAACCTTTATCCAGAAAATTGAGTGTCAGGCGGTTTCGCCTGACAGGCTGACCGGCCCGAGGGGGTACTTCACATTGTGTTGTTTCACCCACTCCAGGTAACTGGCACGCGCGCCGGGAAAACCGATAGCAATCCACGCCTTCATGCCCTTATTGCCGCCGTACATCGGGTCAGCGAGATAGCCATGTTTGGTTTCAGCCAGTAACTGACTAAAAAACAGCGATCCCCTGAGGGTGTTTTCCCCCAGCGCAGCAAAGTCGAGTGTGTTTTTCTGTAATGCGGTTAATACGTTGTCTTTATCCGTGTCGGATAACTGATGGAAAGGTTTTTGCAGATGCTGCAGAGTCCATTGGTCCGTCAGGCGGATCCCGGTCTGATAGATCTGTTGCGGATAGAGAGGAACCTGATACCCCATGGTGGCCGGTGCATGGGCATCGAACGGGCCCTGCATATAAATTTCCTGGCCGAAGTTTTTATCATGCAGTTGCTGATCGATAAACACCGGTACATTCGTTTCCAGCGCGCCCGGGGCTTTTCCCGCACCGCCCGGCGGGATCATGCGATCCGTCGCCGCCAGAATAAACTGCCATTCCTGCGGGGTAAAAAAGGCGGGCTGATAATGGTTAAGGTCCGGCGCAGCCATCTCCGCGGCCTGTGCCGCGGTTAAGCCTTTCAGGACCAGTTCCGTCAGGGGCAGCGCCATCAGCGAGCCGAGCAGAAACTTGCGGCGGGTGGTATTTTTTTGCAAAAGCATAAGCGATGACTCTCACTGGCTCACGATTTTTATAAGCCTGCGCAGGCAGGCACCCGCCAGAGGTTTAAATAACAGCGCTGCTATCAACGCTATCAATGTCATCGACACAAAGAGTGCAACAGAGTCATCTTTCAGGGCTTTTCTGCGGCCGCCGGTCACAGAATGACCCGGTGACCGTGACAGCCGCTTTTTTTTAAGCGTAGACCGCCACCGAAGAAGATGCCATTTCCATGGTAAAAACAGGGGTATATTTTTCAGGCGTCTCTGACTATAGTTTGAGAAACACCGGCCCGCAGAGCCTTGTGACGGCTGCCTTTCCGGAACCGCCGGTGTGAAAGATAACACCGATTGGATCATCACCGCCGACAGTGAGATGATAAAAAACTCACGCTAACTCCAGAGATTAACATCGAATGACTGCACCTTTACTCATCGCCCGCACCCGGGAACTGACCCTGAACCTGCTTCCGGCCCTTGCCAACCGCCACGGACTGATCACCGGCGCGACGGGTACCGGAAAAACGGTCACCCTGCAGAAACTGGCGGAATCTTTTTCTGCTATCGGCGTCCCGGTTTTTATGGCCGATGTAAAAGGTGACCTCAGTGGGATAGCAAAAGCCGGTGTCAGCAGTGAAAAGCTCCAGGCCCGGCTGGATAACATCGGCGTCACCGACTGGCAGCCGCAGGACAACCCGGTGGTGCTGTGGGATATCTTCGGTGAACAAGGGCATCCGGTCCGCGCAACGGTATCGGATCTCGGGCCGTTGTTACTCGCCAGGCTGCTGAACCTGAATGAAATTCAGTCCGGCGTGTTACAGATCATCTTCCGGATTGCCGACGATCGCGGCATGTTATTGCTGGACTTCAAAGACCTGCGTTCGATGGTGCAGTACATCGGTGATAACGCAAAATCTTTCACCACCGAATACGGTAATATCAGCACGGCATCGGTCGGAGCCATCCAGCGTGGCCTGCTGGCCCTGGAACAACAGGGGGCGGAATATTTCTTTGGTGAGCCGATGCTGGATATACATGACTGGATGCGTACCGATGCAGAGGGACGCGGCATCATTAATATCCTCAGCGCCGAAAAGCTTTACCGGATGCCAAAACTGTATGCCACCAGCCTGCTGTGGATGCTGTCTGAACTGTATGAGCAGTTACCGGAAGTCGGGGATCCAGAGAAACCGAAGCTGGTATTTTTCTTTGATGAGGCCCATCTGCTGTTTGACGATGTCCCGGCGGTGCTGCTGGAAAAAATCCAGCAGGTAATGCGGCTTATCCGCTCCAAAGGGGTCGGCGTCTGGTTTGTGACCCAGAACCCGTCGGATATTCCGGAAACCGTACTGGGGCAGCTGGGTAACCGTGTGCAGCATGCCCTGCGCGCATTTACCCCGAAAGATCAGAAAGCCGTAAAAGCGGCGGCCACAACCATGCGCCCTAACCCGGCCTTTGATACCGAAGAGGCCATCCGTAACCTCGGCACCGGTGAAGCCCTGATCTCCTTCCTGGATGAAAAAGGCAGCCCGTCCGTCACCGAACGGGCGATGGTGATCGCGCCCGGTTCCCGGATGGGGCCGCTGACTGCCGACGAACGAAACGGCCTGATCAACCACTCTCCGTTGTACGGTAAATACGATGAGGTGGTAGACAGAGAATCTGCCTATGAACTACTGAAAAAAGGGGTACAGGCGGCAGGAGAGCAGAATGCTGCGCCAGCGGCAAAAGGCAGTGCTGCGGGTGAGGAAAATCCGGTCATCGACGGCCTGAAGAAAATTCTGTTCGGCTACACCGGGCCGCGTGGCGGTCAGCACGATGGTGTGGTTCAGACGATGGCAAAAACCGCCACCCGCCAGGTCACCAACCAGATCCTGCGTGGCGTGCTGGGCAGCCTGTTTGGCGGCAGAAAGTAACCCGCACAAAAAATATCCTCCGGCATCGCCGGAGGTTTTTCAAATGCGCCTGTCAGACGCTCTTACCAGCCGCGCCTGACAGGCACATCGCAATCTGAAATTTGCATTATGGATGACTTACGGCCCGTAAACGGGCTTCCCGGATAAGGGATCGACAACGGCTCTCCCATGTTATCCGCTGCGGGCTGGTGCCTGATATAGTCCTGTATCTTTGCTGTGTTCTTGCCTGCCGTGTCTGCGTAGTATCCCCGGCACCGGAACTCCCTGTTTCTGTACTTAAACTTAAAATCCCCGAACTGCTCATAAAGCATCAGGCTGCTTTTGACCTTCAGATAACCTATAACCCCGGATACGCTCATCTTTGGCGGGGTCTCCGGAAGCCTATGAATATGGTTAGTACAACCTTCTGCTTCCGGGCTATTCACATTTTTCCATTCACACAGCTTTCTTAAAATGCTCCGATTGCCCTTCGCCGTGCGCCATAAAAGGCCTGCCTTCGGTGGTTAGGTGCGAAAACGCTGTGATAGTTACAGTTCCATCGGGCAGGCGCTAAGCTTTTTTCGGCCCTCACCGGGACCCCCTTTTGATTTCCTGTTAAACCTTTGCCGTTGCCAGACCGCCAGATGTTTTAACAAATCAAAAGGGGTTTTTATCTGCGGCCCAACGCTGAAAGCGTTACGGAACCCCCGGCCTGAGCGGGGGTTTTCCGGATACAAAAAAAGGGGCCATCGATGGCCCCTCTGCTTTTCTGATTCTCAGCTGTGCTGGTAACGTCGGGTGAACGCCAGCGCAACACTGCTCATGACCGCCAGTACCATCAGATAGTACCCGGGGGCCATCGATGGCCCCCGCTGCTTTTCTGATTCTCAGCTGTGCTGATAACGTCGGGTGAACGCCAGCGCAACACTGCTCATGACCGCCAGTACCATCAGATAGTACCCGGGGGCCAGGCTGGTCCCGGTGGCACTGATCAGCAGGCTACAGATCAGCGGCGCAAAGCCCCCGAACACCGTCACCGCAATGTTATAGCTGATTGCCATCCCACTGGCCCGGGTGCTGACCGGGAACAGGTCGGCCATCATCGAAGGCACGGTCGCAAAATAGACCGACTTCAGCAATGCCAGCCAGCCCACCAGCAGGATCAGCATATTGGCATCCGGATGGTTCACCACCAGGCTGAAGGCCGGATAAATGGTGATCAGCAGCAAGACCAGCGATGTCCACATCAGCGGACGGCGTCCGGCTTTCTCTGCCCACAACCCGGCCAGCGGAGTGACAACGGTCAGGATCACCCCGGCCAGCAGGGTGGCGGTAAAGGCCGTTTTACCGGCCAGATGCAGGTTTTTGGTCGCATAGGTCGGTACGTAGTTCAGCATGTAGTTGATCCCGGTTGAGATCACCATCAGGCCGATCGCCAGCACTAACAGATGACGCTGGCTGCCCATCAGTTGCTTCAGCGGCGAATGGTCGTGCTGCTGACTGACAAAGCTTTCCGGCTCCTGCACGTGGCGACGGATATACCAGCCCACCGGCCCTATCAGCAGACCGAAGATAAACGGGATGCGCCAGCCCCATTGCTGAATTTCAGTTTCACTGAGCCACTGGGTCAGCCCCAGGCCGAAGGCCGAGGCCAGCAGCGTACTCGCCCCCTGGGTCGCGAACTGCCAGCTGGCAATAAAGGCTTTACGGTGCGGAAAATGCTCTACCAGAAACGCGGTCGAACTGCCGAACTCACCGCCGGCGGAAAACCCCTGGATCAGCCGCGCCAGCAGGATCAGTACCGGGGCCGCCAGTCCGATAGTGGCATAGCCCGGCATAAAGACAATCATCGCGCCGCCGAAGGTCATCAGCGTGATCGAGAGCATCAGGGCTTTTTTCCGGCCATGACGGTCCGCATACGCACCGAGCACAATCGCCCCCAGCGGGCGGATCAGGAACGAGACACCGAAGCTGCCAAAGGTCAGCAACAATGACACGGACGGGTTTTCGGTCGGGAAAAACGCATGGGCAATATAGCGGGCGAAAAAGCCATAGACCGCGATATCAAACCATTCCAGCGCATTACCGACACAGGTGGAGAACAGCGTTTTATACAGGTTGGGTGCCTGCCGGGCGGAGACTGAACTCATGATGCCTGCCCCTTCTGCTGGTAGGCCTTATGCGCGGCCACCAGCTGTTCGCCGTTTTCACCGAATTCCCACAGCAGGTGGGTCATCATGATCAGGCCTTCACGGGCGATGGATTTGAGCATATGTTCATCTGCCGCATGCTGACCGCAGGCCGGATACGAGTGCGGCATCCACAGCGTCGGCAGTTGCAGGATATTGGCAAACACATCGTTCGGTAAGGATCCGCCCAGGTTAGGCAGTAACGCCGGTTTTTTACCGCTGCTTTTCTGCATCGACGCCAGCGCCCAGCCCACTAGCGGATCTTCAGGATCCAGCCGGGTCGCCGGGCTGCCCCGTAACAGTTCTGCTTTTACATCCGCAAAACCCGCGGCCGCCAGGTGATTTTCCAGATGCTGCGCGATATTTTCCCAGTCGGTACCCACCACAAAGCGTAGCTGGCAGACCGCCGTGGCCTTCCCGGGGATGGCGTTCATCGGCCGCTGCGGATTACCGCTGGTCATCGCCAGCACTTCCAGCGTGTTCCAGCCGTACAGACGCTCGACCGGAGTCAGACCGGCTTCACCCCACTCAGGGTCGATCTGCGGGCTATCCGCACCCGGCCGGAGTTCAATTTCACTTAAGATTTTACGGACACTGTCCGTGATGGCCGGGGGTTTCAGCGCCGCAACCTGTAGCTGCCCGTGCTGATTCACCAGGCTGCCAATGGCATTACAAAGACGGGTCGCGGGGTTGGTCAGCAAGCCCCCCCAGTTACCGGAATGATAATCACGATCACGGGCATGCAGCGTAAGACGGACATTCACCGCCCCGCGGGAGCCGAGAAACAGCGTCGGGCTTTCCGCATCCAGCCTGGGTCCGTCAGACGCAATAAAGACATCGGCCCGTAACAGTTCGCGATGCTGTTCACACACTTCCGCCAGCCCCGGTGAACTGATCTCTTCCCCCATCTCAAACAGGAACTTACAGTTAAATCCCAGGCTGCCGCCACGCAGCGCATAAATCTGTTCCAGCGCCGCGATATTTACCGAGTGCTGACCTTTATTATCCGCACTGCCGCGGCCATACCAGCGGTCACCCTCTTCGGTCAGCGACCAGGGATCTAAACCGCTGCGCCAGTTTTCATCGTCACCGAACACCACATCGCCATGCCCGTAACACAGCACCACCGGCAGAGCGGGGTCTTCGATGCGCGTGGCCAGCAACATCGGACGTTCAGGGGCCTGCGGGTTCGCCAGCGGCGTCAGGGTAAAGCCCATCGCTTCCATCGCAGGGGTAATTTCCTGCGTCAGATAAGCGTGGATGGCCTCATCCCGATCGTCGCGCTGACTTTCGGAACGGATTGCCACCCGGCGTGCCAGAACACGTTTGAATTCCCCGCTGTCAAACCAGGCACTGGCGCTGGCTACTGCTTTTTCTGCTGTCATTTGTCTGTCCGCTTTTATTATGAGAATTATTTTATTGTTCAGACAATCTAAGCTACTCTCCACCTTTGCCACAATTATCAAAATATCAAACAAGCCTTGCTTTCACGGCAACGCTGAACTGCACAAAAAGACGGCATGCACCGTTATAAGGCAAGCTGATGTTAAGTACCGAACTGCGTTATTTCCTGGCCGTGGCCGAGAGTGGGTCATTAAGTGCCGCCAGCCGGCAACTGTTTGTGGCTACCTCCGCCATCAGCCGGCAGATACGGCGTCTGGAACGGGACGCGGGGGTGACCTTATTTGACAGGCATGCCCGGGGAATGGTGCTGAATGATGCCGGTAAACTCTTAGAGCACCGCCTGCGTCAGAGCCAGCGTGATATGGAAGTCACCCTGTCAGAGATAAAAGGGCTGACCGCCATCCGTCGCACGGCGATCCGTATCGCCTGTACCGAAGGGGTCGCCTTTGACCTGCTGCCGGCGATATGTTCACGGTTCCGGGAACACTACCCGTCGGTCAGTTTCTATCTGCAAACCGGGAATACCCGCCAGGTGTCCGAAAGTCTGCATCGCGGCGAGTGTGACCTGGCCCTGCAGTTTTGTCTGCATCCCGAGCGTGGGGTACAGATCGCCGGTAGCTGGCCCGCGCCGGTGCTGGTGGTGATGTCTGCCCGTCATCCGCTGGCCAGCCAGAACTTTCATCTGCAGGATCTGAGCAGCTATCCGGTGGCCCTGACGGATCAGACCACCACCGTGCGTCAGTTATTTGATCTTTCCTGTCAGATGAACGGCGTGTTTATTGAGCCGACACTGACCTGTAACAGTTTTGCGACCCTGTACCACTTTCTGCGCCAGACACCACTGGCCGTCACCCTGTGCAGCCGGTTTACCGTGCCATATGATCATCACGATCATCCGCTGGTGTTACGTCATCTGGAGATAAATCATCTCACCCAGCGCACCCTGCAGATCCATCTGTTACCGGGACGTCAGCAGTCCGCTGCGATCACCCTGTTTCTGGAGTTCCTGACCGCCCAATTACAGCAACGCAGTGATCATTTCAGTGAAGCGGAATAGATCTGCGGCACGATCCCGGCAGGAAAAATTCTGATCCGCTTGCTATGCTGAAGGCCGGCTGCCGTCAGCGACTGGCTCTCCCTCTTTTTTTATTTTTCAGGCAACTGTATGGATAAAATTTCCGCTCTGACCCGAACCAAACGGCTGGCACTCTGCCTGCTCACCCTGGTGAGCTGCGTATTTGTGGCGACCCTCTTTCTGCCGCAAACGCTGGCCGTACAGGCCATCAAATCGGTAGCAGAAGCGGCCATGGTCGGGGCGCTCGCCGACTGGTTTGCTGTGACCGCCCTGTTCCGCCGCATCCCGTTACCGTTTATCGGTCGCCATACCGCGATTATTCCGCGCAATAAACAACGGATCGCCGACAACCTGGGCCGGTTTGTCGAGGATAAATTCCTGTCCACCGACAGTATGATCACCCTGATCCGCCGTCACGATCCGGCGCAGAAAATGGCGCAGTGGCTCAGTGCACCGGACAATGCCGCCAGACTCAGCACCCTTATCCGCCAGCTGATTGCCGGGTTTCTGCGGGCGGGAAATGACCAGAATATCCGTCGCTTTCTGCAACAGGGGATCCACCGGGCCATTGAAACTGTCGATTTCCGTCAGGCCGCTGTTTTATTGCTGGAGAGCCTGACGCGGGAAAATCGCCATCAGGAACTGCTGGATACCCTGATCAAAAAAATCACAGAAATGCTGGCGAACCCGGAGTCACGGCAGTTTATTGCCGGACAAATCAGCCAGTGGTTCAGCAAAGAGTATCCGACGATGGCCAGGCTGGTGCCGGTAGAGTGGCTGGGCGAGAAAGGGGCCGGTAAGGTTACCGCGATGATCGATACCTTACTGCTGGATGTGGCGCAGGATCAGCACCACCAGCTGCGGGACAGCGCTAACCGGATGGTTATGCGGTTTATTGAGTCACTGAAAACCGATCCGCAAATGCAGGACCGGGCCGAACGGCTGAAAGTCTGGCTGAAAGAAGACGAAACCTTTAACCGCTATACCACAGGGCTATGGGATGACCTGCGTGACTGGCTGCAGCAGGATTTGTCCCGGGAGGATTCGGTAACCGGCGCACACCTGACCCGGGCCACGCTATGGTTTGGTCGTACCCTGGGCGATGACCCGCAATTACGGGCCTCCTTTACGCACCATCTGGAGCAGGCCATCGTTCAGGGTGGCCCGGACGTTGCGCGGTTCCTGACACGGCATATCAGCGATACGATCAAAAGCTGGGATGACCGCCAGTTGTCGGCCCAGATAGAGCAGAATATCGGCCGCGATTTACAGTTTATCCGTATTAATGGCACGCTGGTGGGCGGAGTATTAGGATTATTACTTTTTTTATTGTCACAACTCCCGCTGTTTATTCAGATAATACGTCATACCTTTTTCTGATCTGACGGAAAATATTTCCTGCTGATCATCTTCCGGCCGTTAAATGGCCGGAAGATTTCACTGCAGGGATATTTCACGGCCTGCTTCTCATAATAAAAATATTCTCAGCCACCGTGTCTGGACAAGGTCAGGTGAATCCGTTATAAACGCGGAAGGGTCAGGAAGACCCTGCAAATAATAAGGATATCCCCATTGAACAGACCCCTTTCAGTGACTCTTTTCTGTTGTTTTTCTCTCAGCCCGTTGCCGGGAAACGCCGGTGTCATGCGCGAAGATGTCCCGGTTCAGGAATATCGGGATTTTGCAGAAAATTCCGGGAAATACCGCCCCGGCGTGACCAACATTTCTGTTTTTAAAACAGATGGCAGCGTAGCCGGTGTTTTATCTTACCCGATGCCGGATTTTGCTGCAGTTAACTCGGCGGGATATGCCACCCTCATCTCTCCGTCTTATGTTACCGGCGTTCGACATAATAGCGGATATAAAACCGTTGATTTCGGAAATAATGCGAAATTTAAAACAATTTATAAATTAATTAACCGGAACAATTCAACAACCCATGACTTTCATGTCCCGCGATTAAATAAAGTAGTGACCGAAGCCGCTCCGCTGCCCACGGTCAAAGGCTCCACGCTGGCAGCGAATAAAGACCGTTATACCTGGTACACCCGGGTGGGAACCGGTACGCAGTATCAGGTCGATGCGGCCACCCAAACCCTGATCCGTCTCAGCGGCGCATATAAATGGAAAAGCGGTGGCACTATCCTGAACCCTTCCTTCGAAAGCTGGCGGTTACGCTGGTATAACCACTCACCCGATGACCCGGCCGTACAGCCTCTTGATTCCATGTCCAGAGCCGGAGACAGCGGCAGCCCGATGCTGGTTTACGATAATGTCGATAAAGTCTGGCGCCTGGCGGGTGTTCTGACCAGTGGTGCCGGTACCGCTCCCTATAATCTGCGCGGATATATTCTGTTTCTGCGTGATCAGGAAATTGCCGACGTGCTGCAGAAGAATACCGATCCGTCCGTGACTGATACGGCCGGGGCCGGCGATATTCTCTGGTCTGCCGATGCCCTTCGGCAGGGAGATACCCGGTGGGAATGGCACGGCACAGACAGCGTTATTCCGGCGGATGCCAGTAATGAGGCGCTGGATGCCTCCAAAGACCTCCGGTTTGAGGGCGCGGGCGGTACGATTGTCTTGCAGCAATCCGTCAATCACGGTGCGGCAAAGCTGCAGTTTTCCGGGAATTACCGGGTCGTCAGCCCGCAGGACGAAGACTATCGCTGGGTCGGCGGCGGTATTGAAGTCGATGAAGGCATGACCGTCGACTGGCAGGTGAACGGGCAGGCGGGCGATGTGCTGCATAAAATCGGGGCCGGGACACTACAGGTGAATGCCACCGGCGTTAACCCCGGAGAACTCAATACCGGTGACGGCACGGTTATCCTCAACCAGCAGGCCGACAGTCACGGACAGCGACAGGCATTTTCGAAAATCACGCTGGTCAGTGGCCGGCCGGTGGTGGTCCTCGGCAGCGCCGGGCAAGTCGACAGCGAAAATATCCAGTTCGGCTACCGGGGGGGCACGCTGGATATGAACGGACAATCGCTGACATTCAGCGAGATCAAACATAACGATGACGGTGCCCGTCTGCTGAATAATAATGCCGCGCAGGCCTCTGAGCTGATTCTGTCAGGTAATCAGCAGACGTTTTCCGGGTCCCTGGGATCTGCGGAGGCCGGTGGCCTGCTGAACCTGACCACCCGGGGAGAGTGGTTGCTCAGCGGCGGAGCCACACTGGGCACGCTGCAGGTCAGTAGCGGTGAACTGCAGTTATCCGGGCAGCAGGTGCTGCATGCGGGCGGTGTACGCTTTGCCGATGACTGGTTACCGCAACAGTACAGCGCAGAGCGCATTGATCTGGCTGCAAACAGTTCGCTGACACTGGCAGAGCACGCCACGGCAGAGGCCAGCCTGCGGGTGGCTGATCATGCCACGCTCCGCGTATTGGCGCGCAGCACGCTGAAAGGCAGCACCGTGCTGGACGGGCCTGACGCACAACTGATTGCCGATATCAGCCCGAATATCAGTACTGCCGGTGAAATGGCCTCGCGGATTGAGGCCAGCCTCAGTGGTGAGGGTTCTTTACTGAAAACCGGTGAGGGACGCCTGACCCTGGCCGGACACAGCGACAACCGTGGCGGGATCACGGTCAGCCAGGGCGAGCTGGAGGTGCTCTCCGGGGTGACCGGGGCACTGACACTGCAGTCAGGTACGCGGCTCACCGGGGCGGGCAGTTTCGCAGATGTCACGGGGGAGACGGATGTGACCTATTACCCCGGCCTGCACAATGCGTCCGGCGCCAGTTCAGTGATGAGGATGAACTCCCTGACGACCGGTACGAATAACCGGGTGATCCTCAGGGCAGGTGCTTCTCCAGCCGCCAGTGACCACTTACTTATTTCCGGTGACCTGAATGCGACTGAAGACGCCCCCCTGCTGCTCAGCATCCTCTCACCGGCTGGCTGGCAGGATACCGACAGCAACGGTAATCATCGCGCAGATAACAATGAAGGGATCACGGTGTTACAGGTCGGAGGCCGGTCCGATGAGAAACGCGTCAAACTGGCCGGAGAATACGTGGCAAGAGGTGCCTGGGCTTATGGCCTGTATGCATTTGCTCCCGGTAAGTCCGCTGTCAGTGAACGCTTACTTGAGGGGGAAGGCAACCAGTACTGGGATTATCGTTTGCAGAATATCCTGCTCGACAGTGACGGGAACACGGTGCCGGTCGCCCCGGAGCCGCTGCCTGTCCCGGAACCCACTCCTGACCCTGTCCCGGAACCTCAGCCCCAGCCTGAACCTGGTCCGTTACCGGTGCCTGACCCCGCTCCGGTGCCTGACCCCGCACCTGTTCCTGTGCCGGAACCTCTGCCGATCAGGCCCGCGACGACACCTCAGGTCCCCGTTTACATCTCTCTGCCAGGCGCATTTACCCGGCTGAGTGAAGATTTGCAGCAGATGTTTTCTGACAGCGTACGTGACCCCCGTTCGGCCTTTTTCCTGTACGGATACCATAGCAATGAGCGTTATCACTCGGCCGGGAATTTTGCGAACTACGGCTATGACTCCACCGGAAAGGCCAATGGCTGGATGATGGGCAGTCGCTGGTCCTCTCCGGAAGCCGGGCAACAGCAAATCACACTCGGGTTTGCCGTCAGTAAAGGCTCACTTTCTGTCAAACCCTCCGCGGCAGATGGCGACGGCCGCAGCAGTGCCGATACCTTCAGCATCAATACACTGCTCCGCTGGCAGAACGATAATGGCTGGCTGCTGGAAATCCCGCTCGCCTATACCCGCTTTCGCAGCCATGTCAGCACCGGGCTGCGGGGTGAAGTCGCGGCACCGGCCGCCGTTAGCTGGCTGACAGGGATAGATGCCGGTAAAGGCTGGCAGTACGGCCCTCACCGCCTGACGCCGAAACTGGGTATGCACTGGCAGCAACTGCGGATACGCTCATTTACCGATGGGGATAATGCCAGGGTCAGCTATCAACACCCGACGGCCCCTGATTTCAGTGCCGGGCTGGACTACCGGATGATGCTGGGTGGCGTGAGCCTGGGAGCCGATGCCCGTGTCATACTGCGGCCGGGCGCATCCCGTCAGGTTGCCATCAGTGACGGGCAGACGCGCAGTCTGTTCAGTACCGGCCGGGGTGGAGACAGCCTGCAACTGAATACCCATGCCGCCGTCAGTCTCACCGATCATCTGCGGATAACCACGCGGGTCGGTTATCAGAAACGACTGGAAAGAGAAGGTATCGATGACTGGAACATTGCCAGCGGCATGGAGTTTACGTTCTGATAGCGGGTTCAGTAAAGCTCCTTGCCCAGCTTGTCTTTGAGGATCCTGAATCGATATTTTGGTGTCCAGACTATGTGGTATTTGCAACGCCAATATACATGTGATGAACTCCTGTAAAGCCCCATGTTGGTTTGTCTCCTTTTACTTGTGGTGAGTAAGCAGAGATATTCCGGCATGGGCATTCTTCAGGCTATAGCCTTACAGGATCAATCACCACCTCCCTAGGAGGTGGTTTAGGGGTGACAATAAAAAAGGGGTCACCGGCAGGTGACCCCTTTTTTTACCCACATCAGCGCCGTTTAATCAGCAGATAGAGGCTGACAGAGAAGAAGGCGGCACTCGGCAAAATCGCCCCGAGGAACGGAGGCAAACCGTAGACCAGGCTTAACGGGCCGAAGATCTTATCCAGCACATAGAACAGGAAACCGAAACTTATCCCGGTGACCACTCGCGTCCCCATCGACACGCTACGCAGCGGACCAAAGATAAAGGATAACGCCATCAGCATCATGACCGCGACCGACAGTGGCTGAATCGCTTTACTCCACAGGTTCAGCTGATAACGTCCGGCTTTCTGACCACTCTGTTTCAGGTACTTGATGTAATCCGTCAGGCCACGGATCGATAATGAATCCGGGTCCAGCGCGACGACCCCCAGTTTTTCGGGCGTCAGGGTGGTTTTCCATACATCGCTGACCCGCTGAGAACCGGTAATCTGATTCGGGTCGGTAAGATTAGATTCATCCACCCGGGTCAGGTCCCACTGGCGTTCGCTCTTATCCCAGACGGCGCTGGCCGCATAGCGGACATCGGTCAGCCGGCGCTGGTCATTAAAGCGGTAAATGCTGACACCACTGAGTTCGCTTTCGTTGCGGATATGATCGATAAAGATAAAGTTATTACCGTCTTTAGCCCACAACCCGCCCTGAGTCGATAACAGGGACCCGCCGAGCATTTGCTGTGCGCGGTAATTGTGTGCCATCTGGTCACCGGCAGGGGCGACAAACTCACCGATAGCCATCGCCAGTAATACCAGCGGGATGGCCGTCTTCATTACCGAGTAAGCAATCTGCAACCGGGTAAATCCGGCGGCCTGCATCACCACCAGTTCACTGCGCTGAGCCAGATTCCCCAGCCCCAGCAGAGCCCCCAGCAGGGCCGCCATCGGGAAGAACAGTTCCAGGTCGGTAGGGACACCCAGCAGGGTGAAGTAACCGGCATCGAGTGCGGTGTAGGCCCCCTGGCCGGTTTTACGCAACTGTTCAACAAACTTGATGATGCCCGATAATGACACCAGCATGAACAGCGTCATCATGATGGTGTTAAAGATCGTTTTACCGATATAGCGGTCAAGAACTCCAAACATCAGGCTACCTCACTGCGGCTGAAACGCGCTCTGAACCGCCGCATAGGCAGCGTATCCCAAAGATTCAGCACAATCGCCAGCACGAAATATCCTGCGTTCACTGACCACATCCAGACCGCCGGGTCGAGGCGTCCCTTGGTGGCATTCGAGCGGAAAGAGCTCTGAACCAGGAAGAAGATCAGGTACAGCAGCATCGCCGGCAGCATGGAAAGTACCCGGCCCTGGCGAGGGTTAACCACGCTGAGCGGCACCACCATCAGCGCCATCACCAGTACCGAGAAAATCAGGGTCAGACGCCAGTTCAGCTCCGCCCGGAAGGCCGGGGTATGGTTATGCCACAGTGTCGACAGGGTGGCCTGATCTGAATCATTCGGGTCCAGGGTCGCTTCTTTATACCCCATCACCGCCTGGTACTGAGTAAAGTCCGTAATACGGAAATCACGGAGCATCGCGGTGCCTTCAAAGCGGGTCCCTTTATCCAGGATCACCGTCTGCGAACCGTCCGCTTTTTGTTCCATGTGCCCGTGATCGGCCAGCACCACGGAAGGCCGTGCATTGCCTTTCGGACGCAACTGGGCCAGGAAAACGTTACCGAACTGGTTGCCTTTCACGTTTTCGATAAACAACACCATATTGCCGTCGCTGGAGGTACGGAACTGCCCGGCGGCAAGCGCCGCGGCGCCCGGGTTAGCGCGGGCATTTTGTGTGACCTGATCCTGGTATCGGGCCGACCAGGGCCCCAGCCAGATGACGTTGACCGCGGCCATGGCCGAGGTGATCAGCATCAGGATCAGGGCGGCTTTGACCAGCACATCTTTGCCCAGACCACAGGCATGCATGACCGTGATTTCACTTTCCGTGTAGAGTCTCCCCAGCGTCATCAGGATCGCCAGGAATAAACTTAATGGTAAGATAAGCTGTGCCATCTCCGGCACACCTAACCCCAGCAGGGTAAGTACTAAATTTGTCGGGATATCACCGTCGACCGCCGCTCCGAGGATCCTGACCAGCTTCTGACAGAAGAAGATCAGTAACAGGACAAACAGAATGGCGAATTGACTTTTGAGCGTCTCCCGAACCAGATATCTAATGATAATCACGCTAAATACGCCTGTGAAAACTTGTCTTTTTGCAGGAAAGTCGATAGTTTCAACGCTTATTAGCCATTTTACTTCATCAATGGCTGCTATCGTGGCTAAAATTGTATGACCACCTTCTCAGGATACTGAGGCATCGTCCTCAGAATCTTAACTTATTATGACGCCAATCCACTGTTTGTCATGGCATAACTGTTTCATAATAAGAATAAGAGTTATACATTCTAGCGATAGCAAACGCTGTTGTCTTTAAGATTCAGGAGAATACATGGAGTTCAGTGTAAAAAGCGGTAGCCCGGAAAAACAACGCAGCGCCTGTATAGTTGTCGGGGTGTTTGAACCTCGTCGTTTGTCGCCGATTGCCGAGCAGCTGGATAAGATCAGCGATGGCTACATCAGCGCATTGCTGCGTCGTGGCGAACTGGAAGGAAAAGTGGGCCAGACCCTGTTACTGCACCATGTGCCGAACATTCTTTCTGAACGCATCCTGCTGATTGGTTGTGGTAAAGAGCGGGAACTGGACGAGCGTCAGTATAAGCAGATTATTCAGAAGACCATTAACACGCTGAATGACACCGGTTCGATGGAAGCCGTCTGCTTCCTGACCGAACTGCATGTCAAAAGCCGTAACAATTACTGGAAAGTCCGCCAGGCGGTGGAAACCGCAAAAGAGTCTCTGTACAGCTTTGATCAGCTGAAAAGCAACAAAGCCGAGCCTCGTCGCCCGTTACGTAAAATGGTGTTTAACGTCCCTACCCGTCGTGAACTGACCAGTGGTGAGCGTGCAATCCAGCATGGACTGGCAGTTTCTGCCGGGGTGAAAGCGGCCAAAGATCTCGGTAACATGCCGCCAAATATCTGTAACCCGGCCTACCTGGCCTCTCAGGCCCGGCAGCTGGCAGACGCGTACAGCCAGAACATCACCACCCGAGTCATCGGCGAACAGCAGATGAAAGAGCTGGGGATGAACGCTTATCTGGCGGTCGGTGCCGGTTCACAGAATGAATCGCTGATGTCGGTTATCGAATATAAAGGACACCCTGACGCCGATGCGCGACCGATTGTTCTGGTCGGTAAAGGACTGACCTTCGATGCCGGGGGCATCTCGCTCAAGCCTGCAGAAGGCATGGACGAAATGAAGTATGATATGTGCGGTGCCGCCACCGTTTACGGTGTGATGCGCATGGTCGCTGAGCTTAAACTGCCACTGAATGTGGTCGGCGTACTGGCCGGGTGTGAAAACATGCCTGACGGCCGTGCATTACGTCCGGGCGATGTCCTGACCACCATGTCCGGCCAGACGGTGGAAGTGCTGAACACCGATGCCGAAGGACGTCTGGTGCTGTGCGATACCCTGACCTATGTCGAGCGTTTTGATCCGGAAGTCGTGGTGGATGTTGCCACCCTGACCGGCGCATGTGTGATAGCATTAGGCCATCATATCAGCGGTCTGTTGTCTAACCATAACCCGCTGGCCCATGAGCTGATCAGCGCTTCCGAGCAGTCCGGTGACCGCGCATGGCGTCTGCCGATGAGCGATGAGTACCAGGATCAGCTGGAATCCAACTTCGCCGATATGGCGAACATCGGTGGCCGGCCGGGCGGAGCGATCACTGCCGGATGTTATCTGGCCCGCTTTACCCGTAAATATAACTGGGCGCACCTGGATATTGCAGGTACCGCATGGCGTTCAGGTAAAGCTAAAGGCGCAACCGGTCGTCCGGTACCTCTGCTGTCACAGTTCCTGCTGAACCGTGCCGGTCTGGGCACCGACGAGTAAGGTTGTGTACCGGCAGTCCCCGGCTGAACCGGGGACTGCCCTGCTGTCACCTTCACGGCAGAAACAGGATTACCCTGAGTGACCTTGGTCACTCTTTTTACTTCATGGAATACAGGCAATCGCATGAAAAATGCCACCTTTTACCTTCCCGGCCCCGATACACCTCACCAGACCCTGTCTGCGGTTGAAGCCCTGGCCTGTGAACTGGCCGCGGCGCGCTGGCGCGAGGGTAAACGTATTCTGGTGGCCTGTGAGAACGAAGCGCAGGCAGTCCGTCTGGACGAAGCGCTCTGGCAGCGACCTGCAGATTCCTTTGTGCCGCATAATCTGGCCGGTGAAGGGCCGCGTTACGGTGCGCCGGTTGAGCTGGCCTGGCCGGAAAAACGGGGCAATGCCTCCCGTGATCTGCTGATCACCCTGCTGCCGTGGTTTGCAGATTTTGCTACCGCTTTCCATGAAGTGATAGACTTTGTCCCTGATGAAGAATCTTTGAAGCAGCTGGCGCGTGACCGCTATAAAGCGTATCGCAGCGTCGGTTTCCAATTGAATACGGCAACCCTACCGGCGCCCAAAACGACATAGCAGAAATGGAAAAAACATATAATCCGCAAGAGATAGAACAGCCGCTTTACGATCACTGGGAAAAGCAAGGCTACTTCAAACCAAATGGTGATGAGAGCCAGGAAAGCTATTGCATCATGATCCCGCCGCCGAACGTCACCGGCAGCCTGCATATGGGTCACGCATTCCAGCAGACTATCATGGATACCATGGTCCGTTATCAGCGGATGCAGGGCAAAAACACCTTGTGGCAGGCAGGTACCGACCACGCCGGTATCGCGACCCAGATGGTGGTTGAGCGTAAAATTGCGGCCGAAGAAGGTAAAACCCGTCAGGACTACGGCCGTGATGCGTTTATCGATAAAATCTGGCAGTGGAAAGCCGAATCCGGCGGTACCATCACCCGTCAGATGCGCCGGCTGGGGAACTCTGTGGACTGGGAGCGCGAGCGCTTCACCATGGATGACGGGCTATCGAATGCGGTAAAAGAAGTCTTTGTCCGTCTGTATAAAGAAAATCTGATTTATCGTGGCAAACGTCTGGTGAACTGGGATCCGAAACTGCGTACCGCGATTTCAGACCTGGAAGTGGAAAACCGCGAGTCTAAAGGCTCGATGTGGCATATCCGCTACCCGCTGGCCGACGGTGCCACTACCGCCGAAGGTAAAGATTACCTTGTGGTTGCGACCACCCGTCCGGAAACCCTGCTGGGGGATACCGGCGTCGCCGTTAACCCTGAAGATCCGCGCTATAAAGACCTGATTGGCAAATACCTGGTATTACCGCTGATCAACCGCCGCATTCCAATCGTCGGTGATGAACATGCCGATATGGAAAAAGGCACCGGTTGCGTAAAAATCACTCCGGCCCACGATTTCAATGACTACGAAGTCGGTCGTCGCCACCAACTGCCGATGATCAACATTCTGACCTTTGATGGCGATATCCGCACTCAGGCGCAGGTGTATGATACTAACGGCGAAGAGAGCGACGTTTATGACGGCGCTATCCCTGCCGAATTTGCCGGCCTGGAACGTTTTGCCGCCCGTAAAGCCATTGTTGCTGCGGTGGAAGCGGCCGGTCTGCTGGAAGAAATTAAGCCTCATGATCTGACCGTGCCTTACGGTGACCGTGGTGGCGTGGTGATCGAACCGATGCTGACCGACCAGTGGTATGTGCGTACCGCCCCGCTGGCGAAAGTGGCGGTAGAAGCCGTCGAAAACGGTGAGATCCAGTTCGTTCCTAAGCAGTACGAGAATATGTATTTCTCATGGATGCGTGACATCCAGGACTGGTGTATCTCGCGTCAGTTATGGTGGGGTCACCGGATCCCGGCCTGGTACGATAACGACGGTAATGTCTACGTCGGTCGTACCGAAGCGGAAGTTCGTGCCGAAAATAACCTGCCGGAAGCGACGGAACTGCGTCAGGACGAAGATGTGCTGGATACCTGGTTCTCTTCAGGCCTGTGGACCTTCTCTACCCTGGGCTGGCCGGAAAACACGGAAGCGCTGCGTACCTTCCACCCGACCAGCGTGGTGGTCAGTGGCTTCGACATTATTTTCTTCTGGATTGCGCGCATGATCATGCTGACCATGCACTTTATGAAAGATGAAAATGGCAAGCCTCAGGTGCCGTTTAAAACGGTCTATATGACCGGGCTTATCCGTGATGACGAAGGACAGAAGATGTCCAAGTCGAAGGGGAACGTTATCGATCCACTGGATATGGTGGATGGAATTTCCCTGCCGGAGCTGATCGAAAAACGTACCGGCAACATGATGCAGCCGCAGCTGGCGGAAAAAATCCGTAAGCGTACCGAGAAGCAGTTCCCGGAGGGGATTGAGCCTTCAGGGACCGATGCTCTGCGTTTCACCCTGGCAGCACTGGCCTCGACCGGCCGTGATATCAACTGGGATATGAAGCGTCTTGAAGGCTATCGTAACTTCTGTAACAAGCTGTGGAACGCCAGCCGTTTCGTGCTGATGAACACGGAAGAGCAGGACTGCGGCTTTAACGGTGGCGAGAAAGTGCTGTCACTGGCTGACCGCTGGATCCTGAGCGAATTTAACCGTACCGTTAAAGCCTACCGCGAGGCACTGGACAGCTATCGTTTCGATATCGCCGCCAGCCTGCTGTATGACTTTACCTGGAACCAATTCTGCGACTGGTACCTGGAGCTGACCAAGCCGGTGATGAACAATGGCAGCGAAGCCGAGCTTCGCGGTACACGTCATACCCTGGTCACCGTACTGGAAGAATTACTGCGTCTGGCACATCCGATCATTCCGTTTATCACCGAGACCATCTGGCAACGTGTGAAGGTCCTGACCGGTAACAGCGATGACACCATCATGCTGCAGCCGTTCCCGGCCTGGGATGCGGATAAAGAAGATGCACAGGCACAGGCGGATATCGAGTGGATCAAACAAGCCATCGTCGCTGTCCGTAATATTCGTGCAGAGATGAATATTGCCCTGAGCAAGCCGCTGGATCTGTTATTACGTGGTGCCACCGAAGACGTGATCCGTCGTGTGGGCGAAAACCGTAACTTCCTGCAGCGTCTGGCCCGTCTGGAGAGCCTGACACTGTTGTCCGCCGGGGATAAAGGGCCGGTCTCGGTCACCAAACTGGTGGAAGGTGCAGAGTTGCTGATCCCGATGGCCGGTCTGGTCAACAAGGAAGCGGAACTGGAGCGTCTGGCAAAAGAGCAGACCAAAGTGGACGTGGAGATTGAAAAAATCAATGCGAAGCTGTCCAACGAAGGTTTTGTTGCCCGTGCCCCGGCCGCCGTTGTCGAAAAAGAGCGTGAGCGCTTAGCCGACCTGCAGCAAGCCAAAGCCAAACTGACCGAACAGCAGGCAGTGATCGCTGCGCTATAAGTCTGTTTAGCGACCTGAGAAAGCCGGGCTTGTCCCGGCTTTTTTGTGCCCGAAAGCCACGGATAAGCCCCGAAGACACAGGCCTTAACACACCCCGTCCGGCGCAGATCTGCGCTGTTCCTTCACTTATCACTTAGGCCTGATGGCCAGCGCGAATTCGCCACTGTCTTCGGTTTTAAAACAAAAGCATAATCCGCTTTACCGCGGATATCAGCACCGTTGTCAGGGCGACATCGCACCGCTGAGCGAGCGAATATGTCCAGGACGAGCCGCAGGGATGCGGCGAGAGGTCACGCTGAGCAGGAGCGAATCGTGACCGGTCCGTTAAGGACAAATGAGTGAGCGAAGGTACCGCGCCAGCGGCGGGCAGGCTTGTCGCCAGGCCCGGAGTGCAGAGGGCGCGGCCAGGCGCCCTTTGCCCGGTCGCCTGTGGCGGAAGCCAGGCAGCCCCCCTGATTAAAAGCGAACGGAACAGGCACGGACTGAAATAAATACAGCAGATAAACTCAATACCCACAGACCGGCGAAAAATAATTTTATTGGTGTTTCCGGGACCAACCCCCAGCGAATGACCGCGACATCGCACCGCTGAGCGAGCGAATATGTCCAGGACGAGCCGCAGGGACGCGGCGAGAGGTCACGCTGAGCAGGAGCGAATCGTGACCGGTCCGTTAAGGACAAATGAGTGAGCGAAGGTACCGCGCCAGCGGCGGGCAGGCTTGTCGCCAGGCCCGGAGTGCAGAGGGCGCGGCCCTGCGCCCTTTGCCCGGTCGCCTGTGGCGGAAGCCAGGCAGCCCCCCTGATTAAAAGCGAACGGAACAGGCACGGACTGAAATAAATACAGCAGATAAACTCAATACCCACAGACCGGCGAAAAATAATTTTATTGGTGTTTCCGGGACCAACCCCCGGCGAATGACCGCGACATCGCACCGCTGAGCGAGCGAATATGTCCAGGACGAGCCGCAGGGACGCGGCGAGAGGTCATGCTGAGCAGGAGCGAATCGTGACCGGTCCGTAAAGGACAAATGAGTGAGCGAAGGTACCGCGCCAGCGGCGGGCAGGCTTGTCGCAAGGCCCGGAGTGCAGAGGGCGCGGCCTGGCGCCCTTTGCCCGGTCGCCTGTGGCGGAAGCCAGGCAGCCCCCCTGATTAAAAGCGAACGGAACAGGCACGGACTGAAATAAATACAACAGATAAACTCAATACCCACAGACCGGCGAAAAATAATTTTATTGGTGTTTCCGGGACCAAACCCCGGCGAATGACCGCGACATCGCACCGCTGAGCGAACGAATATGTCCAGGACGAGCCGCAGGGATGCGGCGAGAGGTCATGCTGAGCAGGAGCGAATCGTGACCGGTCCGTCAAGGACAAATGAGTGAGCGAAGGTACCGCGCCAGCGGCGGGCAGGCTTGTCGCAAGGCCCGGAGTGCAGAGGGCGCGGCCAGGCGCCCTTTGCCCGGTCGCCCCCGGCGGGGCTAAGGCAGCCTGCCTTATTATAAAGCGAACGGAATACTCACGGTCTGATCATAAAAAAACGTATCCGGTTTTCCCCGGTCCCTCCCCCTGATAATAAAAAACCTGATCCGGTTTTCCCCGGATCCCCATTCAGCGACTTCCCCTTAACCTGCGGGGCAAGGTATCATCCCTGCCGATCCCGACACTCCGGAGAAAGGCCGACATGGACCCGCGAAAAATTATTGTTGAACTCTACCCCGAACTGACTCCGGAACTGCAGAAAGCCGCGGAGTTTGTCCTGGAACACAGTAGTGAGTTAGTGGTGCTGTCAATGCGCGCCTTCGCCGGGAATGCGGATGTTAAACCCGCTACCCTGCTGCGGCTGGCCCAACGCCTGGGCTACCAGGGCTGGGGCGAACTCAAATCCGCCTTTATACAATCGCTGGGACTGGCAGATGATAGTTATGCTTCCCGGGCCTCCGGATTGCAGGACAAAGCACAGCACCCGGCGCTGTATGATGAAGTCTTCTCTGCCTTCGGCACGAACCTGCAACAAACCCGGGAGAATAACCGGGAAGCGCTGGATCACGCCGTCACCCTGCTGGATAATGCCTCACAGGTCTATATCTGCGGGTTCCGCGCCAGTTTCTCTGTCGCCTGGTCACTGCATTATATTTATCGCCTCTTTCACCGGCACGTCTCGCTGATTGACGGGCTGGCGAATAATCAGGAGATGTTCACCCGCGAGATCGGTGCCGATGATGTGGTCGTGATCTGCGGATTTGCGCCTTATTCCCGCGAAACGCTGCAAATTATCGCTTACGCTCAGGCCGCAGGAGCCACCCTGATTGCGGTCACAGATTCGGCGGTTTCCCCGCTGGCGCAGGCGGCCGCCTGTACCCTGCTTTTTTCCTCCGGTAGCCCGTCCTTTTTCCCCTCCGTCGTTTCTGCCATGGGGCTTGCCGAATGCCTGATGGCGGCTCTGGTCGCCAGACACGGCGAAGACGCTATCCGTCGTATCGAGAGTGCTGAACGCTATCTGATTGATTCCGGGACCTATATTCTGCCCGGGAAATAGAACACGGCGCCAATGATTCATTTGAATCATTTATATATTGAATGATCCAAATGAATCTGAGACTATGATCCCTGTCCGGGGGGAGTTCCCCTGCTTATCGCCGTCACAGGATCACCATGAGCCATATTATTCACCGCAGTCTGAAGGTTACTCCCCCTGTTGCCGCCTCTGCACAAGGGGTGTGGATCACCGATCGTTCCGGAAAACGTTACCTTGATGCCAGCGGCGGAGCAGCAGTTTCCTGCCTGGGCCATGGTCATCCCGATGTACTGGCCGCCCTGCATCAGCAGATTGATACGCTGGCTTATGCACATACAGGATTTTTCACCAGCGATGCCGCAGAGCAACTGGCCGACCAGCTGGTGCGTACCGCGCCCGGCGATCTGAATTCTGTCTATTTCGTGTCCGGGGGATCCGAAGCGGTAGAGACGGCGCTGAAACTGGCCAGACAATATTGTGTGGAAACCGGACAGCCGGAAAAGACCACCTTTATCGGCCGTCGTCAGAGCTATCACGGGAATACGCTGGGTGCTCTGGCGGTCGGAGGCAATGAGTGGCGTCGTAAGCAATTTGCACCACTGCTGATGGATGTGGCGCGGGTCTCTGCCTGTAATGCCTACCGTGATCGTCTGCCGGATGAAAGTGAACAACAGTACACCGAACGCCTGCTCAACGAGCTGGAGCAGACCATTCTTGATACCGGTGCAGAAAAAATTATCGGTTTTGTCGCCGAAACCGTCAGCGGTGCCACGACCGGCGCCGTTCCGCCGACCCGGGGCTATTTCGCCGGGGTAAGAAAGCTCTGTGACAAATATGGTCTGCTGTATATCGCCGATGAAGTGATGTGCGGCATGGGCCGGACCGGTACATTGCACGCCTTTGAACAGGACGATGTGGTCCCGGATATCGTGACAGTGGCGAAAGGACTGGGCGGCGGCTATCAGCCGATTGGCGCGGTACTGGTCAGCGATAAAGTCATGGAGCCACTGCGTAACGGTAGCGGAATGTTCCAGCATGGTCATACCTATATCTGCCACCCAACTGCGGCGGCGGCGGCACTGGCAGTCCAGCAGGTGATCGAGCGGGATAACTTGTTGAGTCGTGTGCAACACCAGGGGAATTATTTACTGCAGCAATTACATGCCGAACTGGCCGGGCTGGACTTTGTCGGAGATACCCGCGGACGCGGATTATTCGCCGGCGTCGAGCTGGTCAGGGATAAAACAACAAAAACGGCATTCGATCCTGCCCATAAACTGCATGCTGCCATCAAAAGTGCCTGCCTGGAAAAAGGACTGATGGTCTACCCGATGGGCGGGACCATTGACGGACAGCAAGGGGACCATATCCTTATTGCTCCGCCTTTTATTATTGAGCCGTCGCAGCTCAATTTTGTGGTGGAGACACTGAAACAGGTCATCATCCGGGAAACCGCTAAAGCGGCGGGACAGTCATGAGGGCCCGGACTCATCGCCTGCCTGACCTGACCCCGGATGCGTGGACGCCCGGACAACGTCTGCTGGCAGAAGAAGTGATCAATGGCCCGCGGGGGGCATTGCTGCCCCCGTTTCAGGCATTACTGCGCAGCCCGGAACTGATGTCACATGTCCAGCATTTGGGCGAGTACCTGCGCTACCGGAGTGCCATCGGTCAACGGCTTTCCGAGCTGGCCATTCTGCTCACCGCCCGGCACTGGTCCCAGTCGGTAGAGTGGGAGATCCATGCGCCGATAGCAGAACAACAGGGCATTTCTGCGGCCGCTATTGTGGCGATCCGTCAGCAACAGCAGCCAGCCCCCGATGACTTAGCCGCCGATGAATGGCTGGTGTACCACTTCTGCCGGCAATTACATCAGCAGCAGGGAGTCAGTGACAGCCTGTGGCAGGAGGCAGTGAGCCATTTTGGTGAAACGGCCGTGATGGATCTGATTGGCGTCAATGGCTATTACTCTCTGCTCGCCATGGTGATGAACTGCGCCGGCACCCCCTCATCGTCAATGCCTGACGGTTTTTAGATATCCCCGGGGGCACCAAAAAGATCCCCCCTTCCAAAATGGGGCACCAAAAAGGTGCCTCCTGAACCTATAAGCTTATAAGAAAAAGTTATTACCGCTTTTTTCTGAAGAGCATCAGACGTTAACACCAGGGAAACATAAAAAAACAATAAAAATCATAATTTTACTGTTTACCTTCTTTTTTTGTCTGAAGGTAAAAATAGTGGCACACATATTGCTTTTATCACTGTGACTGACACACATCATCCGATCTATATAAAGGAATCGCTATGCTGAAAACAATAAATACTGTCGGGATTTCATTAGCCTTACTGGCCGGTGCATTCAGTTTCAATGCGATGGCAAAAGATAAGTTAACCGTCGGCGTGGATACGGCGTTCGTTCCGTTTGAATTTAAACAAGGCGATAAGTACGTCGGATTTGATATCGATTTGTGGAATGCCATTGCGAAAAAAATGGACGTCGATTACACCCTGCAACCGATGGACTTTGGTGGTCTGATCCCGGGCCTGCAGTCTCGTAATATCGATGTTGCGATGGCCGGTATCACCATTACGCCGGTTCGTGCTCAGGTGGTGGACTTCAGTTCCCCTTACTATAACGCTGATCTGCTGATGGCCGTGAAAAGCTCAGCGACCGGGATCACTAAATTCAGTGACCTGGCCGGGAAACGCGTAGGTCTGAAACAAGGGACTGCGGCAGCAACCTTTATGAAAGCGCACGTTAAAGCCGATTACGTTGAGTTCCCGAACATCGACAATGCCTACCTGGATCTGCAGGCCGGAAATATCGACGCCGTTGTTCACGACTCTCCTAACGTTCTTTATTACGTGAAAACTGCCGGTGACGGAAAAATTAAAGCGACCGGTGAAACCGACAGCGTGCTGCCACAGCAGTATGGTTTTGCTCTGCAGAAAAACAGCCCTTACACCGCCCGTGTCGATGCGGCGCTTAAAGCATTACGTGCTGATGGTACCTATAACAAAATCTATCTGAAATGGTTCGACAAAGAACCTAAGTAAGTTTTTGGGCCAGCACTGGCTGGCCCCGTTTTTTTTTACACAGTACGGGTAACACTATGAATTTTGACATCAGTTATGTCTGGCAAGCCGTGCCAATACTCTTGCAAGGGTTAAAGCTCACCCTCTTTATTTCTATTGTCGGCCTGATGGGCGGCTTTGTTATCGGCCTGGCTGCCGGTGTTTGTCGCGCACTGGGCGGCAGGGTGTCAAAAGCATTATCACTGGTTTTTGTCGAACTTATCCGCGGCACCCCCATTATGGTGCAGGTGATGTTTATTTACTTCGCCCTGCCGTTAGCGCTGCCGGTTCATATTGAACCGATCACCGCGGCTGTCGTCACGATTATGATTAACTCGGGCGCGTATATCGCTGAGATCACCCGTGGCGCGATTTTATCGATCAATAAAGGGTTTAAAGAAGCCGGACTGGCCATGGGACTCTCTTCCCGCGCCACCACATGGCATATCATTATGCCTCTGGCTCTGCGTCGTATGATCCCGGCGCTCGGTAACCAATGGATCATCAGTATTAAAGACACCTCACTGTTTATCGTGATTGGGGTGGCTGAACTGACCCGTCAGGGCCAGGAAATTATTGCCGGAAACTTCCGCGCACTCGAAGTATGGACAGCGGTAGCAGCACTTTATCTGATTGTGACTCTGTGTCTGAGCTTCCTGCTTAAAAGACTGGAAAAAAGGATGCATATCTTATGAGTATGGTTGAATTTCAAAATGTCTCGAAAAATTTTGGCTCAACACAGGTGCTGCACGATATCAATTTGAAGATTGATGCCGGCGAAGTGGTGGTGATCATTGGCCCGTCCGGATCCGGTAAATCAACGTTATTACGCTGTATCAACAAACTGGAAGAGATCTCTTCCGGCGCACTTATCGTCGCCGGGATGCATATGACCGATCCGCACGTGAATGAATGTGATATTCGTCGTGAAGCCGGTATGGTCTTCCAGCAGTTTCACCTGTTCCCGCACCTGACGGCACTGGAAAACGTGATGTTTGGCCCTCTTCGTGTCCGGCACAGCAGTAAGGCAGAAGCCCGTGAACAGGCGATGGCACTGCTGACGCGTGTCGGTCTGGCCAGTCGTGCGGATCACTACCCTTCTGAGCTTTCCGGCGGCCAGCAGCAACGTGTTGCCATCGCCAGAGCCCTGGCGGTGAAACCCCAGATGATGCTGTTTGATGAACCGACCTCGGCACTGGACCCGGAATTGCGTCATGAAGTGCTGCAGGTAATGCGTTCTCTGGCGGAAGAAGGGATGACCATGGTGATTGTGACCCATGAAATCGGCTTTGCCCGCGATGTGGCCTCACGTCTGATCTTTATCGACGGCGGCACGATTGCCGAAGACGGCGAGCCGGCAGAACTGATCGAAAGCGGTAAAGGTTGCGCGCGTTTGCAGGAATTCCTGCAGCACGTCTCCTAATCTTTCCGGACAGGCACCCGCTTATGAAAAAACTGACCTTCCGTGGCGATACCTTCGCTCTCGGAAAACAACTGGGCCAGGCCGGGCACGCGGCCTGGCACCAGGAACTGACGCTGACACCACTGTGGCAGACAGTGACAGCCCTGAAAGATTCCGCACAGGCAAAGGCCATGGCGGCGGCGGTAAAACAACACTATCCGGATATCTGGCTGGAAATCGAGGGGCTGGCTTGCGGGCTGGAGGCGGAGACTGACGAGGTCTTTGCCTGGAACTGTCGTGGTGATCTGGTACGTTCGACCTCAGATGGCTGCACTACCCTGGCCGGTCGTGATGCACAGGATGACATCATCGTTGCGCACAATGAAGATGGATTCCCGCAGTTACGCGATGCGTGTTTCCTGGCGGAGGTGATACCGGATCAGGGGGTATCCTACCTGAGTTTCGCCTATCCTGGCTCGCTCTGCGGACATACGTTTTCTGTAAACCAGTACGGGATTGTTAATACCGTTAATAATATCCGTGCGGTTGAGCGGCCTGAAGGGTTGCCTCGTCAGGTACTGGCCAGAGCGGCACTGAACGCTGCCAGCCTGGACCAGGCGGTGGCCGTACTGACGTCTCCGGGCCGGGCGGGTGCATTCCATCATACACTGGCCAGCGCCGGGGATTCACGGATCTTCAGTATTGAAGCAACCGGTACCGGGTGCAGTGTTCTGCCGTTAAAAGGCAGTGCCGGACATGCGAATCATCTGGTCCATCCGCAGCAACAGGCGGCTGAACAGGTGATCACCGACAGTTCTGCCGCGCGTCAGCAGGTGATTGAAGCATTACTGGCGACCGGTGAGACACTGTCAGCTGAGCGCAGCCTGATGATCCTTTCTGACCAGAGTCAGGAAGAACTCCCGGTTTACCGCCTGGCGGCGGATGACCCGGATCAGGAAAATACCCTGGCGACAGCATTGTTTGAAGTCAGTGATGAGGGCGTCAGCTGGTCTGTCTATGGTAAAGATCGTCAGCATGCGGCACTGGAAGGTAAGGTGTTACGCGGCTCAGCGACGGTCTGATACCCCGTGATCCTGTAAGAGGCTGCGATTGCAGCCTTTTTTATGGCCGGGGCACCGGTCCCGCCGATCTGTAACGCCCACCGTCCCTGGTTTTCACGCCGTCACCGGCCCGCATTCGCGGCATGAATTTTATCCGGCAAAGCATCGGTGCAGAGGGTAATTCAGACTCAACGATGATATCGGTCATTTCTGCCGGCAGGCACTATTCTCCCCGGAACGGGTTACCCCGCACCGCAGTTATCCCCTGCCGGTCTGCATATTCGCTTTCTGAACACTGTCTTGCTAAGCACTCGCTTTCTGAATACTTGCTCTCTAAGCATGACACTTCTGAGCACCGGAGAAGGGTTATCGCCAGATAGCTGGATCCGCCAGGCGTGGATGTATCGTCAGTGACTTGCCGGAGAAGTGCTGAGGAAAGTTTCGCAGTAAAAGGGATGCTTCGGGGAGACAGAGAGGCGGCTACCAGTGCGGTGGTTACCAGACTGATCCGCAGTTATCCCCTGCCGGTCTGCATATTCGCTTTCTGAACACTGTCTTGCTAAGCACTCGCTTTCTGAATACTTGCTCTCTGTGCATGACACTTCTGAGCACCGGAGAAGGGTTATCGCCAGATAGCTGGATCCGCCGGACGTGGATGTATCGTCAGTGACTTGCCGGAGAAATACTGAGGAAAGTTTCGCAGTAAAAGGGATGCTTCGGGGAGACAGAGAGGCGGCTACCAGGCTGCCGGTGGGCAGCCCGTGGTTGCAGGACAGAGGCTTATTTATTCAGTTCCGCCGTCATATGCACACAGTTTTTAGTGGTCGCTTCGGTAATCCGGTAAGAGTCACCGCTCTTATGGGCCTGCGCCGCGATTTGTGCTTCAGCATCATCCAGTGTCCCGGCGGTTGCGGTGATCGTCTGAGCAAAGCTACCGAAAGAAATCAGAGAGAGTGTGGCAACTGCAACGAAAGTTTTGATGGAGTTCATAAGGATTACCTTCATTCATTTTCAGGGTAAGGGCCGGTATGGCCCCGATGCGATGCATGATAGACCGGCAGAAGGACGCTTAAAAGCTGAACGATTTGCTGATCTTATTCAAATAAAATGAAGGTGTTTCGCGAGAACCATAAAAGGCCGGCAGGCCATCAGTGGCTTTTCCCCGCGCCGGGCGCACGTCAGACCAGGATCAACGGACCGCTATGGAAACGCAATTCACTGTCGGCGTCAGTGATCAGCCGGGCTTCCGTTTCACCGATCGTCCGGATGCGGTCCGTAATATCATAGGGCGAGATCTGCCAGGCCAGTGCGAGGTAATCCTGAAAGTGACGGGCTTCGGAACGCAGCAGTGAACGGTAAAAGCTGGCCAGTCCGGGTTCCAGATAAGGAGCCAGTGCATAAAAGCGTTCGCAGGAGCGCGCTTCGATATAGGCGCCGCAGATAAGTTTATCGATCAGCGTGTCGGGTTCATGCGTGGTCACTTCACGCAATAATCCCTTCGCGTAGCGACTGGCGGTGATTTTATGATATTCGATCCCCCGGGACTGCATGATCTCCAGTACCTGATAAAAGTGATGTAATTCTTCTTTAATTAACAACACCATTTTATCAATCAGGTCATCAGCGCCGGGAAAAGCGTCATGCCGGGTAATGTTTTTCCCCAGGTGACGATGGGCATGAATGAAATCACTGTCCGGATGTTCACGATAGACAAAATCCTCGTACGGGGCCAGCCAGCGCATCAGTGTTTCCGCGCCGGGTTTATCGGCAACGTATTTACGGATAAGCCACGCGGCGGTCTGGGCCGCTTTCAGTTCACAGGTCAGGTGATCGGTCAATAACAGTGGCAGGTTTTCCGGCCTGGACGCTTCATCAATCCAGGCCTGCGGGGTCCGGCAATGTAAAAACTGTAACAGAGGTTCAACGAGGGCGGCGTAGTTCATGGTTCAGTGACTTTGAAAATCAGGGCGAATAAAACGCCCTGGCCTCACGGAGCCGTCAGACCAGGGGGAAATGCCGTCAGAAGCGATCGGTTAGTGACGGACGGGAGAATCCTCTGCGGAAGTCTCTTCGTCATCGCCATCTTCATCTTCTTCGTCTTCAGCATCCGGATCTTCGAAGTAGGTGCCCCAGCCATCATAATCAACGTTATATTTTCCTGCGACTTTGACCAGCTGTTCGATCTGGGCATTGATCAGCTCATCCTTCAGTGCAATTTCACTGATGATATCCACACACATCACGGTGGTGCCATCTTCCAGCTCCAGTTCTTCCGGGTCTGTCACTTCGTAGCCCAGTTTGAACGCATCAACGGCGGCTTTTTCCAGTGCGTCAAAGCTGTCGCAGGATAAATGATGTTCTACGGTATAGAGCGCATCCGGATCACTGCCATCTTCCAGTAATTCTTCAATAATTTCGCGTGTTTCTTCACGCTGTTCTTCCATAAATGCTTCGAATGTCATAGGGAATTCCTCAGTACGTTCAGGGGTAATATTCCCCGGATAGACGGGCATTTTCCCACAGCATCCCGCGTGGCACTACACTAAAGCACACGATTCCTGAAAATAAGGTTGAAAATGAATATTCATACATATAGATTGAATATTAATTCATTGTATTAATCGCCACCCGGAGTGATGTATGAGTAAGCTGTATCAACGCCATTTCCTGAGATTGCTGGATTTTACCCCTGCCGAACTGAATGAACTGGTGCAACTGGCCGCCCGCCTGAAGCAGGACAAAAAACAGGGCAAAGAGTCCCCGTCTCTGCAAGGCAAAAATATCGCGCTCATCTTCGAAAAAGATTCGACCCGTACCCGTTGCTCTTTCGAAGTTGCCGCATACGATCAGGGAGCCCGTGTCACCTGGCTGGGTGCCAGCGGTAACCAGATTGGCCATAAAGAATCGATTAAAGATACTGCCCGTGTACTGGGCCGCATGTATGACGGCATCCAGTATCGCGGGTATGAGCAGGAGATTGTCGAAACGCTGGCGGAATACGCAGGCGTACCGGTATGGAACGGACTGACCACCGAATTTCACCCGACCCAGTTACTTGCCGATCTGCTGACGATGCAGGAACACCTGCCAGGCAAAGCCTGGACAGAGATGACGCTGGTGTACGTCGGTGATGCCCGTAACAATATGGGGAACAGTATGCTGGAAGCGGCAGCGCTGACCGGTCTGGACCTGCGCCTGGTGGCCCCTAAAGCCTGCTGGCCGGAAGAGGCCCTGGTCGAGGAGTGCCGGCATGCTGCACAAAAGACCGGCGGTAAAATCACGCTGACAGAATCTATCGAAGACGGGGTCAAAGGCGCTGACTTTATCTATACCGATGTCTGGGTGTCGATGGGCGAAGCCAAAGAGACCTGGGCCGAACGGATCGCCCTGCTGCGTCCTTATCAGGTTAATGCACAGATGCTGTCGCTGACCGGTAATCCTGAGGTCAAATTCCTGCACTGCCTGCCTGCGTTCCATGATGATCAGACCAGTATGGGTAAACAAATGGCGGAACAATACGGCTTCAGTTCAGGCATCGAAGTCACTAACGATGTTTTCGAATCAGAGCACAGCATTGTCTTTGACCAGGCGGAAAACCGGATGCATACCATCAAAGCGGTGATGGTTGCCACTCTGGGCCGGCAATAACCCGCTGCACAGACGGACAACGGGATTTCACGGGGTCCGTTCCTTTTTCTTTTCTGCTGACGTCAGCTCCGCATAATTATTTTCCGCTTCTCTTTTTTTTACTCAACATTCCGGGAAAACTATTCATTCCCTCTGCATAATCTGAATTTAACCCACGATTCCGGCGCGGATAACGGATTGTTTATGAAAAAAATAATTTAAAACTCCCCCTGCGATCGTAAATATAAAAAAATAATTTCTCCCCGGGAAAAGGAATAACTATCCGGCATCATCTCCCTCCGGCATAAATAATTACCACCCAGAATGGGTTATTATTCATTTACAATAAATAAACCCATAGTATTCATAGTGATAAAAAATCACTACCCCCCCCAACCCATTCCCTGCAGAATATTAAAATCGATATCTTTCACTGTTTAATGAATATAATTTCACTTTATAAAAACAGAAAAAAACCTGATTAATGACGTTAATCATAAATATGTTCACCACTATTCGGCAGATGTTTTTATTTGATTTTCATCACATCCCCTCCTTCTCTTCCTGATTATTTTTGAAATGTTTTCAGTATCAGCGCCGGATAATTTCGTCCGGTCAGGCTGGAATATTTCCACCGGGAAGGAGTGTTTATGAAAAGGCATTATGTCGGTTCAGAGATTGGTACATTACGCAGTGTTTTGCTGCATCGTCCGAACCTTAGCCTGCAACGGCTGACGCCGGAAAATTGCCAGGATCTATTATTCGATGATGTGTTAGACGTCGAACGGGCAGGAAAAGAACATGACCGCTTTGCCGGGGTCCTGCGGGAACAGGGGGTGGAAGTGTTACTTCTGTCCGATTTACTGACGCGGACCCTGGATGTCCCTGAGGCAAAACGCTGGTTATTACAGCAACAGATTTCGGATCACCGCCTGGGCCCGGGCTTTGCTTCAGATATCCGTGACTGGCTGGGTCAGATGTCTCACCGGGAGCTTGCCCGCCATCTGACCGGGGGACTGACCCGGGATGAAGTCCCGCCGGAAATCAGCAGTATTACCGGCCGCAGCAGCCAGCCGGATGACTTTATTACGCGCCCCCTGCCCAACCACCTGTTTACCCGCGATACCTCGTGCTGGATTTATCAGGGGGTCAGCATTAACCCGATGGCAAAAATTGCCAGACAACGTGAAACCCATAATCTGCGGGCGATCTATCGCTGGCACCCGGCGTTTGCGGGCGGTGATTTTATTAAATATTACGGTGACGAAGATCGTAACTATGACCATGCCACGCTGGAAGGGGGCGATGTGCTGGTCGCAGGCCGGGGCAGTGTTCTTATCGGCCTCTCAGAACGGACCACGGCTCAGGGAATAGAATTCCTCGCTCTCTCACTCTTTCGCCATCATCAGGCAAAACGTGTGGTCGTTATGGAGCTGCCAAGACAACGCTCCTGTATGCATCTCGACACAGTAATGACCCATCTGGATATCGATACGTTCTCCATCTATCCGCAAATCATTAATACCGAAATGCCTTGCTGGATCTTAACGCCGGACGGTAAAGGCGGCTTAATCCGCACTGCAGAAAAAAATTACCTGACCGCGCTGGAGCAAGCACTGGAGATCGATCAGGTACGGGTGATCACCACCGGCGGCGACCGTTTTGAAGCCGAACGGGAACAGTGGAACGATGCCAACAATGTTCTCACCCTGCGGCCGGGTGTGGTCGTCAGCTACGAGCGTAATTTACGGACCAATGAAAAATATGACCAGGCCGGGATCACTGTGCTGCCGATTGCCGGTGATGAACTCGGGCGTGGCCGTGGCGGCGCCAGATGTATGAGCTGTCCGCTGGAAAGGGACGGGATCTGAAGGCTAAGGAGAAAAACAGATGGAGAAAAAACCAGTTCTGGTCGTGGCTCTGGGTGGTAATGCACTCCTCAAACGGGGCGAACCACTGGAAGCCAGTATTCAGCAGCAAAATATTCTGATTGCTGCCGGTGTCATTGCCCGTCTGACCGATGAGTGGCGGGTGGTTCTGGTTCACGGTAACGGGCCACAGGTCGGCCTGCTGGCGTTACAGAATGCGGCTTATCCCGACGTCGCGCCTTATCCGCTGGATATTCTGGTCGCGGAAAGTCAGGGGATGGTGGGCTATATGCTGCAACAGGCATTGCGGAATGAATTGCCCTCTCAGGAAGTCACGACTCTGCTGACCCGGGTGACCGTAGACCCCGCCGATCCGGCGTTTCAGGATCCGTGTAAGTACATTGGTCCGGTCTACACCGCCGCACAGGCCACTGACCTGGCGGCTGAAAAGGGCTGGATCATGAAGAAAGACGGGACCGGTTTTCGCCGCGTCGTGCCTTCTCCCGCGCCGCTGGCGATTTCGGAAAGCGCAGCCATTAACACCTTACTGCTGCATGATCATCTGGTTATCTGTAATGGTGGCGGAGGGATTCCTGTGGTGCAGACCGGGCAGACCATGACGGGGTGCGAAGCCGTGATCGATAAAGATCTTTCTGCCGCCCTGCTCGCCCGTCAGTTGCAGGCCGATGCACTGCTGATCCTGACCGATGCTGATGCCGTTTACCAGAACTGGGGAACACCGTCTCAGGAGGCTATCGGTCAGGTTACCGTCAGTGCGCTGGCAGGCACCTCATTTGATGCCGGTTCCATGGGGCCGAAAGTGGACGCCTGCTGTCAGTTTGTCAGGACAAGTGGTGGCCATGCCGGCATCGGTTCCCTGCAGGACGGTAGCCGCATCCTCTGCGGACAGAAAGGCACGCTGATCATTCCGGGCTAGTCCCCCGCATGATCCCCTGCTGTCTGCCTCCGTCCGGCAGGCAGTATTCCCCTGAAAATAAGGATATTCACTATGTCAGTCTCACTGAAAAACCGCCACTTCCTGAAACTGCTGGATTATAGCGCCGATGAAATTCATTACCTGCTGACGCTGGCCCGTCAGCTTAAACATGACAAACGGTGTGGCCAGGAACGCCCCCGGCTGAGCGGTAAAAATATCGCGCTGATCTTCGAAAAGAGTTCCACCCGTACCCGCTGTGCTTTTGAAGTCGCGGCTTTTGACCAGGGGGCGCAGGTTACTTATCTGGGGCCTTCCGGATCGCAGATTGGTCACAAAGAATCGATGAAAGATACGGCCCGGGTGCTGGGGCGCATGTATGACGGTATCGAGTACCGCGGGTTTGGGCAGAAGATAGTCGAAGAACTGGCAGAGAATGCCGGTGTACCGGTCTGGAACGGCCTGACCAATGAGTTTCATCCCACCCAGATCCTGGCGGATTTAATGACCATGCTGGAGCATGCGCCTGACCGCCCGCTTAACTCTTTACGGTTTGCTTATCTGGGCGATGCCCGTAACAACATGGGCAATTCCCTGATGGCCGGTGCGGCCATTATGGGAATGGATATCCGTCTGGTCGCTCCGCGGGCTTTCTTGCCGGACGACGCACTGGTCAGCCAGTGTCGTGAAATTGCAGCCACCAGCGGAGCCCGCATCACCCTTACCGAATCCGTGGCTGAAGGTGTGAAAGATGTCGATTTCCTCTACACCGATGTCTGGGTATCGATGGGCGAACCGAAAGAGGCCTGGGCGGAACGTGTCAGCCTGATGACGCCTTATCAGGTCAATCAGCAGGTCGTTGACGCCACCGGCAATCCGCAGGTGAAATTTATGCACTGTCTGCCCGCTTTCCATAACGAACAAACCACCGTCGGCCGGGAAATCGAGGAGACTTTCGGGCTGAAAGGGCTGGAAGTCAGCGAAGAGGTGTTTGAATCTGCCCGGTCGATTGTTTTCGATGAAGCAGAAAACCGGATGCATACGATTAAGGCCGTGATGGTCGCAACTCTGGCCGACTAACTGACCGCATGCAGGTACGGCTTGTCTGGCGTGCCTGCAGGGAGAGTGAGATGAAAAGTTTTAAATTTCCTTCTGCATATACCATTCTGTTCGGGCTGATTGTGGTGGTTGCTGCACTGAGCTGGATAATCCCCGCCGGTCAGTACCAGATGGTGATGAATGCCCGTCTGGGTCAGGAAGTGCCGATCGCCGGAACCTATCATACCGTCGCGTCCAACCCTCAGGGGATCAGCGATATTTTACTGGCCCCCATCGACGGGCTATGGGATCACAAAACCGGCGAAGCCGGTGCCATCGATGTTGCACTCTTTATTCTGATTATTGGTGGCTTCCTGGGGGTCACCAATAAAACCGGCGCGATTGATGCCGGCATCCAGCGGGTGATGTTACGGCTAAAGGGCAAAGAAGAGCGGATGATCCCTATTCTGATGGGGTTGTTCGCGCTGGGTGGCACCATTTACGGGATGTCGGAAGAATCTCTGCCGTTTTATTCCCTGCTGGTGCCGGTGATGATGGTGGCCGGTTTTGATCCCCTGGTCGCCGCAGCCACCGTATTACTGGGAGCCGGCATCGGGACCCTGGGGTCCACCATCAACCCGTTTGCTACCGTTATCGCTTCGAACGCCGCAGGGATCCCTTTCACCGACGGGATTATGCTGCGGGTGATGATGCTGGTTTGCGGCTGGCTGTTGTGTGTATGGTGGGTGCGCCGCTATGCCCTCAGGGTCCGCAGAGACCCGGGACTTTCCATCGTGGCCGATAAGGCTGACGAGAACCGTCGTTACTTTCTGTCTCAGCAGACCGGAGAGATTCTGGAATTCACCCTGAGACGGAAAATCATTCTGCTGCTGTTCGCCGTTGCATTTGTGATTATGATTTACGGCGTGGCGGTACAGGGCTGGTGGATGGGCGAAATTTCCGCCATGTTCCTCGCGGCGGCCATTCTTGTTGCCCTGGTCGCAGGTATGAGTGAAGAAACCTTTACCACCACTTTTATCGACGGGTCCCGCGATCTGCTCGGGGTCGCGCTGATTATCGGTATCGCCCGTGGCATTGTCGTGGTCATGGATAATGGCATGATCACCCATACCCTGCTGAATGCGGCTGAACATATGGTCAGCGGATTACCGGCGGTTATTTTTATCAACGTCACCTGGTTTATTGAAGTGCTGCTGTCCTTCCTGGTGCCATCGTCTTCCGGATTGGCGGTACTCAGTATGCCGGTACTGGCTCCGCTGGCCGACTTTGCCGGTACCGGCCGCGAACTCGTGGTCAGTGCCTATCAGTCGGCTTCCGGGCTGGTTAATCTGATCACACCGACCTCCGCGGTAGTGATGGGCGGGCTGGCAATTGCCAGAGTGCCTTATGTACGTTTCCTGAAGTGGATAGCGCCGCTGCTGCTGATACTTGTGATACTGAATATAGTCCTGCTCAGTGTCTCTGCGTTACTATAACTGACAGAGGTGCCCTGATGCCGCCGCCGGTCAGGGCCCTGTCACTGCAGCCCGTACCCGGCCAGTGACCATCCTCGCCTGACAATGGAGATGTCATTATGCCTGTTCTCACCCCCGCCAGTCAGAAAGAACTCAGACAACTGGCCCTCTGCCAGCGGCTGATTATGCAAAACAGTTATCTTTCCCAGGAAGCCCTGCGCCGTGACCTGAAACGTAACGGCTATGCCCTGATAAGCCAGTCAACCGTGTCCCGTTTACTGAAACTCCTCGGTGCTATCAAAATCCGTAATGGCCGTGGGCAGCGGATCTATACCCTTAATCCTCTGTTGCAGTTAGCACCGCGCGCCAGCAGAACCATTGCAGAGATGGTGATCGATATTGTCTGCAACAACGAATTTATACTGATCCACACGGCCGCAGGTTATGGCCGCGCCGTCGCCCGCATCCTCGATTGCCAGGATCTGGCCCCGGTGATGGGCGTGGTGGCCGGCAGCGATAATGTCTGGATTGCGCCCCGGCAGTGCAGGCAGATCTCTGCGCTTTACCAGGAAATCTGTACCCTGCTGAAGGTTCCCTGAATCACCGCTACCGGCCGCGCATTTTATGCCGGCTTCTCTTGTCAGGAATTCTGTGGCCGGTATAATGCGCGAAAATTTTCCGGGAAATCGCATGCCACAGATCATCACACAACATGAGATCCGTACCTGCCCGACCGCAGGCGGCAGCCCTTTTTTTTCCCGCATCACTGTCTATTTCATAAAAAAAGCCCCTGTTTCAGGGGCTTTTTTTTGCCTGTCATCCGCTCGTGCCGAGGATATTACTTATGGCTAACCCCCTCTATCGAAAGAATATTATCTCAATTAATGACCTGAACCGTGATGAACTGGAGCTGGTTTTAGCCACTGCTGCACGGCTGAAGGCTTCGCCACAACCTGAGCTGTTAAAGCACAAGGTGATTGCCAGCTGTTTTTTTGAAGCGTCGACACGTACCCGTCTCTCTTTTGAAACGGCGATCCACCGGCTGGGGGCTTCTGTGGTCGGCTTTTCTGACGGCGGTAATACTTCGCTGGGCAAAAAAGGTGAAACACTGGCCGATACGATTTCGGTGATCAGCACCTATGTGGATGCCATCGTCATGCGCCATCCACAGGAAGGTGCCGCCCGGCTGGCCACCGAATTTGCCGGTGATATTCCGGTGCTGAATGCCGGCGACGGTGCAAACCAGCACCCGACCCAGACATTACTCGACCTGTTCACCATCAGTGAAACCCAGCAGCGGCTGGATAACCTGAATATTGCTATGGTGGGTGACCTGAAATATGGGCGGACCGTTCATTCCCTGACCCAGGCCCTGGCCAAATTCAGCAATAACCGCTTCTTCTTTATTGCGCCGGAAGCTCTGACCATGCCTGCGTACATTACTGACCTGCTCGACGAAAAGGGCATCAGCTGGTCGCGCCACGCTTCCATTGAAGAAGTGACCCCGCAGACAGATATTTTATATATGACCCGGGTCCAGAAAGAGCGTCTGGACCCTTCCGAATATGCCAACGTAAAAGCCCAGTTTATCCTGCGGGCGGCCGACCTGACCGGCGCCCGTGAAACGATGAAGGTGCTGCATCCTTTGCCCCGCGTGGATGAAATTGATACCGACGTCGATTCGACCCCCTATGCCTGGTACTTCCGCCAGGCCGGGAATGGTATCTATGCCCGCCAGGCATTACTGGCTCTGGTGTTAAATGAAGAACTCACTGCATAACGGGGGAACAGACAGATGACTCAGGATAATAAATTACAGGTTGAAGCCATCAAATGTGGCACCGTCATTGACCATATTCCGGCCCGTGTCGGCTTCCGGTTACTCTCGCTGTTCCGCCTGACAGAAACCGATCAGCGTATTACCATTGGCCTTAACCTGCCTTCCGGCGAAATGCAGCAGAAAGACCTGATTAAAATCGAAAATACCTTTCTGACAGAAGAACAGATCAACCAGCTGGCGCTCTATGCCCCGCATGCCACCGTTAACCGTATCGACAATTATGACGTGGTCGCCAAAAGAGTGCCGGAATTACCTGAGCGGATAGAGCGGGTTCTGAGCTGTCCGAACAGTAACTGCATCAGTCATAACGAACCGGTCAGCTCCTCTTTTACGGTGCGTCAGCGCCCACAGGACATCATGCTGACCTGCAAATACTGTGAAAAAGAATTTGCCCGTCATGTCGTGATGGGACACTGGTAATCACCATTCACCCTTTTATAATGGGGACGCATCCGCCTGAGGGCTGAGTCGTCCTCGTATATTCATTAAGGAGAAGTTATGTCCCGCGTCATCAGTACCGAAAATGCACCGGCTGCTATCGGCCCGTATGTACAGGCTGTCGATCTCGGCAATATGATCATTACTTCCGGCCAGATCCCGGTTGATCCGAAAACCGGTGAGGTTCCTGAGGATGTTACCGCTCAGACCCGCCAGTCTCTGGCAAACGTGAAAGCCATTATTGAAGAAGCCGGGCTGACCGTGGGCGATATCGTAAAAACCACCGTCTTCGTCAAAGACTTAAACGATTTCACCACCGTTAATGCCGCCTATGAAGCCTTCTTTACTGAGAATCAGTCCGGCTTTCCTGCGCGCTCGTGCGTGGAAGTCGCTCGTCTGCCTAAAGACGTAAAAATCGAAATTGAAGCGATCGCCGTTCGTCGCTGATACCAATAGCGGCTCCTCCGGGAGCCGTTTCCGCACGTAATTGCCCGCCGTTATCCCCCCAGCGACCGTTCCGTCCCCCGGTTTTGCCTTTTTCCGCTTCTTTGTTCTGAATCAAATTTCGATCACTTATTTCGCTGAAAATACCACATATAGTATCTAGAATTACTTGCAGCACAATATATGGGTGATTCTGATGAATACTATCGTTGTAAAACGGGACGGTTGTAAAGTGCCCTTCTGCCGTCAACGCATTATGAATGCTATCGGGGCCGCAGCCAGTGCCGCCGGAGTGACCGATGCCGCGTATTGTGAGCAGATGACCGGCCAGGTCTGCGCGGCGTTACGGCAGAACCACGAGCTGGACATCGGTCGGATACAGCAAGTGGTAGAAGATACGCTGATGACCGGCCCATGGCCGGATGTGGCCCGCTGCTATATTGAATATCGTCATGACAGAGACACCCGCCGTGAACAGCGCAGTCAGCTCTACCGGGAGATCCGCGGGTTAATTGAACAGACCAACACCTCTCTGCTGAACGAAAATGCCAATAAAGACAGTAAAGTGATCCCGACGCAGCGGGACTTACTGGCAGGGATCGTCGCCAGACACTATGCACGGCAACATATTCTGCCGGCACCGATCATGCAGGCGCATGATCGCGGAGACATCCATTATCACGATCTGGATTACTCCCCGTTTTTCCCGATGTTCAACTGCATGCTGATTGACCTGGAAGGGATGCTGACCCGGGGATTTAAAATGGGGAATGCCGATATTGCCCCGCCCAAATCCATTGCCACGGCAACCGCCGTCACCGCACAAATCATCGCTCAGGTCGCCAGCCATATCTATGGCGGTACCACGATTAATCGTATCGATGAAGTGCTCGCGCCCTATGTGGAAGCCAGCCTGCAACGTCACCGGGATACGGGCCGGGAATGGCAGGTTGCCGATGTTGAAGCCTATGCTGAGGCCAGGACACGTAAAGAGTGTTATGACGCGTTTCAGGCACTGGAATATGAAGTGAATACCCTACACACCGCAAACGGCCAGACGCCGTTTGTGACTTTCGGTTTCGGACTGGGGACATCTGCTGCCTCCCGCATGATCCAGACGGCGATTTTACAGAACCGCCTCGCCGGGCTGGGCAGTAATCGTAAAACCGCGGTGTTCCCGAAACTGGTGTTTGCCATCCGCGACGGGATCAACCATCGGCCCGGAGACTGTAACTACGATATTAAACAGCTGGCGCTGGAATGTGCCAGCCAGCGGATGTACCCGGATATCCTGAATTACGATCAGGTGGTAAAAATTACCGGATCCTTTAAGACGCCGATGGGTTGCCGGAGTTTTCTGGGCGTTTATGAGGAAGAAGGCCGGCAGATCCACGAAGGACGAAACAATATTGGTGTGGTCAGCCTGAATCTCCCGCGGATCGCCCTGCAGGCGGCAGGCGATGAGACGCGCTTCTGGTCACTGCTCGACGAACGGCTGGAGATCGCCCGGCAGGCGTTACTGACCCGTATCAGCCGGCTGGAGAATACCTGTGCCCGGGTTGCACCGATACTTTATATGGAAGGGGCCTGTGGTGTCCGCCTCAATGCGGATGACAAGGTCGGCCCGATCTTCCGTCACGGCCGGGCCTCGATCTCCCTGGGATTCATCGGCCTGCATGAAACGATTAACGCCCTGAAAGGTCAGCAGCAGCATCTGTTTGATTCCGCAGAGTTACAGCAGACAGCGCTGGCGATAGTCAGCCGGTTACGCGCGGCGACCGACCGCTGGAAGGCCGAAACCGGGTACGGGTTCAGTCTTTACAGCACACCGAGTGAAAATCTGTGTGATCGTTTCTGCCGGCTGGATACTGCTGAGTTCGGTGTCATCCCGGGGGTCACCGATAAGGGCTATTACACCAACAGTTTTCATCTGGATGTGGAAAAGGCCGCCAGCCCTTACGATAAAATTGATTTTGAAGCCCCCTATCCGGCCCTCTCTGACGGCGGTTTCATCTGCTATGGGGAGTATCCCAACCTGCGCCATAACCTGAAAGCCCTGGAAGATGTCTGGGACTACAGCTATTCCCGAATCCCTTATTACGGCACCAATACCCCGATCGATGAATGTTATACCTGCGGTTTTAAAGGCGAGTTTAGCTGTACCAGTAAAGGATTTACCTGTCCGCAATGCGGCAATCATGATCCGGCCAGAGTGTCGGTCACCCGGCGGGTGTGCGGTTACCTGGGCAGTCCCGATGCCCGCCCCTTTAATCACGGAAAACAGGAAGAAGTCAGACGCCGGGTAAAACATATGCCCGACGGACTGGCCTGACCCCGCCATGAATTATCATCGCTACTATCCGCTGGATGTGGTCAACGGACCGGGGACCCGCTGTACCCTGTTTGTCGCGGGCTGTGAACATCATTGCCGGGGATGCTATAACCAGTCCACATGGCGGGTGGATTCCGGACAACCGTTTACCCGGCAGGAGGAGGACAGGATCATCACGGACCTTAACGACACGCGTATCCCCCGTCAGGGATTGTCCTTATCCGGCGGCGATCCGCTCCACCCGGCCAATGTCACTGCCGTGTTGCAACTGGTAAGGCGCGTGGTCAGTGAATGTCCGGAAAAAGATATCTGGCTATGGACCGGATACTCTTTTCAATGGCTGACCGCCGCCCAGCGCGAAGTTACACGGCACATTCATGTGCTGGTGGATGGTCCCTTCGTAGAATCTGAAAAAGATCTGTCGCTCAAATGGCGCGGCAGCCGGAATCAGCGGATCTGGTATCTGCGTCAGGCACGGTAACCCTGACGGTCCGGAGCTCTCCGGGCCGTCAGCGGAGCTTTCAGCGTACACTTTCCCGGCGAGCCAGGGGCTTTCCGGCACGGGAACGGGAGTTCAGGTAATTACCGCACGGGATTTCGACATATTTATGCAGTAACCAGCCACAGAACACACTGGCAATGATTGCAAGTAACAGTAACAGTAAGGCTGTCGGGGTAGTAAATTTCTCTCCGCCGGTCCAGCGTTTAAGCAACATCAGAAGGGTAAAGTGGATCATATAAAACCCGAAGGAGATATCGCCCAGCCATTGCATCACCGGCCAGTTCAGAAATGAGGTCTTACCGTTTATATCGCCGACCGTCAGAGATCCCAGTAATAAGACCAGCGGGAGTAACATCACGAGGTTAAAACTGAACTGAAAAGGAACATATAAATCAATAATATAGCCAATAACCACCAGCGAAAAACTGACGCCGGTACTGATGCGGATAAAATAGCCTTCAAGAATAATTCGGGACAGTACCAGGCCAATCACGAATTCAAATATCCGGGTGATTGGCAATGTGTAGGAAAGCCAGAACTGGGTTTCACCGATAGGAAACGGCCAGCCGGAGAGCAGCGGTTCATTATGTGTAAAGTAATAGATAACGAACTGGCTGATAATCATCCCGGCATAACAGAGAAAAACCGTGGTCCAGAGTTTGTCTGCCGGCAGTGCTTTTACCCAGCGGAATACGATCGGGAAAAGAAAATAAAACAGAACAATGGCACCGAGGAACCAGCTGGGGGTATTCCCGCCGATATAATTTTCCACCCTCGGGATCCAGGCCTGCACCAGCAGGAAATTAGGCCCCCAGATATCCGGGCGATGAATACTGACCACGCCACAAACCAGCGCGATCACCATCACGACCACATTCATCGGATAGATTTTTGCCAGCCGCCGACGGTAAAAGCGTAGCGGATGATCGACCGGCCGGGATGACCAGCCCATCACAAAACCGCTGAGAATAAAAAACAGGGAAACGCTGACCCAGCCGGAAATACTAAAGATAAAGGAATACAGGTCACTGACACGCGGGCTGGCAAAGGGTGCCATTATAGCCCCGAGTGAAGAGTGGAAAAAAAATACCCCGATAGCCGCGATAAAGCGGATACCGTTCAGGGAAGTCAGATTGGGCAACATACCCTTTTCGTTACGCTGAACAATATGGTGCGCGGTCGATGGATGAGATGGTTGTATCGGTGATGTGTCATTGTGCATATATCCCCCGTGTAAAACAGAAACCGTTAGCTAACACGCTAATTTTAATAAATTAAATTAATGTGTATGGTGGACTGGTTATCTCATGCAGGTGAGGAGCTTTAACGCGTTTATCTGACAGTGATTCCCTGTGATGGCTCCGTAATATTCACGGCGGAACGGATATTCACTTTTCTGCTGCCGGCCTTCACTATGATCCGTCAGGGCCGTTAATTGCAAGCGAAATTGATTAAATAAATTAACATTTAATATGAATATTTTTTATTTATCACCCCGGGCAGGTATTCAGCTCACCGGGCATTAACGCCGGATCAAGGCAGGCATCAGCCCGTGAAAAGGGCGGTCGGCGGGAGGGAATGGCGTCCTGCGGACGCCGAAAAAGGGATTCAGGAGGTGCGGGACCAGTGGATTTTTTTCCCGAAGCCCAGCGTATTATCGGTCATCTTCAGTTCATCCAGCCGGATTTCCCATAACGGGGCTTTCATCGCGCGGGCAATCGGAAAGTGTTGCTGATAGCAGGCCAGTGCCTGCTTCTCCCGCTCCCCTTCCGGCTGGAATATCTCTCCGGCATACTGGATGCCCTGGATCTTCATCACCGTGCTGGCGGGCGTGGTCACCGTACCTGCAACGCGGGCGTTAAGGCGCATTAACTCACCGTGACGGGTGGTCTCCTCTGTCATCAGCCAGAACGCAATGCCGGTTTCATCCAGAACATAAAAGCAATTGGCTGCCCATAAGGTGTCACCGCTACCGGTACAAAGCGTCAGCACATGGTGTTTTTTCAGATAGTTAAGACAGTGGTTCAGGTCCGACATAGACATCCTCTGATGATCAAATCATGACATTCTCAGACATTGCACGCTACACTGCCCGCTCTTCACCGAACAGGATAATGATCAGGATGGAAAATCGCTGGTTTTTGTACATGGTACAAACAGCCTCCGGTGCGTTGTACACCGGGATTACGACCGACGTCGCACGGCGATTTTTACAACATCAGCGCGGTACAGGTGCGAGGGCGTTACGGGGCAAAGGTCCGCTGACGCTGGTATTTCAGAGCCCTGCCGGAGACCGGTCACAGGCATCAAAGCTGGAATACCAGGTGAAGCAACGGACCCGGGCGGATAAGCTGTTACTGGTCAGTGACCAGCCTGCCGATCTGCCCTGCTGGCTTACCCGTCACCCGTAAAAGGGTGTGGAAAGCTGTAATTCGCCGGCTTCATCCCCGACCGGGTCGTTCGCCAGCGGGTAAATAAGCAACGTCTGCTGCCGGTTATCGGCCGGCGACTGATAATGCAGTTTTTCACTTGGCCGGAACCCGACCTGTGTCAGACAGGCCAGGCTTTCTCTGGCGAGAACGGCACCATAACCAAACTCATTCAGGGTATCCAGGGCCTCCCGGACCAGTTGTTCATCCAGTGCCTGTGACCGGCAGGCGGCATCGATAGCCAGCGGGGAAAGTACCACCCAGCCTTTATCTTCTCCTGCCAGCGTGACCGGGCTGAATGCCGCATATCCCAGAATCTGGCCTTCATCATCGGTCGCCACCATTCCCAGAGTCAGTAACCCCTGCTCACGTAGCTGTCTGACCCGCTCCGCTTCCTGCTCGGAGCCGAAGCAGTTTTTTAATAAACGGTCGATGCCTGGCGCATCAATACCAATTTCAGTCCGGATTAGCATGAGTTCTCTTCGCGCACCGTTATTACGCTGGCGTCCTGTGTCATTCCTGCTTCTGTAAATGCAGCCAGATGCTGCAACCCTTTAAGTAGTATCGGTGGCATCGCGTCGGGTTCGATAGCATCCATCAGGTTTTTTACTGCCAAGCCTAATTCTGTATCGCCTTCCACCACCAGCCGACGCTGAAAGAATAACATATCCGGGTCTTTCCGGCCTGCCGCGAGTAAAATCAAATCGTTGGTATCCGCGCGAAACCAGACATCGGCCTCCTGCCCGTCGGTGATCATGATCCGCTGGTTTTCCAGTGTCATCACCCACTTCAGCCGCAGGTCACGGATCTCGATCCCCAGCCGGCGCTGCTGCAGAAAGTCAATCTCGCCGGCCGCGATCAGCTGCTGATATTGCCAGTTAATCAGTTGTCGTAACAGGACCTTTTTACAGGAGAAAGGCACCCGTCCCAGAGGCCAGGCCAGGAGCTTCGGCATTTCACTGACCAGATGATGATGTAATCGCTGCAGCATATTTTTCCTTAAATCGATGACAGGGAGACTGCGGCTATTTTAACTGTCGCTGCGACGATTTTTGTGATTAACCCGCCATACACTGCCCTGCATCAACTTTTCGGTGGATAAATTTTTCTACACTTTTATCCCTGATATTTACAGGGAGAACACTATGGAACTGTTGTGCCCGGCGGGGAATTTACCTGCGTTGAAAGCCGCTGCTGATAACGGGGCGGATGCGGTCTATGTCGGCCTGAAAGATGATACTAATGCCCGCCATTTTACCGGGCTTAATTTCACCCCTGTCCGGCTGAAAGAAGCGGCCCGGTATCTGCACCAGCGAAAGAAAAAGCTGCATGTTGCGGTCAACACGTTCGCCCACCCTGAAGGCTTCGCTCGCTGGAAACAGGCGATTGATATCGCCGCAGACAGCGGTGCGGATGCACTGATCCTCGCCGACCCTGCCTTGCTCGATTACGCCTGTACCCGCCACCCGACCCTGGAGCGACACTTATCGGTTCAGGCGTCGGCCACCAATACCGAAGCCATTCTCTTCTATCAACGAGAGTTCGCGGTTCATCGTGTGGTCTTGCCGCGCGTGCTGTCTTTACACCAGGTCCGGCAACTGGCGCGCGAAACCACCGTCCCGCTCGAAGTCTTTGCCTTCGGAAGCCTGTGTATTATGGCTGAAGGGCGTTGCTATCTGTCCTCATGGATGACCGGTGAATCCCCGAACACCGCTGGCGCCTGCTCGCCGGCCAGATTTGTGCGCTGGCAAACCACGACGCAAGGCATGGAGGCCAGGCTCAACGAAGTGCTGATCGATTGTTATCCGCCGCACGAAAATGCAGGCTATCCCACCCTCTGCAAAGGACGCTATCAGGTCGGGGGGCAGTGTTACCACGTACTGGAAGAACCCACGAGTCTGAATACGCTGGCCCTGCTGCCGGAACTGCAAAAGATGGGGATTGTCTCGGTGAAAATTGAAGGGCGACAGCGCAGCCCCGCCTATGTCAGGCAGGTAGCGAGCGTCTGGCGGCAGGCCATCGATCACTGCCGGACATCGCCGGCGACCTTTAATGTTGACCCGCGCTGGATGCAGCAACTGGGAGAGCTTGCGGAAGGTACGCAAACCACTCTGGGTGCACTGCACCGCCAATGGCAATAGGAAACGATCATGAAATATTCGCTCGGGCCGGTGCTGTGGTACTGGCCGACAGAAAAACTGAATACCTTTTACCGGCAGGCCGCCGGCAGTGATGCGGACATTATCTATCTGGGGGAAACGGTCTGCAGTAAACGCCGTGCGACGTCATTTGCGCAATGGATGGAAATGGCAAGGCCCCTGGCAGCCGCAGGAAAACAGGTCGTTCTCAGTACGCTGGCCTTATTACAGTCGCCGTCTGAGCTGAAAGAGCTGAGACGCTATGTGGATAACGGTGAATTCATGGTGGAAGCCTGTGATATGGGCACCGTGAATCTGGCCGCTACCCACCGGTTACCCTTTGTCGCTGGTCCGGCACTGAACATCTATAACGCTGCCAGCCTGAAGATACTGCTAAAACAGGGCATGGTGCGCTGGTGTATGCCGGTAGAACTTTCCCGCGACTGGCTGACCGCATTACTGGAAGCGTGTGAGCGTGACGGCTTCCGGGATCGGTTTGAAGTGGAGGTTTTCGGTTACGGTCATCTGCCGCTGGCCCTGTCGGCACGCTGCTTTACGGCGCGTTCAGAAAATCGTGATAAAGACCATTGTGAAACTTGCTGTCTGCGCTATCCGCAGGGTCGTGAAGTACTGTCACGGGAAGGACAGCCGGTCTTTGTACTGAATGGTATCCAGACCCTCAGCAGTTATTGCTACCATCTGGGCAATGAGCAATCCGCCATGCAGTCGCTGGTCGATGTGCTGCGGATATCGCCTCAGGATACAGAGACTCCGGCCTTAATCCACGAATTTCGCCGTAATCAGCAGGCAGAGATGCCGTTCACGCTGGATAAACGGACTCACTGTAATGGCTACTGGCATAATATCGAGGGGATGGCACTGGAGACGAGCATCGGGGCACAATCCGCGTAGGTATTCGCCACCGAAAGACGCTACATTCAGGGGGATGCTTTCAGCATCGCCCTGCTGGCGACTGCCAGGTGCTTCGGTATGATAAAGGTATACTTATGTCCTGTCTCAAACCCTTTAAGCTCTCTGTATTAGATCTCGCCCCGGTGCCGGCGCAGTCCTCCGTGCAGGCTGCCTTCAGCAACTCACTGGCATTAGTGAAATATGCGGAATCCGCGGGATTTCACCGCTACTGGCTGGCCGAACACCATAATATGACCGGCATTGCCAGTGCGGCCACCTCAGTACTGATTGGATATCTGGCGGCCAACACCACACATCTGCGGCTGGGATCAGGCGGTGTGATGCTCCCTAACCATTCCCCGCTGGTGATAGCTGAACAGTTCGGAACCCTGGCAACACTCTACCCCGGACGAATTGATCTCGGGATAGGCCGGGCGCCCGGGTCAGACCAGCGCACCATGATGGCCTTACGCCGGCATCTGTCGGGCAGCCATGAAGAAAGTTTCCCGCAGGATATTGAACAGCTTATCCGCTGGTTTGATGCGCCGGCAGGCAGCCATTTTGACGTCCAGCCGGTGCCGGGTGTCGGGTTACAGATTCCGGTATGGTTATTAGGCTCCAGCCTCTATAGCGCACAACTTGCTGCGCAGCTGGGCCTGCCCTTTGCTTTTGCCTCGCATTTCGCCCCGGATATGCTCGCCGACGCGCTCACGCTGTACCGTGAAAAATTCAGGCCGTCCTCACGACTGGCTGAACCGTATGTGATTATCGGGGTGAATGTGATTGCCGCGGAAAGTAAGGCCAGAGCACGCTTCCTGTTTACCTCCCAGCAACAGCAGTTTATTAACCTGCGCCGCGGTATGCCAGGCCCTCTGCCTGAGCCGGTAGAAACCATGGATCCGCTGTGGTCTCCGGCAGAAAAATATGGCGTGGAGCGGGCATTAGGGATGTCGCTGGTCGGCGATCAGCAGTCGGTGGCGCAGGGAATGGCTGCCTTACAGCAGCAATATCAGGCCGATGAGATCATCGTTAACGGTCAGATTTTTGACCCTGATTCCAGAATTTATTCCTTCTCTCTGGCGATGGCGGCGGCACAGTCACTGATGCAGTAATGCAGTGATGCAGTAATGCAGTGATGCAGTAATGATGTGATGCAGTAATGATGTGATGCAGTAATGATGTGATGCAGTAATGATGTGATGCAGTAATGATGTGATGTGATGTGATGTGATGTGATCCGGTCAGGCAGTCAGGCAGTCAGGCAGTCAGGCAGTCAGGCAGTCAGGCAGTCAGGCAGTCAGGCAGTCAGGCAGTCAGGCAGTCAGGCAGTCAGGCAGTCAGGCAGTCAGGCAGTCAGTCAGGCAGTCAGGCAGTCAGGCAGTCAGGCAGTCAGGCAGAGATTTTCGGACACCGTTAAAAAAAAAGCGAGGGGATAATCCCCTCGCTTTTTTTATTCAGCATGGCGGGCAAATTCAGAGTGCTCTCCTTATCTGCCCGTCCTGCGGATTAGTACTCGCGACGACGCGGAGCCGGTGCTGCACCGTCTTCACGACGCGGACCACGGCCTTCACGGTTACCGCTGAAAGAACCACGGCCACCTTCACGACGGTCTGAGAAACGACGTCCGCCGCCCTCACGACCACCTTCACGACCGCCGTCACGGCCACCACGACGTGGTTCACGGGACTGTGGCTGTGCATCACCAATCAGTTGCATATTCATCGGTTTGTTCAGAATACGCGTCTTGGTGAAGTGCTGCAGGATTTCACCCGGCATACCTTTCGGTAATTCGATCGTTGAGTGAGTACCGAACAGTTTGATGTTACCAATGTAACGGCTGCTGATATCACCTTCGTTGGCGATAGCACCAACAATGTGACGTACTTCAACACCATCATCACGGCCAACTTCAATGCGGTACATCTGCATATCACCCACATCACGACGTTCGCGACGCGGACGGTCACCGCCATCACGTTCACGGTTACCACGACGATCGTCACGGCCACCACGGTCGCTACGCTCATCACGGTCACGGAATTCGCGACGCGCAGGACGAGGTGCATCAGCAGGAACGATCAGCGGACGTTCGCCCTGAGCCATTTTCAGCAGTGCTGCGGCCAGAGTTTCCATATCCAGATCTTCCTGAGGAGATAATTTCTCCAGCAGTGCACGGTACTGATCCAGATCGCTGCTTTCCAGCTGCTGCTGAACACGTTCAGCAAATTTCGCCTGACGACGGGTACTCAGCAGTTCCGCATTCGGCAGTTCAACTTCAGGGATAGTCAGCTTCATGGTGCGTTCGATGTTACGCAGCAGACGACGCTCGCGGTTCTCTACGAACAACAGCGCACGACCGGTACGACCTGCACGACCGGTACGGCCGATACGGTGAACGTAAGATTCAGCATCCAGCGGGATATCATAGTTAACGACCAGGCTGATACGCTCAACATCCAGACCACGTGCAGCAACGTCTGTCGCAATCAGGATATCCAGGCGACCATCTTTCAGGCGCTCCAGGGTCTGCTCACGCAGTGACTGGTTCATATCACCGTTCAGGGCAGCACTGCTGTAGCCGTTACGCTCCAGCGTTTCTGCGACTTCCAGCGTGGCATTCTTGGTACGAACGAAGATGATTGCCGCATCGAAATCTTCGGCTTCCAGAAAACGAACCAGAGCATCACTCTTACGGCCATAAGCAGTCCAGTAAGACTGGCTGATATCAGGGCGCGTGGTAACGCTTGACTGGATACGGACTTCCTGTGGATCTTTCATAAAGCGACGTGTGATGCGACGAATCGCTTCAGGCATCGTCGCAGAGAACAGCGCAGTCTGATGGCCTTCAGGGATCTGAGCCATAATCGTTTCTACGTCTTCGATGAAGCCCATGCGCAGCATTTCGTCAGCTTCATCCAGTACCAGACCACGCAGGTTGGAAAGATCCAGGGTACCGCGTTTCAGGTGGTCCAGCAGACGGCCAGGAGTACCCACAACAATCTGTGGTCCCTGACGCAGGGCGCGCAGCTGAACGTCATAACGCTGACCACCGTACAGGGCCAGGACGTTTACACCGCGCATGTGTTTGGAAAATTCATTACAGGCTTCGCCTACCTGTACCGCCAGCTCACGCGTTGGCGCCAGCACCAGGATCTGAGGTGCTTTCAGGGCAGGATCAATGTTGTTCAGCAATGGCAGAGAGAATGCCGCTGTTTTACCACTGCCGGTCTGAGCCATACCCAGGACATCACGACCTGCCAGCAGGTGTGGAATACAGGCCGCCTGGATTGGCGATGGTTTAACGTATCCCATGTCATTCAGCGCAGACAGGATAGATTCGTTAAGGCCCAGATCGGAAAAAGTGGTTTGAATATCAGTCATGTAGTACACGTGCCTCTTAGATTACGGCGGCCAGTCTACATAACTCGTCATGAAAACTTTCAGTTATTTTCATTGAAAAGTGTGAACCGGCTCAAATTAGAAGTTTTTGACGAATAAAACACCCCTCACCCCGAAGGATGACAGGAAATAAAAAAAGGGTGTCAATTTTCGTCAGCTATTGCTGGTCAGATTCTGATAGGTCGTCTTGTGCCTGGCCAAGTTCTGCCAGTTCCAACAATGCATATCGGTGTTCAACAAAGTTATTCACATTGTTGGCAACCGCCAGTTTGAACAACGCTTCTGCGTTGTCCTTCTCCCCCAGACTTAGGTAGTACTTACCTAAATAGAAGTTGGTTTCACTGAGATGTTCAGCGAGCGAGGTGTTATCCGTTGCATCTGCCTGTAGTCGTTGCATCAGTGTTTTCTCACTGATATCGCCCAGGTAGAACTCGACAATATTCCATCCCCATTGATCTTTATTCGCAGAGTCATAACGCTGTCTGAGCGCGACTTTCGCTTTTTTAGCATCTATCTCACGTTCTGCGAGATAGAGCCAAAGCGCACGAAACGGATCATTAGGATCGTCTTGATAAAACGCCAGCAGATCATCTTGCGCTAACTTGTATCGTCCACCGTAGTAGAGGGCGATACCTCGATTTAAATGCGCATAATTGTAAGTTGGATCAAGCTCTAGTACAGAATCAAACGCTTCATAGGCAGAATCAAAATTACCTGCCTGCGTTAAATATATGCCGAGATAGTTAAACACTTCCGGCATATCTGGTCTTATAGACAACGCATGGGAAAAATCGTTCCGTGCGAGTGCCCGCAAACCAAGACTATCATACAACACTCCGCGCTCATATAAAAGCTGTGCGCGTTCATCATCTGTAAGGGCACGACTGGCAAGTATTTGTTCCATCCTTGCCAGAATCACTTCCTGTTGCAATGTGGGTTGCAAAGGGACGGCAAGAACTTCATTCTGACGCCAGTTGTCAGAGCTGCTGCATCCTGCAAGCACTAAAGCTGCTGCAACAAAACCCCAGCGCAAATAAGGCTTCATTATCCCACTCCCGAATACAAACATTAGGATGAATATCCTTTCATCCGCCTGCCGTGCAAAGGAATCCTGCCCTCGCGATAACATCAATCCTTCTCCCTGAATACTCAGAGAGAAGGATAATCATCGGACGATTAACCAGCGTCAGCCGGGTTCGCCGCGGTATTTTCTTCTGCCTGTGGTTTTTCAACCGCTTCTTTGATGCTCAGGCGGACACGACCCTGACGGTCGACTTCCAGTACCTTGACCGGTACTTCCTGACCCATCTGCAGATAGTCTGTCACTTTCTCAACACGCTTGTCAGCGATCTGAGAAATATGTACCAGACCTTCTTTACCGCCACCGATCGCAACGAAAGCACCGAAATCGACGATACGGGTCACTTTACCGTTATAGATACGACCCACTTCGATTTCTGCGGTGATTTCTTCGATACGACGAATCGCTTCTTTCGCTTTATCGCCGTCCGTTGCTGCGATTTTCACGGTACCATCATCTTCGATTTCGATGGTGGTGCCGGTCTCTTCGGTCAGAGCACGGATCACAGAGCCACCTTTACCGATGACATCTTTGATCTTATCCGGGTTAATACGGATAGTGTGAATACGCGGAGCGAATTCAGAAATTTCAACACGAGCCGTGCTGATAGCCTGTTCCATGGTGCCCAGGATGTGCAGACGCGCACCCTTAGCCTGGTTCAGTGCAACCTGCATAATTTCGCGGGTGATACCTTCAATCTTGATATCCATCTGCAGTGCAGTCACACCTTCACGGCTACCGGCAACTTTAAAGTCCATATCGCCCAGGTGGTCTTCGTCACCCAGGATATCGGACAGTACCACGTAACGATCACCTTCTTTCACCAGACCCATCGCAATACCGGCAACGGCTGCTTTGATAGGAACGCCGGCGTCCATCAGTGCCAGAGAAGCACCACAGACAGAAGCCATTGAAGATGAACCGTTTGATTCGGTGATTTCAGAAACAACACGTACGGTGTACGGGAAGGCATCCTGTTTTGGCATCACAGCCAGAACACCACGCTTCGCCAGACGACCGTGACCGATTTCACGACGCTTAGGCGAACCGACCATTCCTGTCTCACCGACAGAATATGGAGGGAAGTTGTAGTGGAACAGGAAGCTGTCGGTCTTCTCACCCATCAGCTCGTCCAGGTTCTGTGCATCACGCGCGGTACCCAGGGTCGCGGTCACCAGCGCCTGAGTTTCACCACGGGTAAACAGCGCAGAGCCATGAGTACGTGGCAGAACACCGGTACGGACATCCAGACCACGAACCATATCTTTTTCACGGCCATCGATACGTGGTTCACCGTTCAGGATACGAACACGTACAACGTCTTTCTCAATGGCGTGCAGCAGATCACTGATTTCGCCTTCATCCAGCGTTTCGTCTTCTGCCAGCAATGCGGCAGTGGTTTCGCTCTTGATCAGGTTAACCTGCTCGTAACGTTCCTGCTTCTCAGTGATGCGGTAAGCATCGCTCAGACGGCTTTCAGCCAGCGCAGCGATACGCGCATTCAGCGATTCGTTCGCCGGCTCTGGCTGCCAGTCCCAGCGAGGTTTGCCCGCTTCAGCCACCAGAGATTTAATGTTTTCGATAACAACCTGCTGCTGCTCGTGACCGAACACGACCGCACCCAGCATCTGCTCTTCGCTCAGGATGTCCGCTTCTGATTCAACCATCAGTACGGCATTCTCAGTCCCTGCAACGACCAGATCCAGACGGGATTCAGCCATTTCATCACGGGTCGGGTTCAGAACGTACTGGTCATTGATATAACCTACACGTGCCGCACCGATTGGGCCGTTGAAAGGAACGCCTGACAGAGACAGTGCAGCAGAAGCACCAATCATGGCAACGATATCCGGGCTCACCTGTGGGTTAACGGAAACCACGGTCGCAATGACCTGGACTTCGTTAACAAAACCTTCAGGGAACAGCGGACGTACCGGACGGTCGATCAGACGAGCGATCAGGGTTTCACCTTCACTCGGACGACCTTCACGACGGAAGAAACTTCCCGGGATACGACCGGCAGCGTAAGTACGCTCCTGGTAGTTCACGGTTAACGGGAAAAAGTCCTGACCTGGCTTCGCTTTTTTCTGACCAACGACGGTCACGAAGACACAAGTGTCATCAATGCTAGCCATTACAGCACCGCTCGCCTGGCGAGCCATCATTCCGGTTTCCAGAGTGACGGTATGCTGGCCATACTGGAATTTACGTACAATCGGATTCAGCAAAATTTAGATCCTTTAATTTTTTATCAGACGCCACGTTCGGGCGGTCTGAGTCTTGGTTTTGATCTTTTGTGCATCCTCGCGACTAATGACAAAGCTCTCGTCCCGGTGCTCAGGGCGGATAAGGTTTCTCATTAGCCGCGCGAATCGTGCAAATAAAGATCACTCACAGTAACAATACATGAGTTTTAACAGAAATACTGCCGGTCACCCAAAAAAAGGGGCCATAAAGGCCCCCTTTTCGCGAAACTCGCTCAAATTTTTCCGCCGGAAACAGAATGATACCGAGGCATAGTTCTGACCCTGGAAAAATTCGTCAGACTTAGCGACGCAGACCCAGGCTTTCGATCAGGCTGGTGTAGCGTGCAACATCTTTACGCTTCAGGTAATCCAGCAGCTTACGACGCTGGGAAACCATACGCAGCAGACCGCGACGGCTGTGGTGATCTTTTTTGTGCTCAGAGAAGTGACCCTGCAGGTGATTGATCTGAGCAGTCAGCAGAGCAACCTGAACTTCAGTTGAACCGCTGTCATTAGTACCACGACCGTATTTAGCAACGATCTCTGCTTTAGCTTCTACGCTTAGAGACATAATAAACTCCAGTATATGTTTGATTTCAGGTCGCCGATCTCTAATTCAGCTTCCCACTTTAAAGCCGCGCCATTCTACTCTGCGGCAGAGATGAGTGCAAATAACTCAGTCGAAATTTTCAACGACCAGCCGGCGCGGTGCAACACGGCCCTGGTCGTCAATTTCTGCCATGCCGATGAACTTTTTAGCCTCACCTTCACTGACACGCACCAGCCCGTCAGAAGGCGCACCGGCTATCTGCACCGGCTGTCCCAGTTTAAACCAGTGACTGACGGATTCCGGCAGGTTAACCAGCGGATAATCCGCGGCCGGGCTGTCCATTGGCATCAGTAATTCATCCAGCGGCGCGGTATCGACCTGCCCCTGCTCATCCGGCGTTGCCAGAGCCTGTAGCTGCTCCAGGGTCACCATGTTCTCCATCGGATAACGGGCGACCTGCACGCGACGCAGCATAATGACATGCGCCCCGCAGCCCAGCTTTTCACCCAAATCATCGATAATGGTCCGGATGTAAGTGCCTTTCGAGCAATGGATTTCCAGCTCCAGTTCATCACCGTCATGACGGATAAACTGTAACTCGTACACCGTGATCGGACGCGGTTCGCGTTCGACGGTGATCCCCTGGCGGGCATATTCGTACAGCGGGCGTCCCTGGTGCTTCAGTGCAGAAAACATCGAAGGAACTTGCTGCGTCTCCCCGCGAAAACTTTCCAGCGCCTGAGCGAGTTCCTCTGCCGTGAAAGTCACAGGACGCTCTTCCACCACGTTACCATCGGCATCAGACGTATCTGTCCGCTGGCCCAGTCGGGCAATCACCCGATAACGCTTATCGGAGTCCAGCAGATAACGGGAAAACTTAGTCGCTTCCCCCAGGCAGATGGGTAACATCCCTGTTGCCAGAGGATCAAGCGCACCGGTGTGCCCGGCGCGATTGGCGTTATAAATACGTTTTACTTTCTGCAGCAGGTCATTGGAGGAAATACCGGTGGGCTTATCCAGCAACAGTACCCCGTGTATATCACGACCACGGCGACGGGGACGGCCCATCAGTCCTCCTTGCTCTCTTCTGCAGTATTACCACGACGTTCATTGTCATTTTTGACGACGCTGGAGACCAGGTTAGACATCCGCATCCCTTCAACCAGGGAGTTGTCGTAGAAGAATGTCAGTTCAGGCACGATACGCAGACGCATGGCTTTGCCGAGCAGTGTCCGGATAAAGCCGGACGCATCCTGCAGGGCTTTTACGCCGGTTTTTACTGCATCTTCATCTTTATCATTCAGGAAGGTCACGAAGACTTTGGCGTAGGCCAGATCCCGGGAGACTTCGACACTGGAAACAGTGACCATCATCCCGAGACGTGGATCTTTGATTTCACGCTGAATGATCAGGGCAATTTCTTTTTGCAGTTCCTGAGCCACACGCTGAGAACGACCGAATTCTTTTGCCATAATATTTTGCTCCTCTCAAATAATTCGGGAGGCCAGCGGCCTCCCAAATCGTCGTAATCCGATAACGATTAATCGATGGTCCGTTTGATCTCGATGATTTCAAACACTTCGATAGCATCGCCGGCGCGAACATCATTATAGTTCTTCACACCGATACCACATTCCATACCGTTACGGACTTCGTTAACGTCATCTTTGAAGCGGCGCAGAGATTCCAGCTCACCTTCGTAGATAACCACGTTGTCACGCAGAACACGGATTGGGTTGTGACGTTTCACGATACCTTCGGTCACCATACAACCGGCAATCGCACCAAATTTCGGTGATTTGAAGACATCACGGACTTCAGCCAGGCCGATAATCTGCTGTTTGTATTCAGGGGCCAGCATACCGCTCATCGCGGCTTTAACTTCGTCAATCAGATGATAGATGACGGAGTAGTAACGCAGGTCCAGACTTTCAGCATCGATAACACGACGGGCTGACGCATCGGCACGGACGTTGAAGCCCAGGACGATAGCGTTAGACGCTGCGGCAAGCGTAGCATCCGTTTCGGTGATACCACCGACACCGGAACCGACAATCTTCACTTTCACTTCGTCGGTAGACAGTTTCAGTAAAGAGTCAGAGATAGCTTCCACAGAACCCTGTACGTCGGCTTTCAGAACGATGTTCAGTTCAGAAACATCACCTTCGCTCATGTTCGCAAACATGTTTTCCAGTTTAGATTTCTGCTGACGAGCCAGTTTCACTTCACGGAATTTGCCCTGACGGTACAGTGCAACTTCACGGGCTTTCTTCTCGTCACGTACCACTGTCGCTTCATCACCGGCTGCAGGCACACCTGACAGACCCAGGATTTCTACAGGGATAGACGGACCGGCTTCCAGGACTTCCTGACCCAGTTCGTTACGCATGGCACGAACACGGCCATATTCGAAGCCGCACAGGACGATATCGCCTTTGTTCAGCGTACCTTCACGGACCAGGATGGTCGCGACAGGGCCACGTCCTTTGTCCAGGAAAGATTCGATGACAACACCGCTTGCCATGCCACTGCGTATTGCGTTCAGTTCCAGCACTTCCGCCTGCAGCAGGATAGCCTGCAGCAGATCGTCAACACCGGTACCGGCTTTCGCAGAAACGTTGACGAACATGTTTTCGCCGCCCCACTCTTCCGGAATGATTCCGTACTGAGTCAGTTCGTTCTTAACACGGTCCGCATCGGCTTCCGGCTTATCGATCTTGTTCACTGCTACCACGACAGGGACGTTAGCCGCTTTGGCGTGCTGGATAGCTTCGATAGTCTGAGGCATCACACCATCGTCTGCAGCAACGACCAGGATAACGATGTCAGTCGCCTGCGCACCACGTGCACGCATCGCGGTAAACGCGGCGTGGCCCGGGGTATCCAGGAAGGTGATCATCCCGTTACCGGTCTCAACGTGGTAAGCACCGATATGCTGGGTAATACCACCCGCTTCACCGGAGGCAATTTTCGCAGAACGAATATAATCCAGCAGAGAGGTTTTACCGTGGTCAACGTGACCCATGATGGTCACTACCGGCGCGCGTGATTCCGCTTCGGTGTTCCCGCCCAGATCACGGTCGCTCATTACCGCTTCTTCCAGCTCGTTCTCACGACGCAGGATAACTTTATGACCCATCTCTTCAGCAACCAGCTGCGCAGTTTCCTGATCAATCACCTGGTTAATGGTTGCCATCGCACCCATTTTCATCATCGCTTTGATGACCTGAGAGCCTTTAACGGCCATTTTGTTCGCCAGTTCCGCAACGGTTACCGTTTCACCGATAACCACATCGCGGTTAACGACCTGTGCCGGCTTGTTAAAGCCCTGCTGCAGTGCGCTGCCTTTACGATGCTTACCGCCTTTGCCGCCACGGATGGCTGCACGGGCTTCTTCACGGTCGGTTTTCGCTTCGGAGTGCTTGTTGCCTTTTTTGGCACGCGGGCTCTTCGTCGCGGTACGGGTACGGCCACGGCCACCTTCAACCTGACGGTCGTTCTCGTCTTCTGCCTGCCGGGCATGGGTCGAGGTCGTCACGTGGTAATCAGAAGAATCTTCAGTTTCCACCGGCTTCTGCCACTCTTCGCCTTTCTCTTCGGCCAGACGACGGGCTTCTTCCGCGATACGTTTCGCGTCTTCTTCCAGTTTACGGCGGGCTTCTTCTTCGGTCTTACGCTTGAGTTCAGCGGCTTCCGCTTCGCGGCGAGCTTTGTCTGACAGCGCTGCCTTGGTCATATCGTTGTTTTGTTGATTTGTCACTTTTGTCTTTTCCGCAGCTTCACGTCTGGCTTTTTCGTCTGCCTCACGCTTAGCTTTTTCTTCGGCTTCACGCTTCGCTTTTTCTTCGGCCTCGCGTTTGGCTGCTTCTTCAGCCTCACGGCGTGCCGCCTCTTCCGCTTCACGCTGTGCCTGCGCTTCTGCTTCTGCCTGGCGTTCTGCCTCGGCATCATCTTTCACATAGGTACGCTTTTTGCGGACTTCAATTTGCACCGATTTACTTTTACCGCCGGTGCCCGGAATATTCAAGGTGCTACGCGTTTTGCGTTGCAGAGTCAGTTTACCTGAATCGGCATTACCATGCTCACGATTCAGATGTGACAGGAGCTGTTGCTTTTCCTGCTCAGTCACAGAGTCGTTTTCAGACTTGGAAATCCCTGCATCAGCCAGTTGCTGTACAAGACGATCGACAGGGGTCTGTATTTCTGCAGCTAACGATTTTACAGTTACATCAGTCATGCTGTTCCTTCCTGTTTGTTATGCGTCGCCGCCAAACCAGCAGATATTACGTGCAGCCATAATTAGCTCACCGGCTTTCTCTGAGGAGAGCCCTTCAATATCTGCGAGGTCGTCGATACCCTGTTCAGCTAAATCTTCCAGAGTGCAGACGCCTTTAGCGGCCAGACGATAGGCCAGGTCTTTATCCATATCCTGCAGTGCCAGTAAGTCATCCGCAGGTTTCTGGTTGCCTAAACTCTCTTCTTTCGCTAACGCCAGGGTGGTCAACGCATTTTTAGCTCGTTCACGCAGAGCCTCTACCATCTCTTCATCGAGCCCATCGATTTCCAGCAGCTCATCGACCGGCACATAGGCCAGTTCTTCCAGAGTAGAGAACCCTTCTTCTACCAGTGCAGTGGCAAATTCCTCGTCGATATCGAGGTGTTTTGTGAACATATCGATGGCTGCATGTGCTTCTGCCTGATGCTTCGCCTGCAGGTCATCAACTGTCATCACGTTCAGTTCCCAGCCACTCAGCTGTGAGGCTAAACGTACGTTTTGGCCATTACGACCGATCGCCTGGGCCAGATTACCGGCTTCAACAGCGATATCCATGGTGTGATTATCTTCGTCCACAACAATGGAGGCGACATCAGCAGGGGCCATGGCATTGATAACAAACTGTGCCGGATTATCATCCCACAGCACGATATCGATACGCTCACCGCCCAGTTCACTGGAAACGGCCTGCACACGAGCTCCGCGCATACCTACACAGGCACCCACCGGATCGATACGTTTGTCATTCGTTTTTACTGCGATTTTCGCACGGGACCCCGGATCACGGGCCGCACCTTTAATCTCGATCACTTCTTCGCCGATTTCCGGCACCTCAATGCGGAACAGTTCTTTCAGCATTTCAGGTTTAGAGCGGCTGACGAACAGTTGCGCTCCGCGGGCTTCCGGACGGACGGCATAGAGAATACCGCGGATACGGTCACCCGGACGGAAGTTTTCACGTGGCAGCATATCTTCACGGATGATGACCGCTTCCGCGCTGGTATTAGAACCATCGGTCGGGCGGACTTCCAGTGAGATATTGTCACGGTTAACTTTTTTCACCACACCGGTGATGATTTCACCTTCCTGCTCACGGAACTGGTCGACGACCATCGCACGTTCAGCTTCACGTACTTTCTGGACAATGACCTGTTTCGCTGTCTGGGTGGTGATACGGTCAAAAGTGACTGACTCGATCTGATCTTCAACAAAATCGCCTGGATTGAGGTTTTCGTCTTCGAATTTCGCAGCGTCCAGCGTGATTTCACGGGTAGGCTGCGTCACTTCTTCAACGACAAGCCAACGACGGAAGGTATCAAAGTCACCACTTTTACGATCAATACAAACACGAACATCGATTTCCTGTTCGTATTTTTTCTTTGTGGCCGTTGCAAGCGCACTTTCCAGCGCTTCAAAAATTTTTTCGCGCGGCAGAGATTTCTCGTTAGAAACGGCTTCTACAACAGCTAAGATTTCTTTGTTCATCCTGGTTAGCCTCAATCCGGACGTTTAAAAATGGGGGACCAGATTCGCTTTCTGAATATTGTTCAGCGCGAATACTTCATCATTACCCTCGACGGTCACGGTCACCATCTCACCTTCTACGGCTTTAATGATACCTTGCCATTTACGGCGGTTCTGCACCGCGATGCGCAATACCAGGCTGACTTCATCGCCGATGAAACGCTGGTAGTGTGCGGCAGTGAACAGTGGTCTTTCAAGACCTGGTGAGGAAACTTCAAGGTTATAAGCGACTGTCACCGGATCTTCGACATCCATAACGGCGCTTACCTGGCGGCTGACATCAGCACAATCATCAACATTGATGCCATCCTCACTATCAATGTAGATACGCAGAGTCGAGGTACGACCGCGGACGAACTCAATACCAACCAGTTCGTAGCCGAGCGCTTCTACCGGAGCAGTGATTAATTCTGTTAATTTTTGTTCTAATGTGGACAAGCCCACCCCCAAGACATAAAAAAAGGGCCTGAAGCCCAAAATCACGATTACCTGATAACAAAAAACCCCGAATATTCGGGGCTTTTTATCACTGGACCCTGTGTTTGTCGCCATGCGACAGAAACACATACCAAAAGAGTTTTTTTCAAAATCAGGTGAGAAAGGATACCTGCTGGTCTTTTGAAAAACAACTCTAAGGGAAAGTGGTTGCGGGGGCCGGATTTGAACCGACGACCTTCGGGTTATGAGCCCGACGAGCTACCAGGCTGCTCCACCCCGCGTCCGAAACGTGGCGAATTTTACGCCGAACATGCAATAATTGCAAGTTAAACTGAATTGGTACCGAGGACGGGACTTGAACCCGTAAGCCCAATTGGGCACTACCACCTCAAGGTAGCGTGTCTACCAATTCCACCACCTCGGTACTGCTTAAGACGCCGGAGAAACCAGCCGTCGAAAGTAAGGGTACTGCTGATACTGCTTCGTTTACTGCTTACTGCGGGATATCGCTGCCTGGTGCTGCCGGTTTAGCCGGTTGCTGGGTCTGTTCAGACTTCGCAGGGGCACTCAGGTTTTCCCACTCACTTCCTTTGGCGCTTTTGTTGGTGTTCATGTTGCCAAGGAGCAGACTCATTATAAAGAACAGCGCAGCCAGAATGCCGGTTGTGCGAGTCATGAAGTTACCAGACCCATTCGAACCAAACAGTGTACCTGACGCACCAGCACCAAAAGATGCTCCCATATCAGCGCCTTTACCTTGCTGCAGCATTACCATGCCGATAAGGCCAAGTGCTACCAGAAGGAAAACAACTAAAAGAGCTTCGTACATAATTGACCTGTTTCCTTGTACGCCACCGTACAGTTAAAGCTTCACCTTGCGCCGACAGATAACAGAGTACCTATCAGAAGCGGGTCTGAATACTAACCAATGGCGTGATTCTCTGCAAGAGCAATTTTCTTTGCAGATTCCGACTGCCGATAAAATCACCACTCTGATGTTTTTATCGGCAACCCCCTTTTTCCGGAACGGATTAACCCGCTTTCACCGCATCGGCAATCCGGTTCGCCAGCAAGGTCACCTGCTGTCGATCTTCCCCTTCCACCATGACCCGGATCAGAGGTTCTGTGCCCGATTTGCGCAACAGTACACGGCCCCGGCTACCCAGTTCTTTTTCGACCGCTTCGGTCACCGCTTTTACGGAATCCGAAGTGAGCGGGTCGGAATCCCCGCTAAAGCGTACGTTCACCAGTACCTGCGGTAATAATTTCATACCGCTGCATAAGTCATGCAGACTCATGTGATTACGTACCATCGCCGTTAATACCTGCAGACCGGCCACGATGCCGTCTCCGGTGGTCGTTTTATCCAGTAAAATGACATGGCCCGAGTTTTCTGCCCCCAGTTGCCAGCCCTTTTCCTGCAGTTTTTCCAGCACATAGCGGTCACCCACTTTCGCCCGGGCAAACGGGATCCCTAGCTGTTTCAGTGCCAGCTCCAGGCCGATATTGCTCATCAGCGTCCCGACGACACCGCCACGCAGGTTCCCCTGGCGAAGTTTTTCGCGGGCAATGATATAGAGGATCTGGTCACCGTCGACCTGGTTGCCCTCATGGTCCACCATCATAATGCGATCGCCATCGCCGTCATAAGCGATCCCCACGTGCGCTTTTTCTGCCAGTACCCGTTGCTGAAGTAAACGCAGATCGGTGGCACCACACTCTTTATTGATGTTCATCCCATCCGGCTGTGCCGCAATGGTAATAACTTCCGCCCCCAGCTCCCGGAGGACGTTAGGTGCAATGTGGTAGGTTGCCCCGTTCGCACAGTCGACCACAATTTTCAGACCATTCAGGTTCAGTTCGCTCGGGAACGTCCCCTTACAGAACTCAATATACCGGCCTGCGGCATCCACAATCCGGCTGGCTCTGCCGAGTTCGGCGGAAGGCACACAGGTGATCGTTTTTTCCATTTCCAGTTCGATAGCGGTTTCGACATCATCAGGCAGTTTTGTCCCTTCTGTCGAAAAGAACTTAATACCATTATCATCGAACGGATTATGGGAGGCGGAGATCACAATACCGGCTTCTGCGCGGAAGGTACGGGTCAGGTAAGCAATCGCCGGCGTCGGCATTGGTCCGGTAAAGGCCGCAGAGAGTCCCGCCGCGGCGAGCCCGGCTTCCAGCGCGGATTCCAGCATATAGCCGGAAATCCGCGTGTCTTTACCGATAATAATTGTCTTAGAGCCGTGGCGGGCTAATACCTTTCCGGCCGCCCAGCCTAAGCGGAGTACAAAGTCTGGCGTAATCGGCGCTTCCCCGACCTTGCCGCGAATCCCATCGGTGCCGAAATATTTACGCTCACTCATACTGTTATCCTTTCGCTCTTAATGTGGCTTCCGCAACCCGCAGCGCCTCAACACTTTCTTTAACATCATGGACACGGACGATGTGTGCCCTCTGCATCGCGGCAATCACCGCACATGCCAGGCTCCCGCTCAGACGCTGGTTCGGTCCGACATTCAGCAGCTGTCCAATCATCGATTTACGTGACATTCCCACCAGCAATGGCAGGCCGAAATGGTGGAAATGGTGCAGACTGGCCAGCAACTGATAGTTATGTCCGAGATTTTTACCGAAACCAAAGCCCGGGTCGAGCAGGAGATTCTCTTTTTTTATGCCGCCTTCGAGACAGCGTGCAATATGTTCTGTAAAAAAATGGTCCACTTCCGCAATCACATCGGTATAGCCGGGCGCGTTCTGCATGGTTTCCGGTTGCCCCTGCATATGCATCAGACAGACCGGCAGCCCGGTCTCTGCCGCTGCCGACAGTGCCCCCGGCACCTGTAAGGCACGCACATCATTAATGAGATGCGCTCCCGCCCGGGCCGCTTCGCGGATCACTTCCGGGCGTGACGTATCCACGGAGATCCAGACTTCAAAGCGACGGGCTATTTCGGTGACGACCGGGATCACCCGTTCAAGCTCCTGCTCAACGCTGACTTCGGCTGCGCCTGGCCGGGTAGACTCACCACCGACATCAATGATAGTGGCACCGGCAATAACCATTTCATTGGTATGGGTAATGGCATCAGACAGTGTGGCATGATTTCCCCCGTCTGAAAATGAATCCGGTGTCACATTGAGTATTCCCATCACATGGGGAAATGAGAGGTCGAGTTCGGAATCCCGGGCATACAGCTTCATTGAGCAACTTCTCCCTGCGGCAAAAAAAGGCAATAAAAAACCCCGGACAGGCCGGGGTTTCATTTTAACGCGAAATCATCTTATTTATCGAATGATTCACACATTGTATTACCTGGGTTCTCAGTGCGCGGTTCATCAACCGGACGCGGAGGCTGAGGTGCAGGCGTACCGCTGTTACCGTCGGACGAAGAACCGTTGTTTTTCGGCTCTTCCCAACCGGCTGGCGGACGAACATCACGACGGGCCATCAAATCATCGATCTGAGGGGCATCTATGGTTTCGTACTTCATCAGCGCATCTTTCATGGCATGGAGGATATCCATGTTCTCATTCAGTAGCGTACGTGCACGATCATAGTTGCTGTCGATCAGATGTTTCACTTCCTGGTCGATAATACGTGCTGTCTCATCTGACATGTGTTTCGCTTTGGCGACTGAACGGCCGAGGAAGACTTCACCTTCTTCTTCCGCGTACAGCAGTGGACCCAGTTTTTCTGAGAAGCCCCATTGCGTTACCATGTTACGTGCCAGGTTGGTGGCCACTTTAATATCGTTAGACGCACCGGTCGAAACACGTTCAGCCCCATAGATAATCTCTTCTGCCAGACGACCACCGTACAGCGTGGAAATCTGACTTTCGAGTTTCTGACGGCTGGCACTGATAGCATCGCCTTCCGGCAGGAAGAAGGTCACACCCAGTGCGCGTCCGCGCGGAATAATGGTCACTTTGTGTACCGGATCGTGTTCCGGCACCAGACGACCAATAATCGCATGGCCCGCTTCATGGTAAGCCGTGGACTCTTTCTGAGCTTCGGTCATAACCATTGAGCGACGTTCCGCACCCATCATGATTTTGTCTTTCGCTTTCTCAAACTCAACCATGGAGACGACACGTTTGTTACCACGGGCGGCAAACAGTGCAGCTTCGTTGACCAGGTTCGCCAGGTCTGCCCCGGAGAAGCCCGGAGTTCCGCGGGCGATGATCGCAGCATCGATATCTGTTGCCAGAGGAACGCGACGCATATGGACTTTCAGGATCTGCTCACGGCCACGGACATCCGGTAAACCGACAACCACCTGACGGTCGAATCGTCCCGGACGCAGTAACGCAGGGTCAAGAACATCCGGACGGTTAGTCGCGGCAATAACGATGATACCTTCGTTACCTTCAAAACCATCCATCTCAACCAGCATCTGGTTCAGGGTTTGTTCACGTTCATCGTGTCCGCCACCCAGACCTGCACCGCGCTGACGGCCTACGGCATCGATCTCATCGATAAAGATGATACAAGGTGCGGCTTTCTTCGCCTGTTCGAACATATCACGGACACGGGACGCACCCACACCCACGAACATTTCGACGAAATCTGAACCGGAAATAGTAAAGAAAGGTACTTTGGCTTCACCTGCAATCGCTTTTGCCAGCAGGGTTTTACCGGTCCCCGGAGGGCCTACCATCAGTACGCCTTTAGGGATCTTTCCGCCTAATTTCTGGAAACGGCTGGGTTCACGCAGATACTCAACCAGTTCACTGACTTCTTCTTTTGCCTCATCACACCCGGCAACATCAGCAAACGTCGTTTTGATCTGGTCTTCGGTCAGCATGCGCGCTTTACTTTTACCGAAAGACATTGCGCCTTTACCGCCACCGCCCTGCATCTGGCGCATAAAGAAGATCCACACGCCTATCAGCAACAGCATCGGGAACCAGGAGATAAAGATTGAAGTCAGCAGACTTGGCTCTTCCGGTGGCTCACCGACAACTTTCACATTTTTAGTCAGCAGGTTGTCGAGCAACTTGGGATCGTTGACAGGGATATAAGTCGTATATTTACCACTGTCCTTTTTGATAACGTTAATTTCACGCCCGTTAATACGTGCCTCGCGGACCTGATCCTGGTTCACTTCCGACAGGAAAGTTGAATAATCAACCCGCCGGCCATTCGACTCGCTGGGCCCAAAGCTCTGGAATACCGACATCAGTACGACCGCGATGACTAGCCAGAGAATCAGGTTTTTCGCCATGTCACTCAAGGGATTAACCTCATATTACAACGATGTTAACAGACAGCGTAGGGTACTATAGTTTGCGCCCAGTCGCTACAATGTACACTTCACGTGAACGTGAACGTGAAGCGTCAGGCTTCCGAATTTTCACTTTCGTAAACAGGGAGCGAATTTCCCGCAGGTATTCTTCGAAGCCATCTCCCTGAAACACTTTCACTACAAAACTACCACCCGGCGCCAGAATATCCCGACACATATCTAACGCCAGTTCTACCAGATACATCGAACGTGGAATATCCACCGCCGGGGTACCACTCATATTCGGTGCCATATCAGACATGACGACCTGAACTTTATTATCACCGACCCGTTCAAGCAATGCCGCAAGGACAGCTTCATCACGGAAATCCCCCTGAAGGAAGTCAACGCCTACAATAGGGTCCATCGGTAGCAGGTCGCAAGCAATAATGCGTCCTTTCGATCCGATTTGCTGTACTGCATATTGGGACCAGCCGCCGGGAGCTGCCCCCAGATCGACGATTGTCATGCCGGGTTTAAATAATTTGTCACCCTGCTGAATTTCATCAAGTTTAAACCAGGCGCGCGAGCGCAACCCTTTTTTTTGTGCCTGTTGCACATACTTATCGCTAAAGTGTTCCTGAAGCCAGCGACTTGAACTGGCTGAACGCTTCTTACCGGTCATAATTTTTCCAACTAATTCCACATCCTCGCGATAAAACATCACGTAAATGTCGCGTTGATTTGGCGATAACCCAGAGATGGCGGTAGAATGACCCGTTTTCAATCCCTGAGTAAGTAAATAATACGATGAATCTAAGCACCAAACAAAAACAGCACCTCAAAGGTCTGGCCCATCCCCTGAAACCGGTTGTCATGTTAGGTAACAACGGCCTGACTGAAGGTGTTCTGGCGGAAATCGAAAATGCACTGGAACACCATGAGCTCATCAAGGTGAAAATTGCCGGCGAAGATCGCGAAACCAAAAATTTAATTGTTAGCGCAATCGTCCGTGAGACCAAAGCCTGTGAAGTTCAGGTTATCGGCAAAATACTGGTGCTGTATCGCCGTTCTAAAGAAAACAAAATTTCTCTGCCGCGCTGATTCCGGTGCCAAAGAAATTGCCACGCTCCGGTGTGGGTGAAAAGGCCGCACCGCGGCCTTTTCTGTTCTTTACATTCCTGAAGAACGGCTTATGTTACCACGCCCGGGGTACCGGTGTCGCTTTAACGCTCAGATTTCACGGCAATGACTGCCTGAGATGCCTGAAGGAATCATCGGGAGTTATTTAAGCGTAGCAAGAGATTACAGGTATTCCACCCGCAGGATCTCATATTCCACATCCCCGCCCGGCGTTTTGATAATGGCAACATCATCTGCCTGTTTTGCAATCAAACCACGTGCCATCGGTGAATTTACAGAAATCAGATTTTGCTTAAAATCCGCTTCATCATCACCCACGATACGGTAAGTCGATTCTTCATCGGTCGCGGTGTTATAAACGGTGACTGTGGAACCAAAGATGACCCGTCCTGTGGCCGGCATTTTGGTCACATCGATGATCTGTGCGTTCGATAATTTCGCTTCGATTTCCTGAATGCGTCCTTCACAAAATCCCTGCTCTTCACGGGCGGCATGATATTCGGCATTTTCTTTTAAATCCCCGTGTTCACGGGCTTCCGCGATTGAGGCAATGATCCGCGGACGTTTAACTGTTTTTAGTTCTTCCAGTTCTTTACGCAGTTTCTCAGCCCCACGCAGCGTCATAGGAACCTGACTCATCTTAAACTCCTCATTCTCTTATGTGTAGAAGTGTCATCCTGACTGATGACTGCAGAAAACAACGTTCTGCAACGCGTTAATTTAGGAATAAAACAACCCTGTCCGGGGCAATATCCACCACAGACAAGGATCAGTTTTTCATTTTGATACGTATTTTACCCCGGAGTTCCCTATGGGTCATCGTTTACTTTGCCCTATAAGGGGACGTAGTATTGCGACTTCCTCCGTTACTTAGCCCGAGATTATGCGATTTTTACGACTTATATCAGGATTGACTCTCGCTTTTACTCTGCAGGCCCAGGCGGCTATTCCTGTAGAGCAATATACACAATATTTGCCGACCGGAACCAGTCTGGCATTTCTGGCAGAAAAAGTCGGCTCGCAGGAACCTTTGGTCAACTATCATGGTGAGCAAATGGCTCTGCCAGCCAGTACCATGAAAATTTTTACGGCGCTGAGCGCGTTACTGGAGCTCGGCAAAGATTTCAGATTTCAAACCATGTTTGAAACCTCCGGGAAAATCAGTAACGGAACATTACAAGGGGACCTGGTGGCCCGGTTTGCCGGCGACCCGAGTTTTACCCGCCAGGATCTGCGGGCCATGGTCAGTAGTCTGAAAAAACAGGGCATTACCCATATCGATGGCAACCTGGTGATCGATACTTCGGTGTTTGCCAGCCATGATGCTGCTCCGGGCTGGCCCTGGAATGATCTGACTCAATGCTTCGATGCCCCGCCGGGCGCCGCGATCATCGATAAAAACTGCTTCTCGGTCGCGCTGTACAGCGCCGATACCCCGGGCAAAAATGCGTATATCCGTATCGCGTCTTATTATCCTGCGCATATGTTCAGCGAAGTACGCACGATTGCCCCTGACTCCGGTGAAGGCCAGTATTGCGAGCTGGATGTGGTACCGGGCGAACTGAACCGCTACACCCTGACCGGATGTCTGCGTAAACGGGCTGACCCGCTGCCGTTAGCGTTTGCCGTGCAGAACGGCGCGGCCTGGGCCGGTGAGATCCTGCGTGATGAATTACACCAGGCAGATATCGACTATTCCGGCCATCTGCTGCGCCGCACACAGCCGACACCTCCGGCGACGCTGCTGGCCAGCCATGACTCGGCACCTCTGCACGATCTTCTGCATCATATGCTGAAGGTGTCCGATAACATGTACGCGGATACCATTTTCCGTACCATCGGCCACCACTATTTCAATGTCCCGGGGACGTACCGTGCCGGTTCGGATGCGGTCAGACGCATTCTGAGAGAAAAAGCGGGCATTGATTTAGGTAATACCGTGCAGATGGATGGGTCAGGATTATCACGTCATGACCTGGTGTCTCCGGCGACGATGATGCAGGCGCTGCAATATATCGGCAAGAATGACAGCACTCTGGACTTTATCAGTATGCTTCCCCTGTCCGGCCATGACGGCACACTGCAGTATCGTGGGGGGCTGCATGAAGCCGGTGTCGACGGTAAGCTGTCTGCGAAAACCGGTTCACTGCAGGGGGTTTACAACCTGGCCGGATTCCTGACTACCGCCAGCGGTACCCGGGTCGCCTTTGTGCAGTATCTTTCCGGTTACGCAGTCCCGCCTCAGGACCAGCGAACCCGCCGTGCCCCGCTGGTACGGTTTGAAAGCCGTCTGTATCGCGATTTATATCAGCAATACTGACGGGCAAAGAAAAAGCCGCTTTCAGTGATGAAAGCGGCTTTTTTATGGGTGATGCATTATCAGTACAGGATCAGAAGTGAGTATTCAGACTCATATAGAAGGTTCTGCCTGATTCATTATAGGTATTGGCCCCCGCACCGTAGAGATAACTGCTGACCCCTGCCCCGTTGATCGTTCCGGTAGACTGGGAGTTACCTTCACGGAAGTGACGCTTATCAAACAGGTTATCAATCCCGGCCGTCAGGCTGACATTTTTGGTCGCATCCCAGGTCGCACTGGCCCCGATAATGCTGTACGGACTCACCTCACGGGTATCCGGATAGCTCACGACATTCCCCTGGTAATCCAGACGTTTTGGTTTCTGACGGCCATACCAGGTCAGCGTGGTCTGCAGAGATAAATCATCACGTGCCTGCCAGCTGACGCCGGAGTTCAGCGTAAACTGCGGAATGATCGATAAGCGATCACCGGTCGTTTTGTTCTTACTCTGCAGCATCCAGGTCATGTTGTTATTCCAGCTCACCGTGTCGGTAACCGGGATATTCAACGTGCCTTCCAGTCCTTCGACCACCGCTTTCGGGACATTCTCCCACTGATAAATACGGGTACCCGAACTGTTGGTACTGAGCGGGCTATAGCCGGCTTCGATTTTATTGCGGTAGTCATTACGGAACCAGGTCACACCGGCCTGCAGGCCGGAATCATCTTTATATTCCAGACCAATTTCTTTGTTGATACTGGTCTCAGCTTTCAGGTTATCGTTACCCATCAGGTAACAACCCGACGCAGAGGAGCCATAGCATCCCTGTCCTTTACTGTACAGAATATAGTTTGGATCGGTCTGGTACAGGTTAGGGGCTTTATAGGCCCGTCCGATGCCCATTTTCAGGGTAATATTGTCGGTCAGATTCTGTGACAGGTTGAGCGACGGACTCCAGTTAGTACCGGAAATGGAATGATGATCAAAACGTAATGCCGGCGTCAGGACGGTACTGTCGGTAAGGTCCATGTTGTCTTCGGCAAACAGGGAGAAGATCTGCGCACTGGTATAGGGATTACGTGTGCCGGTATCTGTGCCATCGATGGCGCCCCCGGTATTGGTGCCGGTCAGTGCCTGACTGGTGGACACCCCGTCCTTCATTTTTTGCTGATTCCACTCCGTCCCCAGCGTCAGGTTCTGGTTAACCAGCGCCGTAAACGGGATACTGACTTCGCTGTGTAACAGGACATCGCTTAAATCGATATCCGAGAACCCGGCGTTAGTATTAAAGATACCCTCGGTACCGCCGGCCAGGCCTTCGGTGATCCTGGAGTTACGGGTTCTTTCGTACTGGGCGTAAGTATTGGTGCTGACGCCGTTATCCCAGACCCCGGTCCATGTCAGCGCATAGTTCTGACGGTAAATACGGTTGGTTTCGTCACCGTATTTAGACTTCACGTAGGCCGAGGTATTGGTATTCTGCGTATCACCGGCATACAGGTTCCCCTGCCGGCTGGTGCCTGCTTCAAATTCCAGGTGCTGGTTATGGGCAAACTCCCAGTTCAGCTTACCGTGCAGATCTTTATTGATCACACCTTCCCGGCCGGCCGGGTAGCTGCCGGCATAAGAACCGGTTCGCTCCGCCGCGTGATCTTTATTGATGTCATAAGCATCTGCCTGGGTTTTATCCAGGTTGCCCCAGATACTGAGTGTCAGGCTGTCAGATACCGGCCCCATCAGGCTGAAGTTCGTACGTTTGGTGGAACCTTCCGCTTTATGCTGCGGCGCATTCAGATAGGTGTTCCAGGAACCATGCCACTGACTGGTCGCCTGTTTAGTGATGATATTAACCACCCCGCCCATCGCCCCATTACCGTAACGGACAGCGGCAGGGCCGCGGATCACTTCGATACGCTCGATCATCTCCGGCGGGACCCAGTTAGTATCCCCACGGGTATCACGCTCACCCCGCCAGCCGAAACGGATGGAGTTACGGCTGGACACCGGCTTACCGTCGATCAGGATCAGGGTATTTTCCGGGCCCATCCCGCGGATATCGATCTGCCGGTTATTTCCGCGCTGACCACTGGTGGAATTTCCGGTCAGGTTGACGCCCGGCATAGTACGGATAATTTCGGACACGTCGCGGGCTGGCGGATGTTTACGGATTTCATCCGACGTAATGGTCGACACCCCGGGTGCCTGTAAATTTTGTTGTCTGGCGGTCACAAGAAGTGTGCCGCTCTCTGCCTGCGTCGTACTGTCTTCCGCCTTGCCGCTGGTTTGCTGCTGGCTGGCCGGGGGCGTTGTCACAGAGGGTGTCTCTGCTGCCATCACCTGAAAAGAAATAAAGAAGGCGCTGGCGCCCAGTTCAAGACAAATCGCAGTTGAAAGTCGGGATAATTTTTTCATTATGAGGATCCTGGTCCTCTGCCACAGAGAATGTGATGGCGAGGATCCTGTTATTGAGCCACTGTTTTTACACTGTTTTTTTAGCTGCAGTCTGACGGACAACGGCTTGCGGTCTGTGCGTCTGAAGAAGGTTCAGAGGCAATGAGCAGTTGATCAATACGACAACGGCAGGCGGTGAAACAGACTATTGCAAATGGAAATAATTATCAATAGTATTATCAATACTATTACCCTTTATTGAACTGAACACGGTGTTGATGGTGATCCCTGAATGGTTTGTCTCTCCCGGAACTGATGCCTGGTGGCAACAACAACAGCAACGAGGATTACCCTTTATTGAGCAATTGGAAAATTCGCTCTGCCGGGTCACCTTTCTATGGCGGGACCCGCAGGGCACTGAGGAAACGTCAGCCTTTCAGCATGTCTGGATTAATATCACCGGCATTACCGACCATCATCAGCCGGCACCTCCCCGCTCCTTACAACGGGTCCCCGGCAGTGATGTCTGGTACTGGCAGACCGAACTGCCGGCCGACTGGCGCGGAAGCTATTGCCTGATCCCGGATACGTCTGCCGAATCGCCGGAGAGGTTAACCGACCTTAGTCAGCGCAAGGATTGGTGGCGTGAAAAGTTTGCCATCGCCGGCCATGATCCGCTGAATCCGCTGCGCCCCTGGCAGGGTGGACGGGGAATGTCAGTGTCTCCGCTGCATATGCCGGAAGCTCCGTGCCAGGCCGACTGGGCTCCGCTGGATCAGGGGCACGCCTTACCCCTGAACATCAGCCGCTTACAGTGGCACAGTCAGCGACTGAATAATCAACGCTCTCTCTGGCTCTGCGAGACAGGCCAGACTGAAGCCCCGGACCGCCCGCTGGTCTTACTGCTCGACGGGCAGTTCTGGGCTGAGCAAATGCCGATAGCAGCCCCGCTGCAATCCCTGACCGACAGGCAAAAACTGCCGCCAGCTATCTACGTCATGATAGATACCATCGATCGCCAGCACCGCAGCCATGAACTGCCCTGCAATGAAGATTTCTGGTTAGCGGTGCAGCAGGAGCTTTTACCGCTGATTTCCCGGCAGACCGGCTGGCAGCATGATGCCGCCCGTACCCTGGTTGCCGGAGAGAGTTTCGGTGGTCTTGCCGCGGTCTATGCCACGCTTAACTGGCCGGACGTTTTCGGCAACGCCATCAGCCTGTCCGGGTCATTCTGGTGGCCGCAACGGGGAGGTTCGCGGGGAGTTCTGACTCGCGAGCTGGACGAAGGCCATTTCTCCGCTGACCCGCGAAAAATCTATCTCGAAGCGGGCCGCCGTGAACCGGTGGTTTGTCAGGCGGGTAATGAGCTTTTCCACGCATTACAACGCCGGAATATTGAGGCAACCCTGACAGAGGTTGAGGGCGGACACGATGCGTTGTGCTGGCGCGGAGGGTTGCTGAGCGGATTACAGGCGTTGCTCGGCCCCGGTGTCCTATCCCCCTTTCCTGCGAGCGAATAATAAGGAGCCTGACGTGAATCATCTGCATCCCTTTGATCAACCAGAGGCAACGACCTGCGTTTTAAAAAACCATCAGCAGCAGTACAGCGTGTGGCCCGGCCTGATGGAAATCCCGGCAGGCTGGGAGCTGGTCGCGGGCCCGGACACGCTGGAACAGTGTCTGCTCTGGCTGGACGATAACGGGGACACGCTTCGTCCCGCGCCACTCACTGCCCGGGGAAACTCCCATGACTGATAAACAGAATGCGTTACCGCTGGTGGCGGCTCAGCCAGGGATCTGGCTGGCCGATCAGCTTTCTCCTCACCGCAATGCCTACGCCGTTGCCCACCTGATCGATATTCCCGGCGAAATTTCTCAGCCGGTGCTGAGTGCTGCCATTATCAGCGCTATGGCCGGCGCCGATACGCTCCGGATGCGCTATGAAGAGCAGGACGGTGAAGCCGTACAAATTCCCGGTCCGCTGCCGGTCATCGTCCCGGAATATTATGATTTACGGCAGGAAGCAGACCCCCGGTCAGCCGCTGAAGACTATATACGTCGTGATCTCGACAGCGACTTGCGTATTACCTCCGCAGAGCCCCTGTACCGGCATCTGTTATTGCAGATTGGTGATACTCACTGGCTCTGGTACCAGCGTTATCATCATATTGCCGTGGATGGTTTTAGTTTCGCGGCACTCACCCGACATATCGCCGGAATTTATACCGCAAGGATGCAGCAAACCCCGGCAGCCCCGTCCCCGTTTACACCGTTTTCAGCGGTCGTCGACGAATACCTGCATTACCAGCAGTCCTCCGCGTGGCAGCGTGACAGCCGGTACTGGCAGGAAAAACTGGCCTCACTGCCGTCCCCGGTGACGTTGTCGGAACAGGCGCTCGCCGGGCAGGTCCCGGGGGTCCGGCTGATACGTCAGCAACTGCAACTGCCGGCCGCCGGATTACAGCCCCTGACGGAACAGTTTACCGCCCACGGGTTAACGCTGACCGATGGTGCTATCGCCCTGGTCTCACTGTGGCTGGCCCGGCTGACAGGACAGCAGCCGTTCAGCGCCGGATTTATCTTTATGCGCCGTCTGGGTTCAGCCGCTCTGTGTGCTACCGGCCCGGTCATTAATGTGTTACCGATGACCGTCGATTATGATCCGGATCTGACCCTGCCGGCGCTGGCGTCCCGGCTGGCCGCGGAAATCAAAAAAAATCGCCGGCATCAGCGTTTCAATGCTGAGCAGATTATGCGGGATGCCGGGCTGAATGCCGATCACCATCCCCTGTACGGGCCGGTGCTCAACGTTAAAATGTTTGACTACCGTCTGGATTTCGACGGCGTGATCGCAGAAACAGAGCATCTGGCATCGGGGCCGGTCCGTGATCTTGAAATTGCGCTCTATCCCGGCGAGGACGGGGATCTGACCATCGAACTGCTGGCTAACGCCGAACGTTATACGCCGCAGCAACTGGCAGGCTATCTGCAACGTCTGCCACTGCTGGCGGCCCGTTTCGGGGAAACCCCCGGACTGAAGTGCGGCGATGCCGGGCTGCTGACGGAAGATGAGACCCGGCAGATCAATGAACTCAACCATACACAGGTTCCGTTAGCGCCGGACACGCTATTCAGCCTGCTCAGCCAGCAGGCCCGGCGTACCCCGGAAGCCGTGGCGCTGGCAGATATTCATCACACATTAACCTACCGGGAGATGTACCAGCAGGTACTCGCTCTGGCCCAACAGTTGAAGGATGCCGGAGTCAGGCGCGGGGATATTGTTGCGGTGGCTCTGCCTCGCTCCGTTTTCCTTTCGCTGGCATTGCAGGCGATCGTCTGCGTCGGTGCCGTCTGGCTGCCTCTGGATACCGGGTATCCGGATGAACGTCTGCAATTTATGCTGGAAGATGCCGCTCCGGCCTTACTGATCACCGGCCATGAACTGGCTGAGCGTTTCCGCCAGCTCAGTACCGTCCCGGCCTGTTATTATCAGTCGCTGCTACCGGAACCGGCCCCGGATATCTCGTTTGAGCCGCCCGCCCCGCAGGACGGTGCCTACCTGATCTATACCTCGGGGTCGACCGGTCGCCCGAAAGGGGTGCTGGTCGGGCATCAGGCCATCGTTAACCGCTTACTGTGGATGCAGGACAGTTATCCGCTCACGGCAGAGGATGTGGTGTTACAGAAAACGCCGGCCAGCTTTGATGTTTCTGTCTGGGAGTTTTTCTGGCCACTGATCACCGGGGCCAGCCTGATGATGGCGCCTCCGGAGGCCCACCGTGAACCGGATATTCTGCTGCAGCTGATGCTCAATTACCGCATCACCACCGTGCATTTTGTTCCGTCGATGTTATCGGCCTTTGTCTCAGCCCTCTGCGCTGACAGCGCACGTCGCGTCGGAAAGCAGCTACTACGGGTATTTTGCAGCGGTGAGGCCCTGCCGACGGCACTGGCTCGTCAGTGGGAGTCTGCCTGTGGTGCGCCTCTGCATAATCTCTATGGACCGACAGAAGCGGCCGTGGATGTCAGCAGCTATCCGGCCTTCGGCCCGGCATTAGCCGCCGTCACCGGTAACAGCGTGCCGATCGGTTATCCGGTCTGGAACACCGGGTTACATGTCCTCGATAACCGTTTCCGATCTCTGCCTGCCGGTGTGGCCGGGGAGCTGTGGCTCAGTGGGATACAGCTGGCGAAAGGCTATCTGGGCCGACCGGGGCTGACCGCCTCCCGCTTTGTGGCGTTGCCCGTAGGCGGGGGTGAGCGGATGTACCGGACCGGGGATGTGGTACGTCGTCTGGAAAACGGTGCCATCGAATATCTGGGCCGTAATGATGACCAACTGAAAATCCGCGGTCAGCGTATTGAACTGACAGAAATTGATCATCAGCTGCAACAGTTACCAGGCATCCATCAGGCGGTAACGCTGGCAAGAACCTTAGGCTCGCATAGCGAAGGATGGGAAGACTCTCGTCAGCTGATCGCCTATGTAATCAGCCCGGAGCCGGTAAACAGCGGGCAGCTACTGACAGCCCTGCAAGCCTGCCTGCCGCCGCCGATGGTACCGGTGGCGATTATGCAGGTCGATGCCTTTCCGCTGAGCCCTAACGGCAAGCTGGATCGTAAAGCCCTGCCTCTGCCCTCGGTACATCGGGATACGGTTCAGCGTGCCCCTTCCCCCGGACTGGAAAGCGAGCTGGCGACAGAGTTCGCTGCACTGCTGAATTGCGACAGTGTCTCTGCCGGCGATGATTTCTTTGCGCTGGGCGGCCATTCTCTGCTGGCCATGCGCCTTGCTGCCCGGCTGCGTCAGAGGCTGCAACGTCCGGTCACGGTCGGTCAGATTATGGTGGCCCCGAGTGTGGAGAAACTGGCGGCTCTGCTCAGTGAACCGTCAGAGGATGCAGCCCGCCGTGCCGGTTATGAACCTCTGCTGCCACTGCGTCAGAGCACCGGCCCGACATTGTTCTGCTTCCATCCGGCCTCCGGCTTTGCCTGGCAGTTCAGTGTGCTGCGACGTTATCTGGACCCGCGCTGGTCAGTCACCGGGATCCAGTCACCTTCTGCCGACGGGATCCTCAACCGCAGCCGCGACATTAATGAACTCTGTGATGACCATCTGCAGCGACTGCGTGAGCATCAGCCCCACGGCCCCTACTACCTCACCGGCTACTCCCTCGGGGGAACACTGGCGCAAGGGATCGCGGCACGCCTGGAGACTGCCGGTGAAGAGGTGGCATTCCTCGGGTTACTCGATACCTGGCCACCGGAAACACAACGCTGGGATCAGCGGCAGGGTGAAAATCTGCCGGACCCGGCCGTGCTGGCCGAAGTGGACCGGGAGCGGGAAGCCTTTATGGCCAGCCAGCGGAACCAGGCCGGCGAAGATATGTCGGTGATGTTTGATACCATCAGCGCTAACTATGCCAGTGCGGTCAGGCTGCTGGGGACGGCCACCAGCGCCCGTTTCGGCGGGAAAGCCACGCTGTTTGTCGCGGAAAAAACCCGACAGCCGGGGATGGAAGCCGGCCCATGCTGGGCGCCCTACATCGCCCGGACGGAAATTATCCCCATCCAGTGTGCACACGCAGAAATATTTGCGGAAGAGGTATTTGCACAGATAGGGCCGGAACTCGACAGACTATTGTCAGCGGCCCTGCGCTAGCGGTTCTGTGACGTCGGCGGGGATCTGTAAAGACCGCCGGCGTCACGTTCACTCTCTTCCGAGGGGGATCACCATCGGGGTTCCTGCGACCGGGTCGCTGATAATCATCGCGTTCAGACCATAGACCTGTTCGATCAGTGCCGGGGTCACAATCTCCGACGGTTTACCCTGCGCCACTATCTGCCCGTCACGCATCGCTATCAGATGAGTCGCATAACGGCAGGCATGATTAAGCTCATGCAAGACCACCACCAGCGTTCTGCCATGCTGGCGGTTCAGGTCGCGCATCAGTTCCATCAGCTCGATCTGATGGGTGATATCCAGCCAGGTCGTCGGTTCATCCAGAAGTAACAACGGTGTTTCCTGAGCCAGCACCATCGCAATCCATACCCGCTGACGCTGTCCGCCGGAAAGGGTATCGACCGCCTGGCAGGCCAGATGATCGACACGGGTCGCCTGCATCGCACGCGTTACGGCCTCCTGGTCCTGCGCATCTGGCCGGTTAAACAATGTCTGGTACGGATAACGTCCGCGGAAAACCAGCTCGCGAACCGTGATGCCGGCGGGCGCCGTCGGTGACTGAGGCAGTAATCCTAAGTGGCGGGCCGTCTCTTTGGTCGGATACATTTTGATATCTTTACCGTTCAGCAACACCTTCCCTGCCACCGGTGTGATCAGCCGGCTCAGTGTTTTCAGCAGCGTCGACTTTCCGCAGGCATTCGGCCCGATGATCACCGTAATTTCTCCGGCCGGTATCGCGACCGACAGATCACGGATAATTATTTTTTTGTCATATCCCACCGTCAGGTGTTCGCCTGCCAGCGGGGAAGTGAGTTTATTCATCGATAGCGCGTCTCCCGGATCAGTAAACTCATTAAGTAGATGCCCCCCAGGCAGACAGTGACGACCCCCACCGGTAACTGATAAACACCAAACAGATGAGTCGCCAGATAATCCGCGGTCAGCATCAGGGCGGCACCACACAGCATACTGAGGGCCAGCGAGTCGCGACGTCCGGAGGTAAAGCGGGCCGCAATCTGCGGTGCCACCAGCGCAATAAAGGACACCGGCCCGATTAAGGCAGTACACACCGCCGTCAGGATAACGCCCAGTATCAGTAAAATCATCCGGCTGCGTTCGGCGGGAACGCCCAGCGCGACAGCCATCTCATCGCCCATCTCCAGCAGACGCATCCTGCGTGCCATCAGCCCTGCAATCACGGCAACCGGGATCAGCACCCCCGCTACCGGCAGCAACCCCTGCCAGCTGACGCCATTCAGGGATCCGGCACTCCATAGCCCGGCCGATAACGCCGTATCCAGCGAGGTGGTAGTGACTATCCAGCTATTCAGCGACATCAGTAACGCGCGGATCCCGATACCCACCAGGATAAGCCGGAAGGTATTAATGCCGTTACGCCAGGCAAACAACCAGACCATCAGCGCGGTGAGTAACCCTCCGGCCAGTGCTGCCAGCGCCAGTAATGCGGGCTCCCCCGGCAGGAAAACCATCATCAGTAACACCGCAGAAAACGCGCCGGTATTAAAGCCAAGCACATCCGGACTCCCCAGCGGGTTACGCAGGAGTGACTGAAAGATAGCGCCGCTCAGCGCCAGCGCCGCACCGGTCACCATGGCGGCACACACCCGCGGTAAACGCCAGTCCAGTACCACCATCGTCATAGCCTTCGGCGCTTTCCCCAACAGGACTTGCCCGAATTGCCCGGCACTGAGCGTAAACGCCCCCTGCGTCAGGGCAAGAAAACTGACCGTCACCAGCACTGCGATTAACAACAGCCCGCCCGTGAGTTGCCGGTTCATAATATCGCTCCCTGAGACTGTCTCCGGACCAGAAAAATCAGTACCGGTGCGCCAATAAAGCCGGTAACAATAGAAACCCGCAGTTCACCGGCCGCCAGGAAGCGCCCGGCAATATCGGCCATCAGTAACAGGCAGGGAGTCAGCAGCAGCGTCACCGGGAGCATTCGCCGGTGATCGGCCCCCGCCAGGAAGCGGCTCAGATGAGGGGCCATCAGCCCGATAAAGGCGATAGGCCCGGTGAGTGCCGTGGCTGCCCCGGCCAGTAATGCCACCGAGATCAGCCCGAGGATCCGCGTCCGTACCACCCGGGTCCCGAGTGTTACCGCAACCTCCCCGCCCATGCTGATATTATTCAGAGAGCGGGCCAGCAGAAGAGCCAGCACTCCCCCCGTGATCATCGCCGGGCTGAGAATAAGTAACGAGGTAAACTGGCGAATATCCAGCGAACCACTGAGCCAGAAGCGAAGGTGATCATAGATATCCGGGTTCATCAGCGACAGACCGTTCGTCATGCCTTCCAGTACCGCGGCCAGCGCCACCCCTGCCAGGGTGAGACGTAACGGATTAATGTTTCCCCCGGCGGCGGCACCGGCCAGAGAGATGATCAGCAATGCAATCAATGCGCCCGCAAAGGCAAACCCGAGCCAGGCCAGTGGCGTATCTGCACCGGCAAAAGCCATCCCCAGGACAATCGCAAATGATGCCCCTGAATTTATGCCCAGGATCCCGGTATCGGCCAGAGGATTTCGCGTCAGTGTCTGCAGTAATGCGCCGGCCAGCCCCAGAGAAGCCCCCGCCGCAATACCGGCAAGGGTTCGCGGTAACCGGGCATAACGGATAAGGGTACAGTTCTGCGACAGACAGGACTCAGGAGAAAAAAGGGCCTGCCAGCTCTCGCGGACAGGCACCGGCCGGGCCCCGGCACTCAGGCTGAGCATGACCAGTAACAGCAGGACCCCCACCAGAAGGATCAGTAAGCAGGATTGACGCATAACATTCCGGACCTTACACGGCGGGAACCCCCGCCATTACCCCGGGCACCGGCAGGAAAGCGGTGGCCCGGATAACTCAGTGAGTGAATAACGTCTGCAACGTATCCAGCAGATGGCTGGCACTGTAATAATCCAGACGGAAATTATCATTGCCCAGCGCATAAACCTGTTTGTCCCGTACCGCCGCTGACTGTGACAGGAAACGATCGCTCAGGACATCCGGTACGGTGTTCCCGCCTGCGGCGAAGAGCAACCAGCTTTTCCCGTTCAGCCCGCTGGCGACATTTTCTCCTGACAGCTGAATAATGTCTTTACGGTGGCCCATACTGGTATTGCCTTTCACCTCAGCCGGGGGTGTCGCCAGCGTAAATCCAAGGGTCTGCAACAGCTCCCCCTGCGCGGAAGCCGCTGTCCAGAGATTTACTTCGCGACCACCACCGTTCCAGATCATTGCGGAGACCGGTTGTGGCGGTAACTTCAGCTGCGGTTTCAAACGGGCTACCCGCTGATCGAACTCCGCCACCCGCTTCGCCGCCAGCGCGTCATGTCCGGTAGCCTGCCCGAGCAGTGTCATCACCTGTTGCCAGCTTTTATCGTCATAATTGACCACCAGCACCGGTGCGATCGCCTGCAACTGACTCACCAGACGAAGAGCACTGTCATTGCCTGTCGCACTGACCACAATGAGGTCCGGTGCCATGCCGGCAATACTTTCGGCGTCAGGCTCCCCGATATAGAGGCGTTTCACCTGCCGCTGCCGGGCGATATCTCCCCACTGACGCAAAAAGCCTTCCGCATCCGTAAAGCGCCCTCCCGGGGCTGCGGCACCACTGGCGATCACCGGCGCATCGATCGCCAGCAAGGCGCCGGTCAGGGTCACACTGGTAGAGACTATCCGTTGCGGAGGCTGCTGAAGCGTCACAGTCCCGGTTTCACTGTGGACCTGCCGTGGCCACCCGTCGCCGGCAACGGCATGAAAGCCGGTCAACAGTATGAGTAACGCCCCCCACAACAGGAAACCCGGAGTTATTGATTTTAATGTGATTTTTCTGGTCCTGCCGGAAATTAACTGTCGCATAGCTCGCGAATTTTCCTCTGCAAATGACGATCCCATTGACACAATCCGGGGATCCGGTTAGCTTACACGAATAATACAAATGATAATCATTATTAATTATCTTATCATTCCAGGATTAGATTATGGTAGAAATGGAACAGTTTGAAAATCCCTCTGTGTATGATTTTCCTTCCCTGTCAGACCGTTTCCTGTTTACCTCCCGCTGGAAAAGCCTGTTAACCGATGGCTGTTTCAGACGTCTGACATCCCCTGTTATCGGCAATGACCTGTCGGGCGCACAGTTTTCCGCGCAGGCAGAGACGGCTTTTCGCGAAGCCCGTCTTGCCGGTATCCGGCATCCTGTCATTGCCGGTGCAATCCCTTTTGATCCCGGTCAGCCTTCAGAACTCTTTATTCCTGAAAGCTGCCGTTTCATTGACCGCGATCAGCTGGTGAGGGCAGCGAAGACATTCCCGGCCTTCTCCGGCGGAGAGGTTACGGGCTCCCGTCTGATTCCGGATCAGCCGGCGTTTATGACGATGGTGTCCCGGGCCATTGAGGCGATGAAACGCGGTGAGGCAGATAAAGTGGTGTTATCCCGCCTGCAGGAAATTTGCAGTCGTGATGCTATCGATATGACCGGACTGATGACACAGATTGTGCGTCAGAACCCGGATAGCTACCACTTCCACCTGCCGTTGTCCTGCGGAGCCACCCTGCTCGGTGCCAGCCCGGAGTTACTGCTCAGAAAAGAAGGTGAAAACTTTTATTCCTGTCCGTTAGCCGGGTCTGCCGGACGCTCAACGGATCCGGCAGAAGATTCGTTGCGGGGCCGGGAGCTGATGAACTCGGAAAAGGACCGCCGTGAACATCAGCTGGTCACGGATGATATGCGCAGAACACTGCAACCGGTCAGTCAGACCCTCTCGGTACCGGACATCCCGCATCTGCTGACCACATCCACCCTCTGGCATCTGGCGACCGATATCCGGGGAACCCTGCATCATCCTCACACATCAGTCTTGTCGCTGGCGGCTCTGCTGCACCCGACGCCGGCACTGAGTGGCTATCCTCACCGGCAGGCTCTGGATCTGATAAAAACGCTGGAGCCTTTTAACCGGCAACTGTTCGGCGGCATGGTGGGCTGGTGTGACGATCAGGGTAACGGTGAGTGGGTGGTGACCATCCGCTGTGCCACGGTGAAAGAGAAAACGGTCACCCTGTTCGCCGGCGCAGGGATCATTCCTGCCTCCGATCCCTATTCCGAATGGCGGGAAACCGGCATCAAACTGAATACGATGCTGCGCGCCTTCGGCCTTGAAAGAACAGAAAGGTAATTGTATGACGCTCCCTTATACCCGCTGGCCGGACGACCTGGCAGAACGCTATCGTCGTAAAGGCTATTGGATAGATAAGCCTCTCAGTGATATCTGCGGGCGACAGAAAGATAATCCGTCCATCGCTATTATTGACGGAGAAAGAACGCTGACTTATCAGCAACTGGATAACCTCAGTGATCAGCTGGCCGCGCAACTGCAACAACGTGGTCTGCAACCGGGCGATACCGCTCTGGTACAACTGGGGAACGGTGCTGAATTCTATCTGGTGTTCTTCGCCTTACTGAAGCTGGGGGTCGCTCCGGTCAACGCCTTGTTCAGCCATCAGAAAAGTGAATTGCTTTCCTATGCCAGCCAGACAGAGCCAGCCCTGCTTATTGGTGACCGTCAGCACAGCCTGTTTACCGATGACCAGTTTCTGCAGACATTTGCAGCGCAGATCCCGTCACTCCACACCGTCGTCATGCATAACGCGACCCCGGGTGACCTCAGCCTTTCCGGCTTGTACAACACCCCGGTGGCCGGTTTTACACCTGACCCGTCGGCAGCCGATGAGGTCGCTTTTTTCCAGCTCTCCGGCGGAAGTACCGGGACGCCAAAGCTGATCCCCAGAACACATAACGATTATTACTACAGCATTCGCGGCAGCGTGGATATCTGCGGCTTTACCCGCGATACCCGTTACCTTTGTGCGCTGCCTGTTGCTCATAATTACCCGATGAGTTCCCCCGGTTGCCTGGGGGTATTCTATGCCGGGGGGCGGGTGGTCATGGCACGTGACCCGAGCGCAACCCTCTGTTTCCCGCTGATTGCCCGCCACCGGATCACCGTCACCGCGCTGGTCCCGCCGGCGGTCAGTCTGTGGCTGCAGGCGATAAAAGAGAACGGTCATGCCCGCGAGCTCGCTTCCCTGATCCTGCTGCAGGTCGGCGGGGCACGACTGAGCGAGTCGCTGGCCAGACGGGTGCTCTCAGAGATTGGATGTCAGTTACAGCAGGTGTTCGGCATGGCCGAAGGCCTGGTGAACTACACCCGTCCGGATGACCCGATAGACGTGATCACCACTACCCAGGGGCGCCCCATCTCTGAAGATGATGAAATTCGCGTGGTTGATGAGCATAACCGCCCTGTCCCTGCGGGAACCACCGGTCGCCTGATGACCCGCGGTCCTTACACGTTCCGTGGGTATTATCGTAATCCCGGCCATAACGCGACCTGCTTTGATGAAGAAGGGTTCTACGCCTCCGGAGATCTTATCGCCATCACCGCGGAGGGTAACGTTCGGGTGGAGGGCCGCGAGAAAGATCAGATAAACCGTGGCGGAGAAAAAATTGCCGCCGAAGAGATAGAAAACCTGCTGCAACGTCATCCGGACATTATTCATGCGGCACTGGTTTCGATGGAAGATGAGCTGATGGGCGAAAAAAGCTGTGCGTTTATCGTGGTCAGCCAGCCTGTTAAGCCTGCCCATCTTCGCCGTCACTTACGTGAACAAGGCATCGCCGAATTTAAGTTACCTGACCGGGTCATTCAGCAGGATAGCCTGCCGTTAACCCCGGTGGGTAAAGTGGATAAGAAAGCCTTACGTCAATGGCTGACAGAACAACAAAAGTAGTCCGGGTTCAGACCCGGCAAATGGAGTCCTTATGAGTATCCCTCAACCTGAATCTTATCGCCTGCCGACAGCAGATGAACTTCCTGATAATAAGGTGAAATGGGCCTTTGAACCCGGGCGGGCAGCCCTGCTTATTCATGATATGCAAAATTATTTTCTCCGCTTCTGGGAGGAAGACAGTTCGCTGGTCAGGGAAGTGATCGCGAATATCGCCCGTCTGCGGACACAATGCAAAGCACTGGGGATTCCGGTGTTTTATACCGCACAGCCCACAGAGCAGAGTGATAAAGATCGTGCACTACTGAACGATATGTGGGGTCCCGGGCTGAACCGTCATCCGGAACAGCAGCAGGTGGTTGACGGATTGACGCCAGAGGCGGATGACATTGTGCTGACCAAATGGCGGTACAGTGCGTTTCAGCGTTCACCGCTGGAGCAGCAGTTACAGGAAATGGGCCGTGACCAGCTGATCATTACCGGGGTGTACGCCCATATCGGCTGCCTGACCACCGCCACGGATGCCTTTATGCGCGATATTAAGCCCTTTATGGTGGCCGATGCGCTGGCCGATTTCACCCGTGAAGAACATATGATGGCACTGAAATATACTGCCGGCCGCTGCGGTAAAGTTGTCCGCTGTGAAGATCTGCTGATCCTGCCGGAAAGTAAAGCGGCGCTGCGCGCGTTAGTGTTACCGCTGCTGGAAGATGATGACATTCCGGAGGATGATGAGAACCTGATCGACTACGGGCTGGACTCCGTGCGCATGATGGCGCTGGCGGGCCGCTGGCGTCAGGCCCTCCCGGAGATTGATTTTGTGGCCCTCGCCAAAAATGCCTCTATCGATGGCTGGTGGGCACTTCTGTCACAGGGTGAAACACCATGACCGTTCAGCAGGACTTTCACGCTAAACATGTGTGGGTGACCGGCGCAGGCCAGGGGATCGGTTATCACACCGCGTTAGCTTTTCATCAGGCCGGGGCCATTGTCACCGCATTTGATCTTAAGTTTGGTGAGCAGGCCTACCCGTTTCGCTGCCAGAGACTGGATGTCGCTGATCCCGTTCAGGTCAAAGAGGTCTGCCAGGCGTTGCTTTCCCGCCAGCCACAACTGGATGTGCTGGTCAATGCCGCCGGGATCCTGCGTATCGGTGCCACCGATGAACTAAGCTTTGAAGACTGGCAACAGTGCCTGAACGTGAATGCCGGCGGTGCATTTAATCTGTTCAGCCAAACCCTGCCACACTTCCGCCGGCAGCAGCACGGCGCGATTGTCACCGTGGCCTCTAATGCCGCGCATGCCCCGCGTCTGGGAATGTCGGCTTACGGCGCGTCGAAAGCCGCATTGCGTAGCCTGTGCCTGACGGTCGGTCTGGAAATGGCCCCGTACGGGGTTCGCTGTAATATCGTTTCGCCTGGCTCCACCGATACCGAAATGCAACGCAGCCTCTGGAAAACACCACAGGCAGAACAGCAGACGATTGAGGGCTTCCCGGAGCAGTTTAAGCTGGGTATTCCGCTGAAGAAGATCGCAAAGCCGCAGGAGATTGCCGATACTATCCTGTTCCTGGCCTCTGACCGTGCAAGCCACGTGGTCCTGCAGGATATTGTGGTGGATGGCGGCGCAACCCTGGGGAGCTGAAGGATGGCCGAACTCTGGAAGCGGGTCTGTACGCTGGATGAACTGAATGCGCTGGGCCAGGGAAACCTGGTCAGCCATTTGGGCATCGTCTTTACTCTGATAGGCGAACAGCATCTGGAGGCCAGCATGCCGGTCGATGAGCGCACCCTTCAGCCCTTCGGGTTGCTGCATGGCGGGGCATCGGTCGTTCTGGCCGAGTCCATGGGGTCGGTCGCTGGCTACATGGCGACTCAGGCCGGGCAGAGTGTGGTCGGCATCGAAGTGAACGCCAGCCATCACCGGGCGGTCTCTCAGGGGTGGGTACACGCGAAGTGCTTTCCGCTGCATATCGGCGGACAATTACAGGTCTGGCAGACAGAGATCCGTAACGATCGGGAAAAATTATGCTGTACCGCCCGACTCACCGTCTCCGTTCAGGGCTAAATCGCAGACATAAAAAAGCCGGGATAACCCGGCTTTATGATCCTGAGAGAGGCGACGATCGTTGACGATCAACGCTGATAGATGATCTCTACCCCTTCATCATCATCTTCGTCCCAGTCATCCCAGTCTTCATCATCTTCTTCAACTTCCTGCGCGCCGCTTTCCAGCGCTTCACGGTGATAGTCATCCCACATGAATTCCACTTTCTCGGGTTGCTTCTCTTCAAGCTCAGCCTCTTTCGGGTTGGCTTTAATAAAGCTCATGACATCCCAGCACAGGGCGTTCACACCGTCACGGCTGGCAGCAGAGATCAGATAATATTTATCGTCCCAGCCCAGGGCGTCTGCAATCGCTTTAGCGCGGCTTTCAGCCTCTTCTTTATCCAGCAGGTCAGTTTTATTGAACACCAGCCAGCGCGGCTTGCTGTACAGTTTATCGCTGTATTTTTCCAGCTCGCCGAGGATGATACGGGCATTCTCTACCGGATCGGATTCATCGATAGGCGCGATGTCGATCAGGTGCAGCAGCACACGGCAACGCTCCAGGTGCTTCAGGAAGCGGATCCCTAATCCGGCACCATCGGCAGCCCCTTCGATCAGGCCCGGGATATCTGCCACGACAAAGCTCTGCTCGTGATCCATACGTACCACGCCCAGGCTCGGTACCAGGGTGGTGAACGGGTAATCGGCCACTTTCGGCTTCGCCGCAGAGACCGAACGGATGAAGGTCGATTTACCGGCATTCGGCAGGCCCAGCATCCCGACATCGGCCAGCAGCATCAGCTCCAGCTGCAGGTCACGTTTTTCACCCGGTGTCCCCATCGTTTTCTGACGAGGTGTACGGTTAACGGAGGATTTGAAGCGGGTGTTACCCAGGCCATGCCAGCCACCTTTAGCGACCATCAGACGCTGTTCGTGACGGGTCATATCGCCCATGGTTTCCCCGGTATCCTGGTCGATAATACGGGTACCGACCGGGACTTTGATGATGACATCTTTACCACGCTTACCGGTACAGTCACGGCTCTGGCCATTCTGGCCACGCTCAGCGCGGAAGGCTTTTTCAAAGCGATAATCAATCAGGGTGTTAAGGTTCTCATCGGCCAGCAGCCAGACGTCACCGCCGTCTCCGCCATCGCCGCCATCAGGGCCACCTTTAGGAATGTATTTTTCCCGGCGGAAGCTGACGCAACCATTACCGCCGTCACCGGCAACGACCAGGATTGTCGCTTCATCAACAAACTTCATCTTTCTTCTCCGTCACTCTTGCGCCTGTCAGGTCAACAGCCTGCCAGACGGGCCCGCCAGGGTCGACTCAGCTGACCGGCGGCGGATAATACCGGTATTCAAACCAGTGATATCAGTATTCTGTAGGTTTCTGTCAAGTGTACAGCATTCTGCTGAAAAACGCGGGCTTTCTGCGTTCATGACAGCAGAATGTAAAAAGCCCCGCAAAAGCTGCGGGGCTTTAATTCGTTGTGTCAGACGGTCATCAGACTGTCCGGGTCTTGCCATAATTACTCAGCAACGATGCTTACGTATTTACGGTTGTCAGGACCTTTAACTTCGAATTTAATCTGACCGTTTGCAGTAGCAAACAGGGTGTGGTCACGACCACAACCTACGTTAGCGCCTGCGTGGAACTTAGTTCCGCGCTGACGAACGATGATGCTACCAGCCAGTACAGTTTCACCGCCGAAACGTTTTACGCCCAGACGTTTTGCATTGGAATCGCGACCGTTACGTGTGGAGCCGCCAGCCTTTTTATGAGCCATTTGTCAAATCTCCTATTAAGCGCTGATGCCAGTGATCTTCACATCAGTGAACCACTGACGGTGACCCTGCTGCTTACGGTGGTGTTTACGACGACGAAACTTAACAATCTTAATTTTCTCGCCACGACCGTGAGCAACGACTTCAGCTTTGATAACACCACCAGAAACCAGTGGCGCACCAATGGTAACTTCTTCGCCGTTTGCAATCATCAGAACCTGGTCAAACTCGATAGTTTCACCGGTTGCGATGTCAAGCTTTTCCAGGCGAACGGTCTGACCTTCGCTTACTCGGTGTTGTTTACCACCACTTTGGAAAACCGCGTACATATAAACTCCGCTTCTGCGCTAGCCCTTATGATAAAATCAGGCGGCGCTATAAATATTCACAATAGGGCGCGAATTCTACGCAAATATCCGACAGAAGACAAGCCTACTTTGCGCTGTATTGCAGAAAAAAAACACAGGGCACAGCCGGGTGTTTCCTGTAACCGATTTTCAAGTACAATGGGTGTCATCAGTGGTTCACTGGCGCAGTGTTCATCCTGCCTGAGACTGCCACGACTGCCGACAGAGAAATTTATTCAGATACAGACCGATGACGCTATCTGAGCACTCTTGTTTAAAAAGCCCTGTAAGGGCTAAAACCGGGTCAAAACTGAACAGACGTATGAACTTAGAACAAATTACAGAACTTACTTCCGCAGATATGGCGGCCGTCAATCAGACTATTCTTGACCAGCTTGACTCCGATGTCGCGCTTATCAGTCAGTTAGGTCATTACATTGTCAGCGGTGGTGGTAAACGTATTCGTCCGATGATTGCGGTACTGTCTGCGCGGGCACTTGGCTATCAGAATGATCAACATATTCTTAATGCCGCGCTGATCGAATTTATCCATACTGCGACATTGCTTCACGATGATGTGGTCGATGAATCCGATATGCGCCGTGGCAAAGCCACCGCTAATGCAGCCTTCGGTAATGCCGCCAGTGTACTGGTCGGGGATTTTATCTACACCCGCGCCTTTCAGATGATGACCTCGCTGGGATCCCTGAAGATCCTCGCCTTAATGTCTGAAGCGGTGAATGTCATTTCAGAAGGTGAAGTGCTGCAGCTGATGAACTGTAACGATCCGGATATTACTGAAGAGAGCTATATGCGGGTTATCTACAGTAAAACGGCCCGGTTATTTGAAGCGGCTGCACAGACGTCTGCTATCCTCGCGGAGGCTACGGATGCGCAGGAACAGGCACTGCGCGACTACGGGCGCTATATCGGGACCGCATTTCAGCTGATTGATGATCTGCTGGATTACAGCGCGGATAATGCTGCGCTGGGTAAAAATGTCGGTGATGACCTGAGTGAAGGTAAACCCACCCTGCCCCTGCTACATGCGATGAAGCACGGGAATGCCGAACAGTCCGCGATGATCCGTCAGGCAATTGAACAGGGTAATGGCCGTCACCTGTTAGAAGAGGTTCAGGCAACGATGCAGCAGTGCGGTTCGCTGGAATGGACCCGTCAGCGTGCCGAAGCAGAAGCCGATAAAGCGATTGCTGCTTTACAGGTACTGCCACAGACGCCATGGCGTCAGGCCCTTGAGTCACTGGCGCATATGTCTGTTCAGCGTGACTATTGATCCTGAAAAAGGATCCTGACTGAGCCGGTGATCCCTGACGATCCTGATGACTCATTCAACAAAAAAGCCCTGTACGGGCTTTTTTTTCGTCCCTGGACAGTCAGTTACGGTCTTTCTTTCAGAGAAAGTTCCGGAAAGCTCCAGATATTTATCATTATATTTTCTCGATTTTTGCGACTCACACTCCAAATCAGCAGTTTTTATGACTACTTTTATAAAATTATACGACTGTTTTTGATATACCTATTTCCAAAAGAGGTGTAATTTTATCGCGTAAGCAGATGCGATACATATTTCGATAGCATCACTAACATCTGAAAAGGAGAGAGGATGAATACGCAAAAAACGGACTGGCACACTGCAGACATTATTGCCGCATTGAGAAAAAAAGGGACTTCACTGGCGGAAGTCTCACGTAATGCCGGGTTAAGCTCTTCCACCCTGGCCAATGCCTTATCCCGTCCCTGGCCTAAAGGAGAGTGGCTGATCGCCCGCGCCATTGATATCCACCCGGCCGAGATTTGGCCGAGCCGGTATTATCATCCGGTGACCCATGAGCTACTGGATCGGGAAAAACTGATGCGCCGTCTGCCTCATCATGACCGGAACACCACTCCGCCGGCCACCAACAGCACACCATAACGCTTGCAGCCCCGCCAGTGAGCTAACGCGCCAGCAGGGGTAGCCCCGCGAGGCCGCTTGCCCGAAAAGGCCTGCCGTCCTCGCGGAGACGCCATAAAAAAGGCCTGAACAGGAAAGTCAGGCCTTTTTCAGAGATTATCACCCGTTATTCCGCGTGGGGATACTCTTCATCACCATGCACACGTTCAATATTGGCACCTAACGCACGCAGTTTATCTTCAATGCGCTCGTACCCACGGTCGATATGGTAAATACGATCCACCTGCGTTTCACCTTCTGCAATACATCCTGCCAATACAAGACTGGCGGAAGCCCGCAGATCGGTCGCCATGACCTGCGCACCGGAGAGTTTTTCCACACCATGACAAATGGCGGTGTTACTCTCGATCTCGGCATGGGCTCCCATCCTGATCAGCTCCGGAATGTGCATAAAACGGTTTTCGAAGATGGTTTCGGTAATAACACCGGTCCCTTCTGCCACCAGATTAAGCAGTGTGAACTGTGCCTGCATGTCGGTCGGGAACCCGGGATGCGGCGCGGTACGGATATTGACCGCTTTCGGACGACGCCCGTGCATATCCAGGCTTATCCAGTCTGCACCGGTTTCGATATCCGCGCCTGCTTCACGCAGCTTGGCCAGGACGGCATCCAGCGTTTCGGGACGGGTTTTATGGCAGAGCACTTTTCCTCCGGAAATCGCCGCAGCAATCAGGAAGGTTCCGGTCTCGATACGGTCTGGTACCACTTCATAGCTACCGCCGCCCAGACGCTCAACACCTTCGATGACAATCCGGTCCGTTCCGGCACCGGAGATTTTGGCACCGATGGTGTTCAGGAAGCTGGCAGTATCGGCAATTTCCGGCTCACGCGCGGCGTTTTCAATCACCGTCGTCCCTTCAGCCAGGGTCGCGGCACTCATGATGGTAACGGTCGCACCTACACTGACCTTATCCATCACAATATGCGCACCCTTCAGACGCCCATCCACAGATGCTTTGACATAGCCTTCTTCCAGTTTGATCTCCGCACCCAGCTGCTCCAGGCCGCTGATATGCAGGTCTACCGGCCGAGCCCCGATAGCACATCCGCCGGGTAAGGAGACCTGTCCCTGACCAAAACGAGCCACCAGCGGTCCCAGAGCCCAGATAGACGCACGCATGGTTTTTACGAGGTCATAAGGGGCGCAAAAAATGTTAACCCCGCTGGCATCCAGATGGACAGCACCATTGCGTTCTGCTTTTACCCCAAGCTGACTTAGCAACTTCATGGTGGTATCAATGTCACGCAGTTTAGGGACATTTTTTATTTCTACCGGTTCTTCTGCCAGCAATGCGGCAAAAAGAATAGGTAGTGCGGCATTTTTCGCACCGGAAATGGTAACTTCACCACTTAAGCGGGTGGGACCCTGTACTCGAAACTTATCCATTAACACGGCTCTCAATTAACAATCATAATAGGCAAGACCTGCCAGCCTGTAATTACGCAGCCTGAATCAGAAACCATTCAGCTTACGATCACGGGCCCATTCAGCAGGGGTATATGCTTTTATGGATAACGCATGAATACGGTTATCCGCAATATATTCCATCAACGGGGCATACACAGCCTGCTGCTTTTTTACCCGGCTCATCGGTTCAAAAAGTTCACCGACGGCGATCACCTGGAAATGGCTACCGTCACCGCTGACATGGACTTCATCCAGCGACAAGGCCTGCATTAATACTGCCTGAATTTCATTATTTTCCATTGCATTCAGCTTCCGTTAATCATAATCAGCCCATATCTTAGTAGAAAGCAGCTTTATCTTAAATACACAAAAGCCCCTGCCTGAGGCAGGGGCTTTTCATCAGTGCCGCATTCTTTATCGGCTTTCTTCAGCAGAAACAATAATCTGTTGAAGATTATACAGTGTGATCAGTGACTGTAATTTATCAGAGATACCCTGAAATACTACCGGCTGACCGGAACGGGAGGCAATATTTTGCAGGTGAACCAGCAGCGCCAGTCCCGCCGAATCGACCCGTTTTAATCCGGACACATTAATCTCTGACACCCCCTGCACCACCTTCTCTTTCTGCTCCCACAGCGGGAGCAGTGTTTCGTGGTCCAGTTTGCCACTGAGCAGCAACGCGCGGTCCTGTTGCTGCCAATGCAACGTATCACTCATCAGTTTTGCTGATTCAGTGAAATGGGCTGGGCTGCGTACTGTTTCAGTTGTGCAGTCAGCGCATCGATACCCTGGGTGCGCAGTAAGTCTCCCCACTGATTCTGTTTCGTGGTGATCATGCTGATCCCTTCTGCCACCATGTCATAGGCCTGCCATGCCCCGGTGCGGGAATTTTTACGCCACTGGAAATCCAGCCGGACCGGCGGACGGCCATTCGGGTCGATAATGGTGACACGAATAGCGACCAGATTAGCATTGCCCAGCGGTTGCGGAGACTCAATCTGATAAGTCTGTCCGTGATACAGCGCCAGGGCCTGGCCGTAGGCCTGATCCAGGTAATCACCGAAAGCTTTGTAATAAGCGTCGCGTTGTGCCGGGGTCGCCTGGTTGTAGAAACGGCCCAGTACCAGCGCACCGGCATATTTTACCTGGACATAAGGCATCAGTTCCTGCTGGACAATTTCACGCAGGTAATCCGGGTTCTGCTTAATCTTCGCCTGTTCATTCTTCAGACGGGTAAACGTTTTTGCGGCCGCCTGATCCATCAGTGTGTAAGGGTTACTCTGATCAACCTGGGTGCTCGCCGGAGTGGTCTCAGCGGCATTCACCGCTGCTACCGGCAGTGTTACCAGCATCGCTGCCATTAACAGACGTTTGACTAACATATAAACTTTCCTCTTAGTGAGTTGGCGCCGGCGCTGATGGGCCATTGCTGTCAGGCGAAGCACTTTGATCTTTATCACTGCTACCGTTACCGTTTTTGTACAGGAACTGTCCAATCAGATCTTCAAGCACCATTGCCGATTTTGTATCACGCAGCGTGTCGCCATTCTTAAGGATAGCAGAACCCAAATCCGGATCATTGAAGCCGAGGTTAAGCGCCAGGAATTGCTCGCCTAACAGACCCTGTGTACGTACCGCCAGCGAGCTGGTATCCGGAATTTTTCCGGCATACGCATCATCAATCGCCATCGTAACTTTCGGTGACAGCGTGCTGTCATCCAGAGAGATGTTGGTGACTCTGCCGATGACCACACCGCCGATTTTCACCGGAGAGTTGACTTTAAGGCCCCCGATATTGTCAAAGGTCGCATATAATTTCCACGTCGGTTCTGTGCCAAAGGATTTCAGATTAGCGACGCGCAGGCAGAGAAACAGCGCAGCGACCAGTGCCAGCAACAGGAAAATACCTACCCAGATTTCACTTTTTTTACTTTGCATTGCGTTAATTCCCAAACATCAGTGCTGTCAGCACAAAATCTAACCCAAGTATGGCCAGGGATGAGTGTACTACCGTACGGGTGGTGGCACGACTGATCCCCTCAGACGTCGGAACAGCGTCATAGCCGTTAAATAACGCTATCCATGAAACTGCGATGGCGAAGATGATGCTTTTCACCACACAATTAATAATATCCACGCGGAAATCGACGGCACCCTGCATGGCTGACCAGAAGAAACCGGGATCGATCCCTTTCCAGTCCACACCTACCAGAGCCCCCCCGGCGATACCGACCGCGGTGAACATGATGGCCAGTAATGGCATACTGATGACCCCGGCCCAGAAACGGGGAGCCACCACACGCCGGAGAGGATCCACGGCCATCATTTCCATGCTGGATAACTGCTCTGTCGCTTTCATCAGTCCGACTTCAGCGGTTAATGCTGACCCGGCCCGTCCGGCAAACAGTAATGCGGTAACGACCGGTCCCAGTTCACGCAATAACGAGAGCGCAACGACCATACCCAGGCTGGTTTCTGCGCCGTAGGTTTTTAAGACCAGATACCCCTGCAGCCCCAGCACCATGCCGATAAACAGGCCGGAAACCAGAATAATCAGCAAAGAAAGCACACCCACGCTGTAAATCTGCCGGATAACCAGCCGGCCGTGTTTAACAAACGCCGGTTTGCCCACCAGCGCGTGAAATAGCATCAGGCCTGCCCTGCCAAACGATGTGCAGCTCTTAATTCCCCAACGTCCTAATGACGCTACTGCCTTTAACAACATGTCGTTAATGCCTCCCGGAGCTTAGCAAATCGGTGAGATAGTCACCGGCCGGATACCGGAAAGGTACCGGACCATCCGCATGGCCATCGATAAACTGACGGACACGGGGATCAGGCGTTTCCCGTAATGCTTCGGGGCTACCCTGCGCAATTATATGCTGTCCTGCCACAATATAAGCATAGTCAGCAATACTCAGTACTTCAGGCACATCGTGAGAAACCACGATGCAGGTCAGGCCAAGTGCATGATTAAGCTCATCAATCAGTTTCACCAGCACCCCCATCGTGATGGGATCCTGCCCGACGAAAGGTTCATCAAACATAATGAGTTCAGGATCCAGCGCGATCGCGCGCGCCAGGGCAACACGCCGGGCCATACCACCCGATAACTCTGCCGGGGTCAGCTCCTCAGCTCCCCGCAATCCGACGGCCTCCAGCTTCATCATCACCGTGGTATGCAATAATTCCGGGGGTAACCGGGTATGCTCACGCAAAGGCCAGGCCACGTTTTCGTAGACAGTGAGATCGGTAAACAGTGCCCCTGACTGGAATAACATGCTCATCTTTTTACGGACGTCGTATAACTTCCTGCGGGACAATGTCGGAATATTGTCATCACGGAAGAAAATATCTCCGTTATCCGGCGATAATTGCCCGCCGATCAGGCGCAATAATGTCGTTTTACCGATACCCGACGGCCCCATAATGGCGGTAATTTTCCCTTCAGGAACCGTCAGGGTAATGTCATCAAAGATTTTGCGGTTCCCCCGGGAGAAACTCATCCCGCGGATTTCCACTAATCCTTTGTGTTGCTGAACCATAGTGACCCCTTACAGGTGTTCGGGCTTTTTAATTGATTATGATGCCAGCCATGAGGATAGCACCACGCTATTTTTACAGAAAATTACAGGCCAGGTTTGTGTAATTCAGTCATAAAATTTACTTTTCGCCTTCCGGCAGTCAAAATCAGCCCCTGATAATGTTGAACCCTGTTTTTGCCCTGACACCGCGCTCCGGTATCACGGCCACTTTGGCAAAGGAATACCCATGCTTGTCGCGATTGTCCTGCTGGTTCTTGGTTTACTGCTGCTGGCTTATGGCGCCGACCGGCTGGTATTCAGTGCCTCCATTTTATGCCGGTCTCTCGGGATCCCTCCGCTGATTATTGGTATGACAGTCGTCGGTATCGGGACCTCACTGCCAGAGATCATTCTTTCGTTATCTGCGGCACAGCATGGATTACGCGACTTTTCTGTCGGCATCGCCCTGGGTTCCAATATTACCAACATTTTATTAATTCTGGGGGGGGCTGCATTGCTCCATCCTCTGAAAATCAACTCGGCCCTTTTGCGCCGGGAACTGCCCCTGATGCTACTGGTGACGCTGCTTTGCGGGCTATTACTGGCCGATAATTTTCTGACCCGGAGCGAAGGTTTTTGTCTGTTAGCCATGGCTGTCATTTATCTGTGGGGTATTATCCGGCTGGCCAACAAAACCCAGGCAGCCACCGGCGACTCACTGACGCGTGAGCAGTTAGCCGAACTGCCGGGCGAAGATGCCGGTAATACGGTGGCTTGCCTGTGGCTCGGGGTCGCTTTGGTCCTGTTGCCGGTGGCCACGCGGATGATACTGGATAACGCGACAGTGGTGGCAGATTATCTGGGGATCAGTGAACTGCTGATGTCGCTGTTTTTTATCTCCATCGGTACCAGCCTGCCGGAACTGGCCACCGTCATTGCCGGAACTCTGAAAGGAGAAGGTGATATCGCCGTCGGCAACCTGTTGGGTGCTAATATTTACAATACGGCCATTGTTCTGGGGCTTCCGGCACTGGTCAGTCCGGGCAGTATCGACAGTAATGCTTTTTCGCGGGATTATTGGGTCATGCTCGGGGTCAGTACACTTTTTGCGGTCATTTGCCTGAGAAAAGACCGGCGTATCGGTCGTCTCACCGGAGCTTTTCTGTTGTGCGGATTTATTGTCTGGGCCGCCATGCTCTGGGTTTATCCGATGATGAATAATCAATAAAAGGACTCTGGAATGTCTGAACAACCGACAAGCTCTGGTTTTGATTTCAGAAAAGCCGGAAAAAACGTTCTGCGTATCGAACGCGAAGGTCTTGAACAACTGGACCAGTATATTAACGAGGATTTTTCCAGCGCCTGTGACATCCTTTACCATTGTCGAGGTAAAGTCGTGGTGATGGGGATGGGGAAATCCGGCCACATTGCCCGAAAAATGGCCGCGACCTTTGCCAGCACCGGTACACCGGCGTTTTTTGTCCATCCTGCGGAGGCCAGCCACGGCGACCTGGGCATGGTCGGCCCGGAGGATGTGGTACTCGCCATCTCCAACAGCGGGGAGTCTCACGAGATCCTGGCGCTGGTCCCGGTGATCAAACGACTGAAAATTACGTTAATCTGCCTGAGCAGCCGGCCGGAAAGTGCCATGGCGAAAGCCGCCGATTTGCACTTAACCGTCAGGGTTCCTCAGGAAGCCTGCCCGCTGGGCCTGGCCCCCACCAGCAGCACCACGGCGACGCTGGTAATGGGAGATGCGCTGGCCGTTGCCTTACTGGAAGCCCGCGGTTTTACGGCCAATGATTTTGCCCTCTCGCATCCCGGCGGGGCATTAGGCAGAAAGCTTTTGCTGCACGTCAGCGATGTGATGCATGCCGGTACGGAAATGCCCTGCGTTCCGCGCCATGCATCACTGCGTGATGCCCTGCTGGAGATCACCCGTAAGAAAATGGGTATGACGGTGATCGTTGAGGAGGATATGACGATAGCGGGTATCTTTACCGACGGTGATTTACGTCGGGTCATCGATATGGGGATCAACTTCCAGTCAACGCTGATAGATAATGTCATGACCCCGGGGGGGATCCGCGTAACATCTAATATGCTGGCTGTTGATGCGCTAAATGTTATGCAAAGTAAAAATATCACCTCGTTACTGGTTGCGGATAACAATCGTTTGGTGGGTGTGGTACATATGCATGATATGTTGCGTGCCGGTGTCGTCTGAGCAGGATAAGAGAATGAATACTGAATTACCCGTTGAAACCTGTTACGGGCCTGTCCGTCGGGCCGTGATGACCGCTGCCGCCGGAATAAAATTATTGATCTGTGATGTTGACGGTGTGATGTCTGACGGATTGATCTATATGGGGAACAGCGGAGAAGAACTGAAAGCCTTCAATGTCCGTGACGGCTATGGGATCCGCTGTCTGTTAACCAATGAGGTGGAAGTGGCGATCATTACCGGACGTAAGGCCGGATTACTGGAAGATCGCTGCCGTACACTAGGCATCGGCCACCTCTACCAGGGACAATCAGATAAGATTTTGGCCTTTCGCGATCTTCTGGATAAACTGTCGCTCCGTCCGGACCAGGTCGCCTATATTGGCGATGATTTGATCGACTGGCCGGTCATGGCAGAGGTCGGTCTCAGTGTTGCGGTGGCGGATGCCCATCCCTTATTACTCCAGCGTGCAGATTATGTCACACGTATCAACGGTGGCCGTGGCGCGGTAAGGGAAATTTGTGATCTTATTTTGATGGCACAAGACAAATTCGAGGATGCCAAAGGGTTATCGATATGAGTAAAACCAGACGCTGGATCACCCTGCTGCTGGCCATTATTGCAGTGGTCTTGATTGGCTGGAACCTGACAAATCAGGAATCATCTTCACCCGCAGTGGTCGCAGATGATCAAAGCCCGACCTATACCACCGCCAGCACCCATACGGTGGTCTATAACCCGGAGGGCGGGCTCGCCTATACGCTGGATTCAGCAAAAGTGGCTTATTTTGATACGGCCCGCGTCAGCTGGTTTGATAACCCTGTCATGACGACGTTTGACCCGCAAAAAGCGCCGGCATGGTCAGTCAAAGCAGATAAAGCAAAATTAACCCAAAACCGGATGCTGTATCTGTACGGGCACGTGGAAGTGCGGGCCTTAAGCCCGAATGCAAAAATTGAACGGATAACGACGGATAATGCGCAGATTAACCTCGTCACTCAGGATGTGACCTCCGATGACCAGGTCACTCTTTACGGCCAGGATTTCCACTCTACAGGGATGAAGATGCGGGGTAATTTACGCGCAAAAACAGCCGAATTAATTGAAAAGGTCAAAACCTACTATGAAATTCAAAACCAACACTAATAGCATCAGGTTGTTGCTGATCAGTACACTGCTGGCCTGTAGTCTGCCTGCACTGGCCGTGACAGGGGATTCCGATAAACCGGTGAATGTCACCTCGGAAAACCAGTCAATGGATATGCAGGGCAATGTGGCGACCTTTACCGGCAATGTGATCATTACTCAGGGAACGATCAGGATCACTGCGGATAAGGTGGTGGTCACCCGTCCGGGCGGAGATAGTAAAAAAACCCTGGTGGATGCCTACGGTAATCCGGCGACTTTTTATCAGATGCAGGACAACGGTAAACCGGTCAAAGGTCATGCCGCCAAATTACATTATGATCTGGCGAAAGATATGGTTGAACTGACCGGCAATGCGTATATCCAGCAGCTGAACAGCAATATTCAGGGTGACCGCATTACTTATCTGGTGAAACTGCAAAAAATGCAGGCTGACAGCCAGGGGCCACAAAAACGTGTCACCACCACACTGGTGCCCTCTGAATTACAGAACCCTAAAACCACGAAATCCCCTAAACAGAGTCAATAATACTTATGGCGACTTTAATTGCAGAGAACCTGGCAAAAGCATACAAAGGCCGACGTGTGGTTGAGGATGTGAGCCTGCAAGTCAACTCCGGTGAAATTGTCGGTTTGCTGGGCCCTAACGGGGCCGGGAAAACCACCACCTTCTATATGGTTGTCGGTATTGTTCCCCGCGATGCAGGCCGGATTGTTATCGATAGTGATGATATCAGTTTACTGCCACTGCACGCCCGGGCCCGCCGGGGTATCGGATATCTTCCCCAGGAGGCCTCTATTTTTCGTCGCCTGAGTGTTTACGATAACCTGATGGCGGTGCTGCAGATCCGTAAGGATCTGAGCGCAGAGCAGCGGGCAGATCGTGCTAACGAGCTGATGGAAGAGTTCCATATTGAACATCTGCGCGACAGTCTGGGACAGGCCCTTTCCGGCGGGGAACGTCGCCGTGTTGAAATTGCCCGAGCTCTGGCCGCTAACCCCAAATTTATCCTGCTCGATGAGCCTTTTGCCGGCGTTGATCCTATCTCGGTCATTGATATCAAAAAAATTATTGAGCATCTGCGTGACAGCGGTCTGGGCGTACTCATCACTGACCACAATGTCCGTGAAACACTCGCGGTGTGTGAACGCGCTTATATCGTGAGTCAGGGTAAATTAATCGCTCACGGCACTCCGGAAGATATTCTGGCCGACGAGCAGGTTAAACGCGTTTATCTCGGTGAAGAGTTCCGACTCTGATTCTGGTAATGTGTTCTTATTGATATTTTTTCAGGAAATGCACGCCTCACTATGAAGCAAAGTTTGCAATTCAGACTCAGCCAACAACTGGCAATGACCCCCCAGTTGCAGCAGGCGATACGGCTGTTGCAACTGTCGACGCTCGAGTTACAACAAGAATTACAATTAGCTCTGGAAAGTAATCCGTTACTGGAACAAACAGAGATACTCAACGAGGTCGATGCTGAGGAGTCAGGTGAAAGCGCATCCCTGGATACACGGGAAGCCCTGGAACAAAAAGATATGCCGGAAGAGCTTCCTCTGGATGCGACCTGGGATGAAATCTATACTGCAGGGACGCCCTCCGGAACAGGCACAGACTATCAGGATGATGAATTGCCTCTCTATCAGGGCGAAACGACACAATCCCTGCAGGATTACCTGATATGGCAAATGGAACTGACGCCGTTCAGTGATACTGACCGCGCGATAGCGACCTCTATTGTTGATGCGATTGATACCACGGGATATCTGACCGTTCCGCTGGATGACATTCTGGAAAGTATGGGTGATGACGAACTGACCCCTGAAGAGGTCGAAGCAGTCTTAAAGCGTATCCAGCATTTCGACCCTATCGGTGTCGGCGCCAGAGATTTAAAAGAGTGTCTGTTGATTCAGCTTTCTCAGTTTGCTCCTGAAACCCCGATGCTGGAAGAGGCGCGCCTGATTGTCCGCGGGCATCTGGATCTTCTGGCGAACCATGATTTCCGTAGTCTGATGCGCGTGACCCGGCTCAAAGAAGATGTGCTGAAAGAGGCGATGCTGCTGATCCAGTCTCTGGACCCGCGACCGGGCCAGTCTATTAATACCGGTGAGTCAGAGTATGTGATCCCCGATGTCCTGGTGCGTAAGTCAGGCAGCCAGTGGACCGTCGAACTCAATACCGACAGCCTGCCAGGATTACGCATTAATCAGCAGTATGCCGCCATGAGCGGCGGTGCCCGTAACGATAGCGATAATCAATTTATCCGTAATAACTTACAGGAAGCCCGCTGGCTGATTAAGAGCCTCGAAAGCCGTAACGATACACTGCTGAAAGTTTCCCGCTGTATTGTCGAGCAGCAACAGGCTTTTTTCGAGCAGGGTGAAGAATATATGCGGCCAATGGTCCTGGCAGACATTGCCCAGGCCGTAGAAATGCATGAATCCACTATCTCACGCGTGACGACCCAGAAATACCTGCACAGTCCACGGGGCATCTTTGAGCTGAAGTACTTTTTCTCAAGCCATGTGAATACTGAAGGTGGCGGTGAAGCATCCTCCACGGCGATCAGGGCCCTGGTGAAAAAATTAATTTCAACGGAAAACCCCGTAAAGCCCTTGAGTGACAGTAAACTCACCACTATGTTATCTGAACAGGGCATTATGGTGGCAAGGCGAACCGTCGCTAAGTATCGCGAATCATTATCTATCCCACCGTCAAACCAGCGTAAACAGCTGCTTTAACGTGACAGTCTCGCGGGCCGGTGTCACCACCGGTAGCGATCACCGGGAAGAAATAACGGAACCTCCGCATCAGTTTAGCGAAAAAAGGTTTGCTACGCTGTGGCAGGGTTTACCGAAGAATCGCCCGGGGTTAACGCGATCCGCGGTGGTCAGTGTTCACTCAGTCACAGAGAACATCGTGCCTGGGGTGTACAGTACTCCCCGGCGGATGCCCCCCGGATGAGCGGTGGCCGGCATCCGCCGGGAAGCCCCTACGGCAGGTAAGCCGGAATCAAGACATGCTGCAGCCGTACAGGCAGTCCGGCGCAGTGCAGTAAAGGGCAACAGTCCAGACAACTCCGCGGCTGTTTTTGTCCTGACGTTTACAGACAGACCCCGGTCTGTCACTGTGGCGGCATACAGGGCAACCGATAACCACAATAGTGGCCAGATGAATCTGCAAGTGAAATTATATGAATAGTGAACTGACACTTGAACTTAGCCAGGTGCTTACCCCGGAATGTACACGCAACAATGTGCACTGCCAGAGTAAAAAACGGGCACTGGAGATTATCAGCGAGCTGGCTGCAGCACAGCTGAATCTGCCACACCAGACCATTTTTGAAACGATCCTGAATCGTGAAAGGATGGGAAGCACGGGTATCGGCAATGGCATTGCTATCCCCCATGGCAAACTGGAAGAAGACACATTAAGAACCATTGGTGTGTTCATCCACCTTGAGCATCCTATTTCATTCGATGCCGTTGATAATCAGCCGGTTGATTTGTTATTTGCCCTGCTGGTTCCGGCGGACCAATGCAAAACGCACTTGCATACATTATCCCAGGTAGCCAAACGCCTGGCAGAAAAGAATATCTGCAGACGCTTGCGGGCGGCACAAAGCGATCAGGAACTCTATGACATTATTATGGATGAGCAGCAGCGCACGGAAGAATAATTCCGGCCACGTATTACTGTTATCCGGGATCATTACGGGAGAAAGGTCATGGTTCTGATGATCGTCAGTGGGCGTTCCGGGTCGGGAAAATCTGTCGCACTCCGCGCCCTTGAAGATATGGGCTTTTATTGTGTCGATAACCTGCCCGTCGATTTACTGCCTGAGCTGGCCAATTCACTGGCGAAGCAGAATATCTCTGCGGCTGTCAGTATTGATGTCCGCAATATGCCGGAATCTCCGGAAATTTTCGAACACGCATTTAGTCATCTGTCTGACAAATTTACTCCGCAATTACTGTTTCTGGACGCTGACCGCAATACGCTGATCCGCCGTTACAGCGATACCCGGCGGCTGCACCCGCTTTCCAGCAGAAACCTGTCGCTGGAAAATGCCATCGACGAGGAGAGCAATCTGCTTGAGCCTCTGCGCGCCAGAGCCGACCTGATCATCGATACCTCTGAAATGTCGGTCCACGAACTGGCCGAAATGCTGCGGGCGCGCTTGCTGGGTAAACGTGAGCGTGAGCTGACCATAGTGTTCGAATCCTTTGGTTTCAAATACGGTATTCCGATCGATGCCGATTATGTCTTCGACGTCCGCTTTCTGCCGAATCCTCACTGGGATCCGGCGCTGAGACCCCTCACCGGCCTGGACCGTCCGGTGATCGATTTTCTTGACCGCCATACTGAAGTCCATAATTTCATTTATCAGACCCGCAGTTATCTTGAGCTCTGGCTTCCGATGCTGGAAACCAACAACCGAAGTTATCTGACAGTGGCTATCGGTTGTACTGGCGGAAAACACCGTTCCGTCTATATTGCAGAGCAACTGGCGGCCTATTTCCGTTCACGTGGCAAGAATGTTCAGTCACGGCATCGCACCTTGGAAAAGAAAAAAATATGACAGTGAAAGAATCAGTAAAAATCAGAAATAAGCTGGGGATGCATGCCCGGCCGGCAATGAAATTATTCGAACTGGTCCAGAGTTTTGATTGCGAAGTGATCCTGCGTAACGAAGCGGGTACCGAGGCCGATGCCAGCAGTGTTATCGCCCTGCTGATGCTGGATTCGGCACAAGGCGGACAGATTGAAGTTGAAGCCAGCGGACCGGATGAAGCGCGGGCACTGCAGGCGGTGGTCGAACTGTTCAACGCCGGGTTTGATGAAGATTAACCCGGCATCAGGTCAGTACAGATGATATTTTTCCAGAAAACCGGTACCGCCTAACTGTTCCATTTGTCGGGAGATCCACTGCTGCCGTCCACGGACATAGACCGAGGGAGCATCGGCATGGTAGAGAATAGGATTCGGTAAGATAGCAGCCAGTAATGCAGCTTCCTGACGGGTCAGCTGGCTGGCATGTTTATGGAAATAGGTTTCCGAGGCCATTTCCACCCCAAAAATCCCCGGTCCGAACTCAGCAATATTCAGATAGACCGTCAGTATCCTTTTCTTACCCCAGAGGGTTTCCAGCCCGACAGTCAGCCCGGCCTCCAGCCCTTTACGTAACCAACTGCGTCCGTCCCAGAGAAACATATTTTTAGCCGTTTGCTGAGACAGTGTCGAAGCGCCCCGTATTTCTCCCCGCTGACGACTATCCAGCACCGACTGTACTGCCGCAAAATCGAATCCCCAATGCTCCGGAAATTTCTGATCTTCCCCGGCAATCACAGCCAGCGGCATCCAGGGAGAGATCTCCGACATGCTGACCCAACGGGAACGGGCACGGTAATCCGTATCCCCTGAGACGAGTGCACTGACCTGACGCTCCGCCATCACTGCCGAAAAGGGCACCGGGACTACCGAAAAAACCAGGATTGCCACAATCACCGTGGCAATAATCCCGGTGACTGTCAGCAATAAACGTCGTTTAAGTCTGTACCGGAATCCCTTTTTACTTGTCATGAATCGGCTCCTGCAGCAGGTCTGTTCTGATATAACCGCAGTTCATTGATGATCATCCTGCGGGTGGTTTGTATAAACTTTCCAATCCTATTTTCTGAAAAATCTCATTATTCAGTGTGAATAATATCCTGAATATGGCAAAAATTACTAAGGGATAGAATAATTATATCAATAACATCAATCACTTCACGCCACTAAGGAATCGGTTCCAGTCTGTTTAGGCTTCGTTTAAATGTTAAGATAAATTAATGTTTAATCCGGTTTACCGCTGATCACTTACTTAACAATAAATTAAATATAAATTATCATTCAGTGGGAAAAAACAGAGGCTGGCCTGCCCCGGGATGCCTCTGTCCGGGGCCGGGTCACCCTGACATCGATCTACCGGGTTCCGGGTAATCTCCGTGATCACCGTGCGGAAGTGCCTTTCATCGGGTAGCGGACGACCTGCCCGGGGGGAAATGCCGGCCAGTATCAGGTATCTTACTTATTGTTTTTATAAATAAATAACCGTGAAATCCCGTTTCAGATCAATCGCAGATAAAAACACCATCAATTGAAAGGTTTTTTCGGGAGATAAACAGGGTGTTAATCACTTTTCTCCTTTAACAGACAGGCGGCTTCCGCCCGGAGGTTAACTGCCCTTAAAAGGTGCAGCGAAGATAAACCTCCGCAGATAGCCGGTCCGTCTGCCGGATTTCAACATCATAAATCTTAATGAATTGTGGCAAAGTGACCTCAGTTTTTGTTAAGGTAAGTGCAGCAGTCATCCAATACCCGCTGTAGCCCCGGTTCTTACCGGAGAACGACTTTACGTATCCGGCTACAACGTGACCATTTCCCTGGTGTTGGCGCAATCTTCGCGCACCCCGGTTTACCCGGGGTCATTTTTTTCTGCCGGCCACTTACTTTTCTGCTTCTCTGCTTTCTACCCACTTCCTGAGCGTATCCACTTCATGACGCCATTCATGTCGTAGTTCATCGATCCATTCCTGGACGTTGTCCCACCATGCCGGAAGTTCCGGCGTCTGAATTTGCCGCGCAATCTCCTGCAGATATTTTAAGCCGACAGAACCTGCCGCCCCTTTAATTTTGTGGCCCTCTTCTGCAATGCCTTTCTGATCTTTTGCCATCATGTTGGAATCAAGAACATCAAGATAGCCCGGCATCATTTTTTCGAACATGCTCAGACTGTCGTAGATAAGTTTTGGTCCCACCAGCTCGAGATATTGTTCCAGCATGACGATATCGAGGTGCTTCTGCTCAGCAGAAGAGGCCGGTTCAGGGATCGATTCCTCCTCCTCCTGATGCGGATTCCAGTATTTACTGATCACCGAGGTCAGGGCCGGCACCGCCAGGGGTTTGCTTAACACATCATCCATGCCGGCCTCCAGATACTCTTTCTTATCTTTGAGCACATTGGCGGTCAGTGCCACCAGCGGAGGCAGGTCCTGTCCGGCAAAACGCTGATGCAATGTGCGTGCGACATCAAGCCCGGTCATATCCGGAAGCTGAATATCCAGCAGTACCATATCGAATTCCCGGGGATCGAATATCTCCAGCGCCTCTGCACCGGTCATCGCCACATCGGTGGAACATCCCAGTTTATCCAGTACAGAACGGGCAACGACCACATTCAGTTCAATATCTTCAACCAGCAGGATATGCAGTGCCGGCAGAGGCATCGTGTCCGGTTCCTCGGTATCTTCTTCCACAGTGGTCAGGGCTGGCGCATCAATCACCACACTGAAACAAGCGCCTTCTCCCGGATGGCTGCTGACCGTGATATCCCCTCCCATCGCCTGTGCCAGGCGGTAAGAAATCGCCAGGCCGATACCGGTGCCGGTCGCCGGTTTCCCCCCATGCTGGTCCTTCACCTGGTAGTACATGGCAAAAATTTTGTCCTGCTCACTTTTCGGAATGCCGATACCGGAATCTTTGACATCGAAGCGCAGTTTCTGCGTGGCATCATCATAGGTGACGGTGACGATAATCTCGCCTTCACGGGTGAATTTCACGGCATTACCAATCAGGTTCCACAGGATCTGACGTAACCGTGTTCCGTCGGCCACGATCGTTTCGGGTAAGGGTTGCTGCGCGGACATCACGAACTTCAGGCCTTTTGGCTGAACCAGAAGGCCGGAGAGATTTTCGAGATCCGCCAGGAAGCCGGTGAAGTCGATAGGCTGATTATCGAGCCTGACCCGGCGGCGTTCAATTTTATCCATTTCGATCACATCATTAAAAATATTCCCCAGAGTGATCGCCGATACATGGATGGTATTAAGATAATTCAGCTGCTCCTGACTCAGTTCGGTATCCAGCAGGATACGGCTCAGACCGACAATGCCGTTCAGTGGCGTGCGAAGCTCATGACTGATGGTCGAGATAAAGGTGGTTTTTTCGCGGCTGGCATTTTCCAGCGCTTCCTGGTAACGCTTACGTTCGGTGATATCACGACCGAAGCCCATCAGGCCGGCACGCTTGCCGACCCGGTCGTAATAGGGAACTTTACGGATTTCGAAACAGGCTTTTTTACCATCCGGATACTGCAGCCATTGTTCATAGGTCAGCGCAACATTATGACGAAAGACCTTCTCATCCGTTTCCAGTATTTTGGCTGCGGTATCGGCATCATAGATATCCAGCGGAGACAGCCCGACCAGCTGTTTCTCATTTTTCCCCGCCAGTAACTCCACGGCACGGTTACAACCGGAAAACTTGCGATCAATATTGCGATAAAATACCAGATCAGGAGAAGCATCAAGAAACGAACGTAAGAAACTGGACTGCTGTTCCAGTTCTATCTGCGTCTTTTCGCGGCTGGCCATTTCATCCTTGAGCTTATCCATGGCATGTTCACGGGCCTGCTCTGCATTTTTACGATCGTTAATTTCCTGATTGAGTTGCTGAATGTTTTCTTTTAGCTGCTGATTGAGTTGCAGGTCCCGGTGACGCATCTCTTCCAGCTTATCCACCAGCCGGGCTAATCGCTGACGGGAATCCTCCAGCTGATCAACCACCACAGAGAGAAAGTACACGGCCCAGGGCGTGATCAGTAATCCAAAAAATACCGAACGGACGACGTCGATACTCTCCACTCTGCCCTGCAACACCAGTGTGACGGCCATCTGGACAATCATGGCCAGTACCACTAAGGCTGAGGCCAGTAATAAAGAAAACCTGACCAGGCCAAGTTTGACCATCAAATCTACATAGTATTGCGCCAGTAATCTGATCTGTTTCATATACACTCCCTGACTGTGAACTCCCATCATATCCTACCTTTTTAACGCAGAAACAGGCTGACAGGAACCACGGACGTGTTTTACCGAACGACACCGTCATCCTCATCCGCGACTGCGTAACGGTCAGCGATCATCACATAAAGCACAAAATGAATATAAATTCATAAGAAGTGAATCTTAAGGCATCAGGCAAGCCTATTAATATTTTTAATGATCCCTGAGACCGCGCAGAAAATAAGGATTTTGGATAAAACAGAGATATCATGCAGCAATTTTCGCATACGCGGAATTTTGTGCTAAAAATCACTCCGGCACCAGCATGGTGCAGGCATTGAGAAGCCGCACTATAGTGAGACAGTTCACAATTGCCTATGCATCCTGAGTGTGAACAACCGGATAAAAAAACCAGTAAACACTTGATATTCAATAATATATAAAAAAACACCCTCCCCCGTCACAGAAAGAGTCGCTATTTGACCTGACCTCGCTTTCCCGATAAGTTGGAAATCCACTGGAAGCTTTCTGTGCGGATTCATTGTCCGCCATATTTATGCAGTAGCAGAGGTTCCCTGTAACAAGTTCCCGACACTTGTCACATCGATGAAGCCCGCCATGGCAGAAGCAGCGATTAAGACATGTTTGTGCATCTGCGGATGCCTCATTCTTACGCGGCTGCTGCGCATGTCTGACTGCCGGAATAACAAGAGTCTCTAGAGCCCGGGGAGGTTCACTCAATGTTGTATGATAAATCCCTTGAAAAGGATAACTGTGGTTTTGGACTGATCGCCCATATAGAAGGTGAACCGAGCCACAAAGTAGTACGTACGGCCATTCATGGACTCGCCAGAATGCAACATCGCGGTGCAATTCTGGCTGACGGTAAAACCGGTGACGGCTGTGGTCTTCTGTTACAGAAGCCTGACCGCTTCTTCCGTATTGTAGCGGAAGAAAAAGGCTGGCGTCTGGCGAAGAACTACGCTGTCGGTATGCTCTTTCTGAGCACCGACGAAGCAAAGGCCAGTGCTGCCCGGGCTATTGTCGAAGAAGAAATTCTCCGTGAGACACTTTCTGTTGCCGGATGGCGTGAAGTCCCGACCAATCAGGACGTTCTGGGGGAGATTGCCCTGTCGTCAATGCCGGGGATCCAGCAGGTGTTTATTAACGCCCCGGCCGGATGGCGTCCGCGTGATATGGAACGCCGCCTGTACATGGCTCGCCGCCGGATAGAAAAACGCGTCGAAGCCCTGAATGACAGTGATTTCTATATTTGTAGTTTCTCCAATCAGGTGAATATCTACAAAGGGCTCTGCATGCCCACTGACCTGCCCCGGTTTTATCTCGACCTGGCGGATTTACGTTTAGAATCATCTATTTGCTTATTCCACCAGCGCTTTTCAACCAATACTGTGCCTCGCTGGCCACTGGCCCAACCTTTCCGCTACATGGCGCATAATGGTGAAATTAATACCATTGCCGGTAACCGGCAGTGGGCACGTGCCCGTGCATATAAATTCAATACTCCGTTGATCCCTGATCTGCAGACCGTCGCTCCGTTTGTCAACGAGACCGGGTCGGATTCCAGTTCAATGGATAACATGCTGGAGCTGTTCCTTAACGGGGGGATGGACCTGGTCCGTGCGATGCGTTTACTGGTGCCACCGGCATGGCAGAACAATCCGGATATGGATCCTGAGTTACGTGCCTTCTTTGACTTCAACTCCATGCATATGGAGCCGTGGGATGGCCCGGCCGGGATAGTCATGTCTGACGGACGTTACGCGGCCTGTAACCTGGACCGTAATGGTCTGCGACCGGCCCGGTATGTAATTACCAGTGATAAATTAATTACCTGCGCCTCTGAAGTCGGTATCTGGGATTATCAGCCCGATGAAGTGGTGGAGAAAGGTCGTGTCGGTCCCGGTGAGCTGATGGTGATCGATACCCGTGAAGGCCGTATCCTCCACTCCTCAGAAACCGATAACGACCTGAAAAGCCGCCATCCTTATAAAGAGTGGATGGAAAAGAATGTTAAACGCTTAGTGCCTTTTGAAAGGCTGACCGATGACCAGGTAGGTAAACGTCACCTCAGCGATGCTATGCTGGCAACCTACCACAAGCAGTTTGGTTACAGCAGTGAAGAACTGGACAGCATTCTGCGGGTACTGGGCGAAAATGGTCAGGAAGCTGTGGGCTCAATGGGGGATGACACGCCTTTTGCCGTCCTCTCCAGCCGCCCGCGCATTATCTATGACTATTTCCGTCAGCAGTTTGCGCAGGTCACCAACCCGCCGATTGACCCGTTACGTGAAAACCACGTGATGTCACTGGCAACCAGTATCGGTCAGGAGATGAACGTCTTCTGTGAAGCGGAAGGCCAGGCTCACCGTGTGAGTTTTAAATCCCCTATCCTGCTTTACTCTGACTTTACTCAGCTGACGACGCTGGAAGGTAAGTACTATCGTGCCGATACCCTGGACTGTACTTTCGAGCCGGAAAACGAAACGCTGGAACAGGCTATTCATCGTCTGAATGATCAGGCGGAAGAGCTGGTGCGTGAGGGGACCGTTCTGCTGGTTCTGTCTGATCGGGCCATCAGCGCCGGCCGTCTGCCGGTCCCGGCGCCGATGATTGTCGGGGCAGTACAGGCACGGCTGGTTGAAAAAAGTCTGCGCTGCGATGCCAACATCATTGTTGAAACGGCGTCGGCCCGTGATCCGCATCATTTTGCAGTGTTGTTCGGCTTTGGTGCAACAGCGGTCTACCCGTGGCTGGCCTATGAGTCTCTGGCACAGATGTCAGACAGCGGGATTATCGGCAAAGATTACCGCAGCGTGATGCTGAATTACCGTAATGGCATCAATAAAGGCCTGTACAAAATCATGTCCAAAATGGGCATTTCGACCATCGCTTCGTACCGTTGTTCGAAGCTGTTCGAAGCCGTCGGTTTACATCAGGATGTGACCCGTCTCTGTTTCCAGAATGTCACCAGCCGGATCGGCGGTGCCAGCTTCAGTGATTTCCAGCAGGATTTAACGAATCTGGCAAAACGCGCCTGGTTGCAGCGTAAGACACTGGAACAGGGGGGACTCCTGAAATACGTCCATGGTGGTGAATACCACGCCTATAACCCGGATGTGGTTGGTACGTTGCAGCAGGCGGTACAGAGCGGCGATTACGATGACTATAAGAAGTACGCAGAACTGGTCAATAACCGTCCGGTAGCCACGCTGCGTGACCTGTTACAGTTACAGCCCGGCACTGACAGCATCGTGATCGACGATGTTGAACCTGCCAGTGAGCTGTTTAAACGTTTTGACAGTGCGGCAATGTCTATCGGTGCATTGAGCCCGGAAGCTCATGAATCACTGGCGGAAGCCATGAACAGCATCGGCGGCTTCTCTAACTCCGGCGAAGGTGGTGAAGACCCTGCACGTTACGGCACCAATAAAGTCTCGCGGATCAAACAGGTCGCTTCCGGGCGTTTCGGTGTCACACCGGCCTACCTGGTGAATGCGGATGTTATTCAGATCAAGGTCGCCCAGGGGGCGAAACCGGGTGAAGGCGGACAGTTACCCGGCGACAAAGTGACGCCGTATATTGCAAGGCTCCGCTACTCTGTACCGGGTGTCACACTGATATCACCTCCGCCACACCATGATATCTATTCCATTGAAGACCTGGCGCAGCTGATTTTCGATCTCAAGCAGGTTAACCCGCAGGCGATGATTTCGGTCAAACTGGTTTCCGAACCGGGTGTCGGGACCATTGCGACCGGGGTAGCAAAAGCCTATGCCGATCTGATCACTATTGCCGGCTATGATGGCGGCACCGGTGCCAGTCCGTTGTCCTCGGTTAAATATGCCGGATGTCCCTGGGAACTGGGGCTGGTCGAAACTCAGCAGGCACTGGTGGCCAATGGCCTGCGTCATAAAATCCGCTTACAGATCGACGGCGGCCTGAAAACCGGCCTCGATATTGTTAAAGCCGCGATCCTGGGGGCCGAAAGCTTCGGTTTCGGGACCGGCCCGATGGTCGCACTGGGCTGTAAATACCTGCGTATTTGCCACCTGAATAACTGTGCTACCGGGGTAGCGACTCAGGACGATAAGCTGCGTACCAACCATTACCATGGCTTACCGTTCAAGGTGACGAATTACTTTGAATTTATTGCCCGTGAAACCCGTGAAATTATGGCTTCACTGGGGGTAACCCGTCTGACTGACCTGATCGGCCGTACCGATCTGCTGAAGGAACTGGACGGATTTACGGCAAAACAGCAAAAGCTGGATCTGTCTTCACTGCTGAAGACGGCACAGCCAATGCCAGGTAAAGCCATGTACTGCACCGAAAGCAATCCGCCGTTTGATAAAGGCGTGCTTAACAAAGCGTTACTGGATCAGGCGGTCCCGTTCATTGAACAGCGTCAGAGTAAAACGTTCTATTTCGATATCCGGAATACCGATCGTTCCGTCGGCGCCACACTTTCCGGTGCCATCGCCCTGACTCACGGAGACCAGGGGCTGGCGGCAGATCCTATCCGCGTTTACTTTACCGGCACCGCCGGTCAGAGTTTCGGGGTATGGAATGCCGGTGGACTGGAAATGATCCTGACCGGAGATGCTAACGACTATGTCGGTAAAGGCATGGCTGGCGGGTTACTGGCCATCCGTCCGCCGGTAGGTTCTGCCTTCCGCAGCGTGGAAGCGACCATTGCCGGTAATACCTGTCTGTATGGCGCCACCGGCGGTAAACTTTTTGCCGCGGGCCGTGCAGGCGAACGTTTTGCCGTCCGTAACTCCGGTGCCATTACCGTGGTTGAAGGTATTGGTGACAATGGCTGTGAATATATGACCGGCGGCATTGTCTGCGTACTGGGTCGCACCGGCGTTAACTTTGGCGCAGGCATGACCGGCGGATTCGCTTACGTGCTGGATGAAGACGGTGAATTCCGTAAACGTGTGAATGCTGAACTGGTAGAAGTGCTGGATGTTGAGCAATTGCCTATTCACGAAGAGCACTTGCGTGGGCTGATTACTGAACACGTTCAGTACACCCAGTCCGGCCGTGGCGAAGAGATCCTGGCGAACTGGCCGAAATGGTCTGCTAAATTCACCCTGGTTAAACCTAAGTCCAGTGATGTCAAAGCATTACTGGGCCACCGTAGTCGCTCCGCAGCAGAACTGCGGGTTCAGGCGCAGTAAGAGGTCACGATGAGTCAGAATGTTTATCAGTTTATCGACTTGCAGCGTGTTGATCCGCCGAAAAAACCGCTGAAACTTCGGAAAATTGAATTTGTCGAAATTTATGAGCCCTTCTCTGAAGGGCAGGTCAAAGCTCAGGCCGATCGTTGCCTGGACTGCGGTAACCCGTATTGCGAATGGAAATGTCCGGTCCATAACTATATTCCTAACTGGCTGAAGCTGGCCAATGAAGGCAGGATTATGGAAGCGGCAGAGCTGTCGCACCAGACCAACAGTTTGCCGGAAGTCTGTGGCCGCGTTTGTCCTCAGGACCGCCTGTGCGAAGGGTCATGTACGCTGAATGCGGAGTTTGGCGCTGTCACCATCGGTAACATTGAGCGCTATATCAATGATAAAGCGATGGAGATGGGCTGGAAGCCGGATATGTCGCATGTCACCCCGACCGGTAAACGTGTCGCCGTGATTGGTGCCGGCCCGGCCGGGCTGGCCTGTGCCGATGTCCTGACCCGTAATGGTGTGCAGGCAGTGGTCTTTGACCGTCACCCGGAAATCGGTGGCTTGCTGACCTTTGGTATTCCTTCTTTCAAGTTAGAAAAAGAAGTGATGATCAAACGTCGCGAACTGTTCACCGAAATGGGCATTGAATTCCGTCTGAATACGGAAGTGGGACGTGATGTACAGCTCAGCGACCTGATGGATGAATTCGATTCTGTCTTCCTGGGCGTCGGGACTTACCAGTCGATGCGCGGTGGCCTGGAAAACGAAGATGCGCCGGGTGTCTTTGATGCCCTGCCATTCCTGATTGCGAATACGCGTCACACCATGGGCTTTGAGCCACTGGAAGAACAGCCTTACATCACCATGCAGGGGAAACGTGTTGTCGTGCTCGGCGGAGGGGATACGGCGATGGACTGCGTGCGGACTTCCATCCGTCAGGGGGCCAGTCATGTGACTTGCGCTTACCGTCGTGATGAAGAGAATATGCCAGGGTCGCGCCGCGAAGTGAAAAATGCCCGTGAAGAAGGGGTCGAATTCCGGTTTAACCTGCAACCTCTGGGTATTGAGATCGACAGTCAGGGCCGGGTCTGTGGCGTTAAGATGGCTCGTACCGAAATGGGCCCTGAAGATGCTGCCGGCCGCCGCCGTGCAGAGATCGTCGCAGGTTCTGAGCATATTATCCCGGCGGATGCCGTGGTGATGGCATTCGGCTTCCGTCCGCATGGTATGGAGTGGCTGGCGAGCTTTGGTGTCGAACTTGACACTCAGGGACGTATTATTGCGCCTGAGAACAGCGATAATGCTTTCCAGACCAGTAATCCTAAGATATTTGCCGGTGGCGATATTGTCCGTGGTTCTGACCTGGTCGTTACCGCTATCGCTGAGGGTCGTAAAGCGGCAGAAGGTATTATGGATTACCTGGAGGTCTGACCGGCCGTCAGCTTTCCCCGAAAAAAGGCACAATACTGTGCCTTTTTTTTCGCCCGAGCCCGGTGATTTCTGGCGGCCGATGCCCGGGAACGGGCTTTTATGCACAGAATTCAACCAACCCCTTCGGCTATCCTGTCTCTTGCTTACGGAATATCCCGTAGCCAGGAAAAGGAACTGATATGGATTTCTCAGGAAAGGTCGTCATTGTTACCGGCGGAGCCAGCGGTATTGGTCTCGAAACGGTTAAAGCGTTTGCTTCTGCCGGGGCGTCTGTGGTTATTGCCGATATTGCACCCGGCAGCGAAGAGATCACCCGCGAACTTCAGCAACAGGGAATGCCGGTGATCTTCTGCCGGACAAATGTATGTAGTGAGGCGGACCAGCAACAGTTGATCGAAACGACGCTCCGGCACTTTTCGAGGCTGGACATTGTGTTTGCTAATGCCGGTATCGCCCGTGATGGTGCGGCAGAAGATCTCTTATTCACCGACTGGCAGAAAACGATTGATATCAATTTATCCGGGGTCTTTCTCAGTAATAAATATGCTATCCGGCATTGGACCGGACATCATCTCCCCGGGGTTATCGTTAACTGTGGATCTATTCATAGCTTTGTCGGTAAACGTCATGTCACGGCGTATGCCGCCGCTAAAGGCGGAGTGAAACTGTTAACCGAAACACTGGCGGCAGATTATGCCGGTAAAAACATCCGTGTGAATGCTGTTTGTCCGGGGTATATCGACACCCCGCTACTCACCCAGCTATCCACCCCCCAAAAAGAAGAGTTAATTAAACTTCATCCACAGGGCCGCCTGGGTCGTCCGGAGGAAGTGGCCGCTGCCGTGCTTTTTCTTGCCAGTGATCAGGCCGGTTTTATCAATGGTGCATCGTTGCTGGTCGATGGCGGATATACCGCCCAATAGTGTTTCAGGCATAAAAAAACCGGCCTGCGGGCCGGTTTTTCATGAGATGCTGATGGCTTACTTAACGATACGTAGCGCCGGACGTCCGCCGCCGCGCGGAGGATGAGGGGGTTCATCATCGCCATCGGTCTCTGAGTCGGTCGTGCCCTCAGGCAAATCACCCTCAATGACTGACATGATAGTTTCTGACGGCGCAGCCTGCGGCTCAGCATCATCTTCTGATAGCTGGTCATAGGCAGGCTCAGGTTCAAACATGGTTCCGGCACCATTCTCGCGGGCATAGATAGCCATCACCGCATTCATCGGCACCATCACCTGACGAGGAACACCCCCAAAACGGGCATTGAAATGCACGGCGTCATTGGTCATCTCAAGATTACCGACAGCACGCGGAGCAATGTTCAGTACGATCTGTCCATCGCGCGCATATTCCAGCGGAACCATCACGCCCGGCAGATTAATGTCAGCCACCAGATGTGGCGTCAGATCGTTATCCAGCAGCCATTCATAGAATGCCCGCAACAGATAAGGACGACGTGCACTCAGTTCAGTCATTTCCATAATCAGCCCCGAAATTGTAAACGCATTTCGCGTTCAGTTTCGGTCAGAGAGGCCAGGAAAGAATCACGTTCAAAGACGCGGGTCATATAGCCTTTCAGCTCTTTAGAGCCAGTGCCGCTCAGGTCTACGCCCATTGACGGTAAACGCCACAGTAACGGAGCCAGATAGCAATCGACCAGACTGAATTCTTCGCTCATGAAGAAAGGAGTACGGGAAAATAAAGGTGCAATGGCCAGTAACTGTTCACGCAGTTGTTTACGGGCATCATCAGCTTCCTGAGCGGTTCCTTTCTCGATACGGAACAACAGGCTGTACCAGTCCTGCTCAATGCGATGCATCATCAGGCGGCTTTCACCACGGGCAACAGGATACACAGGCATTAATGGCGGATGAGGGAAACGCTCATCCAGGTATTCCATGATAATACGTGATTCATACAACGTCAGTTCACGGTCAACCAGAGTCGGCACGGTACAATACGGATTCAGGTCAATCAGATCCTGCGGAAGGTTATCCATATCGACCTGTTCGATCTCCACACTAACGCCCTTTTCGGCCAGTACAATACGTACCTGATGGCTGAAAATATCACTGAGTCCGGAAAACAGTGTCATTACCGAACGTTTGTTGGCAGCGACAGCCATGAAAACCTCCACTTAGCTCAAAAAGATACTACGAATAGCCAACAACAGCCGACTAGCCAGTATGCATAAAACCTGTCAGTCTGCTCAGATACCCTGCTATGGACCCTCAGGCCCCCGGGGCATCGCTCTTGCTGACAGGTATAAATCAGGCCCACAGTTTACCAGATCTTCACCTGTTTGTGGGGGGTGATTAAAGATTTACCAATAAATAGTCCGGAACTGCAGCCTTCTGAGCGCCGGAAAACAAAAAACCCGCCGAAGCGGGTTTTTGAGGCCAATTGCAATGCTGCATAAGCAGCAAAGAATTAACGTTTGGAGAACTGTGGACGACGACGTGCTTTACGCAGACCGACTTTCTTACGTTCAACTTTACGTGCATCACGGGTAACAAAGCCCGCTTTGCGCAGTTCTGAACGCAGAGATTCGTCATACTCCATCAGAGCGCGTGTGATACCGTGACGGATCGCACCGGCCTGACCAGAGATACCACCACCTTTAACGGTGATGTACAGATCAAACTTACCTACCATATCAAGCAGTTCCAGCGGCTGACGCACGACCATACGTGCAGTCTCGCGACCGAAATACTGTTCTAAAGAACGCTGATTGATAACGATGTTTCCGCTGCCCGGCTTGATAAAGACGCGAGCGGATGAGCTTTTGCGGCGACCTGTGCCGTAGTTTTGAGTTTCAGCCATTGCCTGTAATCCCGATTAAATGTCAAGAACTTGCGGTTGCTGTGCCGCATGGTTGTGCTCGTTACCTGCGTAAACTTTCAGTTTACGGTACATAGCACGACCCAGTGGGCCTTTTGGCAGCATGCCTTTAACCGCGATTTCAATCACACGCTCAGGACGGCGATCAATCATCTCTTCGAAGGTCGCTTGCTTGATACCACCGATGTGGCCAGTGTGATGGTAATAGATCTTATCGCTACGCTTGTTACCAGTAACAGCAACTTTCTCGGCGTTAAGAACGATAATGTAATCACCGGTATCAACGTGCGGAGTGTATTCCGCTTTATGTTTGCCACGCAGACGACGAGCCAGTTCAGTCGCTAAACGACCTAAAGTTTTGCCTGTCGCGTCAACAACATACCAGTCACGCTGTACGGTTTCTGGTTTAGCTGTAAAAGTTTTCATTGAAAAGCTTACCCAAATATAAGTTACACGTTGGTGAAATCCCAAACGCTTAAGTAAACGATTGAGGCTCACACGACTATTTTGCCAGTAAGCCTACCCCTTCGGATAGAGTTACCGGATCACAAAGGTTTTTGGGAAAAAAAACCATTTGCCGTAACGTGGGGTCGCAAGATTATAGAGAAGTCCCCCGCAAAGGTCGACCCTTTTTAAGATAAAATTGCGAACCCTCTTCCCGGCATCTGCACTCAGGGCAAATGCGGGCGGCACAGATACTCTTCACTCTGCATTTCCTGCAGACGTGAAAGGCAGCGTTGATACTCAAAATTCAGTTGATTACCCCGATAAATATCACTCAACGCCGCTTCTGCGCAGACGACCAGTTTAACATGTCGTTCATAAAACTCATCGACTAATGCCAGAAAACGTCTGGCCTGGTCTTCCATCGCCGGAGTCAGTACCGGCACATTAAACAGCAACACGGTGTGATAGCGCCTTGAGAGCTCGATATAATCCAGCTGACTGCGTGCCTCACCACACAGGGTAACAAAGTCCAGGGCGACCACTCCTGCGCAGGATTTTCGCGTGGCCAGCGGACGATGGTTGATTTCCAGTACCGGTGATCCTGCCGCCTGATAGTCACATCCCGCCAGAGCACCAAAGATCCCTGCCATTTCCTGCTCACTGGCATCCCCTGGCGGCGTTTTCCATAAGTGTGCTGACGTCAGAGTCCGCAGCCGGTAGTCGATGCCGGCATCCACGTTCAGAATGTCGCAATGACGTTTTATTTGTTCGATGGCCGGCAGAAAGCGTCCACGTTGCAGCCCGTTACGGTAGAGTTCATCCGGAGGAATATTGGAGGTAGCCACCAGAGTGATCCCGCGTTCAAACAGGGCTTGCATCAGGGTCCCCAATAACATGGCATCGGTAATATCCGACACAAAGAACTCGTCAAAACACAATAAATCCGCTTCCGCTTTGAAGCGATCGGCGATGATCAGTAAGGGGTCACTGTGCCCCTGTAATTCCGCCAGTTCCTGATGCACGCGAAGCATAAACCGGTGAAAATGTAACCGGAGTTTGCGCTGACCCGGAATAGACTGAAAAAACAGATCCATGATCCAGGTTTTCCCCCGCCCGACACCTCCCCACATATACAACCCACGAACAGGACGGACATCCGCGGAAGGGGCCTTACCGAATAAACCAGATAAGCGGGACAGTAACCCCTGTCGGACAGCAGGAGGTTGCTGAACTCGTTCAGTAAGCGACTGATAAATCACATCAAGGCAGGTAATCGCTGATTTTTGTACGTCATCAGGCTGGTAGTCGCCACGGTCAAGCGCTTGCTGGTAAAGGGCCAGAGGTGATGTCATTTGCATTTGTCTCAGCTTTTCAGAAAAGCCCCGTCGGGGATGTTTGACGAAAAAAAACCGTTATACAGTACGCCAGCCAGACTCAGGATTCCACATCCATAAGATTAACGGGTATAGTGACTATCATTGAAGTAGGTTATCTTTTTGTTGTGAACTGATTATCATAAAGAAGAAACCGTTGTACCCTGAATAACAACGGAAATTAGGGGAGTTATTATGACCTGGGAATACGGACTCATTGGATTAGTGGTTGGACTTGTCATCGGCGCGGTCGTGATGCGCTTCGGTAATAAAAAACTGCGTGAGCAGCATACGGTTCAGTATGAACTGGAAAAATCCAAAGCTGAACTGGAAGAATACCGTAAAGAACTGACAAGTCATTTTGCACGCAGTGCAGAGTTACTGGACAATATGGCGCACGATTACCGTCAGCTGTATCAGCACATGGCGAAAGGTTCCAATAACCTGCTGCCGGATTTACCGGGTGACCAGAACCCGTTCACCTGGCAGGCGACAGAAGCAGAAGCCGATAACGATCAGGCCCCGGTACAGATCCCACGGGACTACTCAGAAGGCGCTTCAGGATTACTGAGAAACGGACCGGCGAGTCGTAAGTAACCTTCCCGGGTGCGGTCGCACCCGGATATCTTCATTTACCGGCATCTCCGGGCCAACTCCATCGTTTAATCGCGGGAACACCTTCAGAATGAAAAAACTATCGCCACTTTTGTTAGCTCTCTCACTGAGTGCCGGACTGAATTTATCAGTGTCACCGCTTGCCCATGCCACCCTGCCTGTTAAGGTGGATGGTCAGCCGTTACCTTCTCTGGCCCCGATGCTTTCCCGCGTTTTGCCTGCTGTCGTCAGTGTTCAGGTCAGTGGCGTACAATCTCCGGCCAGTGCTCAGGATACTCCTCAACCTCTGAAGAAGTTCCAGGGCCAGCCTCCGGCACAGTCTGCACAGCCACAGCCCTTTGAAGGCCTGGGATCCGGCGTCATTATTAATGCCGGAAAGGGATATATTCTTACCAATCACCATGTCATCAATGACGCGACAAAAATCACCGTACAGTTGAGTGACGGACGTCAGTTTGAGGCGAAAGTGGTGGGCAGTGATACCCCGACAGATATCGCACTCCTGCAGGTGAAAAACCCGAAAGACCTGACGCAGATTAACGTGGCAGACTCGGATCAGTTGCAGGTCGGGGATTTTGCCGTCGCTATCGGTAATCCGTTCGGTTTAGGGCAAACCGCGACTTCAGGCATTATTTCCGCACTGGGGCGCAGTGGCCTGAATATTGAAGGACTGGAAAACTTTATCCAGACCGATGCTGCCATCAACCGCGGTAATTCCGGCGGGGCTCTGGTCAATCTGCGTGGTGAGCTGATCGGTATCAACACGGCTATCCTGGCATCGAATGGCGGTAACATCGGCATCGGATTTGCCATCCCGGGTAACATGGCAATGAATATTGCCGACCAGCTGATCAAATACGGCCAGGTAAAACACGGGCAACTCGGTATCAAAGGCACGGAACTGACCCCTGAGATGGCGAAAGCCTTCAATGTGAACCTCAGCCGCGGTGCATTCGTGGCCGAAGTACTTCCCGGGTCTGCCGCGGCAAAAGCCGGTCTGAAAGCCGGGGATATCATCACCACTCTCGATGATAAAGCCCTGTCCGGATTTGCAGAACTAAGAGTAAAAGTCAGCACTCACTCACCAGGAGACAAATTACGACTGGGTGTACTGCGTGCGGGCAAACCTCTGAACGTTGTGGTCACGCTTGAACAGAGCGGCACTGCCGTGTCTTCCACTACCCGTCTTGATGAGCCTGCGTTCCAGGGCGCATCTTTAACTGATGGTGAGACGGTCAGTAAAGTGAAAGGGATCCGGGTCGTGGATGTGACCAAACAGAGCCCGGCCGCGCAGGTGGGTATGCATCCCGGGGATGTTATTATTAGTATTAACCGCCAACGGGTGCAGAATCTGGCTGAGCTTAAAAAAGTGCTGGAAACCAGGCCTGAGGTGATTGCACTGAATGTCATTCGCGGTCAGGAAAGTATCTACCTGTTAATGCGATAAAAATCAGATAACGACCGGCACAAGCTGATACCCGTCCCGGTCGTTATCATGTTATCCTTACTGCCCCTTTCCCTGCAAAACGATCGGCATGTTAATCAAATTATTACGTTCGGTGATTATCGGCCTTATTGTGGCTGGAGTGCTGTTACTGGTTATGCCCGGATTCCATACCGGAAGCTGGCTGTCAGGATTATTTAGCCATTCTTCTGACGCCTCTGAGGAACCTATTGTCAGTTTCAGCCAGGGAGTGAGACGTGCTGCGCCCGCAGTGGTTAACGTCTATAACCGTAATACCCAGGCCAATAATAATCAGGGGATCACCACCCTGGGGTCCGGGGTCATTATGAATGCCCGCGGATATATCCTGACCAATAAACATGTCATCAATAACGCCGGACAAATCATCGTTGCCTTACAGGATGGCCGGTTTTATGAGGCGACTCTGGTCGGTTCCGACGCGATGACCGACCTCGCCGTGCTTAAAATTTCTGCCGCCAACCTGCCAGTGATCCCGATTAATACCAAACGCATTGCACATATCGGCGACGTCGTGATGGCCATCGGTAATCCTTATAATCTGGGACAGACCGTGACCCAGGGAATTATCAGTGCCACCGGTCGGGTCGGACTGAGTTCGTCGGGCCGCCAGAATTTCCTGCAGACCGATGCCTCCATCAACCAGGGGAATTCCGGCGGCGCGTTAATTAACTCGCAGGGCGAACTGGTGGGTATCAATACTCTGACCTTTGATAAAAGCAGTGACGGTGAGACGCCTGAAGGCATAGGTTTTGCTATTCCTACCGCGCTGGCGACCAAGATTATGGATAAACTGATCCGTTATGGACGGGTGATCCGTGGCTTTATCGGGATCACTGCGCGCGAAATTCCTGCTTTCCATAGCCAGGGAACCAGCCTGGATAAAATCCAGGGACTGGTGGTGAGTGAAGTCGCCCCTGGCGGGCCGGCCGAGAAGGCAGGTATCCAGCCTAACGACCTGTTGCTTAGTGTGAACGGAAAACCTGCCCTGTCCGCTCAGGAAACGATGGACCAGGTGGCTGAGATCAGGCCAGGGGCTGTCATACAGGTGCAGGTGTTGCGTAATGATAAAAAGCTGACCCTGCCGGTGACGATTCAGGAATTTCCGCACGACAACTAAGCCGCCATCATCAACCGGCGCGGGGAGCGAAGCAGGCCCCCGCAGTCGGGGCTTATTATCCATCCTGAGACACTCTTACTGTTATCTGTTGCCGCGGTGCAACCTTGCCCCCGGCACCGCTCCTCTGCTGATGAATACTCCCTGACTGACGGTCATGCTCTGCCGGCCCCCTATCGGTAAGCCTCTCAGCCCTGCTCATCAGCCCCTGTGCTGAATATCAGGAAAGACGTAAACACCGCGAAAAAGAGATGAATAACATAAATAACCATGTGTACAGAGTTATATAGCGGTTTGGACTAGTTCAGGATTATTTGTTAAAATCCGCGCCCTGCTCACACCAGGGGCCAGGTCACAGGTTATATATTGCATAAAAATTCACCAGCATGCATAATAATGTAACTACTCTACGGAATCACCCTAATATAAAAAATGGTAGCCTATGCGAATCGCTTCTAAACAGGAAGATTTAGTCAGGGCATTCAAAGCCCTGTTGAAAGAAGAAAAGTTTAGTTCTCAGGGCGAGATTGTTGCTGCGCTTCAGGACGAAGGCTTTAACAATATTAACCAGTCTAAAGTGTCGCGAATGCTGACCAAGTTTGGCGCCGTTCGTACCCGCAATGCAAAAATGGAGATGGTCTACTGTCTGCCTGCCGAGCTCGGCGTACCAACGACGACCAGCCCGTTAAAGAATCTGGTTCTGGATATCGATTATAATGACGCACTGGTGGTCATTCATACCAGCCCCGGAGCGGCACAGTTGATCGCCCGCTTGCTGGACTCGTTGGGGAAAGCCGAAGGGATCCTTGGCACTATCGCGGGTGATGACACCATCTTTATTACCCCTTCCCGGGGGTTCACCGTGAAAAAACTCTACGATGCTATCCTGACATTATTCGAACAGGAACTTTAGTCGCGCACCTCTGCCTGCCGTCGTTACCCTGGCGGCAGGGGTTCCGTACCTTTAGCCGCATTCCCGCATTCCCGCATTCCCGCATTCCCGCATTCCCGCATTCCCGCATTCCCGCATTCCCGCATTCCCGCAGCATAAAACATCACACTTATGAAACAAAAAAGACAGTACCCGGGCGATAGCACAAAATGTTAAATTGATGCATCTTATTGTTTATATTGATAAAAAACAAACAAAGGTTAAATATCAGTCAACTGTTAGTTGAATTTGTTATAAAAAATATCAAGTAACCGGTTACACTTGACCGAATTATTATTAGCTACATATTAATTTCTTCCGTTATCAGTACTATAATCCCTTCCGTGATCGACATCACAAAAAATGAATATTAACTGAGGAATGAATCGTGAGTATAAAAGCCGCACTGGCTATGATGGGTGTATTATCTGTTGTTTCATTTACCGCTTCTGCTGCACAATCAATTAATAGCGAGCAGGCACAGGGTATGCATTCCATCGGGGTTATTACCGTCAGTGGCATTAATTCGGCACCATCAGATATTAATGAACAATTAAATAGTAAAGCAGATGCCATGGGTGCCCGGGCGTATGAAATCACTGAAGATTATATGAATGGTAATTATCATGCGACGGCAGTCGTTTATAAATAACGGCACCCTCTTTTTATAAGACAATACCTGCATAATGCGCCTGATAACAGGATAAGCATAACGGAAACAGTAAGGTGAACCTCTGCGGCATCGTAATTTATCCGCAGAGTAAATAAGATAGCCGTCGACCGACTCTGCAACCGTGAAATAAGATTATTATAATGACCGGGCCTGCCCGGAAAGAAGTTCCATCCCCTGAAAAATGTCATTTCAGCCCCCTTCCGGGGGCTTTTCTTATCGCCGGCTGGCGTGACACCCGCGACCGCAGGTTTTAGCTAATAATAACGTCTTCAGTTACAGGTTAATCAGGGTGCTCCGGTAACGGATCAGAATATCTTCCAGACGCCTTACCGGCTCGATCACGGTAACAGGCACCGAGTGTTCATGGAGCTTTTGCTGGTAAATTTCCAGTTCCTGTAATAGCTGATTGTAATAATAGCTCCGCCGCTCATCATTATGGGATGAAATCACCCGATCTCCGGTATGACGCAATCTGCGGTGGAATTCAGACAGATCATCGGTATGCGGGATATCAGCCTTCCGCAAGCGCTGATGACTGATAATCAATGTTAATGCCAATCGGTATTTATTAATATCATCCGGGAACAAATTCAGCAGCAGAAATAGTTGCTGATACAGTGCCGGCAGATGATTTTCCCGTCGTCTTTCAGGGTTCGTCGTCAGTGCAGACACCGCGGCATAAATAAAACGATTAAGAATTTTTCTTCCGGTGCGGGCTTTTGATTTATCCCTGATCAGTAATATCACCATCAGTGCCAGGAAACAGCCAATCACCTGGCCGAGCGCACTATCCAGGAAGGTATTAATACCGAAGTCCATCGGATTACTCAGGACCAGAATATTTAGCGTCCCCACGAAGGCCCCCAGGGTTCCGAGCTGGCGGCGTTGAATAAAAATGCCCGCAACGAAAGCCATCGTTCCCATAATAAGACACAACAGGAAAATACTTTGCTGTGTACCTGGCAGCAGGTACATGTAATACAACGCCCCGAGAGGAACGGCGACGGACATACCGTACAGAAAATCTTTCGCCAGCATCAGCGGATTAGGCAATCGCATGGCTAATGCGGTCACAACCGCCAGCATCACCATACAGGCACTGCCCGCATTCCAGCCGGAATAGAGCCAGAAGAGTGACCCCAGCGCGGTGGCAACAAAGGTACGGATCCCGTTAATCATCGCCGGATGCGTTTCGGCAGAACGCACATGCACAACAATTTCACGTTGCAGAATAGCTTCTTCAATATGGCTGATCCTGGCATTCGTTTTCAGCCCTTTCAGTAACACCAGATATTCACTGGCGGCACCTATCCATGTGCTGATAGTTTCCGGGACCTGGCGGTTCCCCGTTAACGTCACCAGACGCCGTAACGCTTTTAACTGCTGATAGAGTTCAGCAAAGTTACTGACATCACGGTTTATCAGCTCATAGAACGCCGTTGGTATGTACTCTTGCCGGGTCGTCCTGATAAGAAAGGTTTCGGCCGCCTGGGTTATCATGGTCAGAGACAGTATATTGAGCATCTTTACCCGGCGCCCGGAACGATGCCAGTGGGTCGACTCCATTCTTAACTGCTGGCGCATTCCCCCCAGTGCACTGGTACGACGGACTAATGCCCCCCAGGCTTTATCCAGCTCTTCTTTATCTGTCTGTCTGATACAGGTTTGCAGCAGCTGGTACTGAGCGATCAGTAATGATTCCGTTTCGTGATCGATCACTTTTTTAATCGAACGAGGGGAGAAAATAATATCGGCCAGGATCACACAAAAAATCCCGATGCTGATCTCACTGCAACGCTCAACGGCGAAACGGGGGACCAGGGCCAGTGAACCACTGGCCGCTACCGTCACGACGATAATTAAGGCGGTATAACCGGCCAGGCCTAATGCATAAGAATTCTCAGCCCGCATCAGCGAAGAGAGCCAGACACATAGGCCGGCCCACAGACAACACAACATCAGCATGACGACGGGCGCACGGGCGGTGAAGATCATGATAGTCAGTGCGGCGATACACCCAAGGAAGGTACCGATGATCCTTAAGACTCCCCGGTGGCGTAGCGCCCCTGAGTAAGGGTCTCCGCCGGTGGCGAACGCTTGTCCGCCGGCCACAATCGCTGCCGTCATCACCGCCCAGCGCGGAGTTTCTAAATTACAGAAGAACCCCAGCATCAGTGCCAGTAAGACGGCAAACGTCAGTTTGACCGGGAAACGTAAAAACTGAATCACCGACCCCACAATCAACCAAACTCACGTAGTCGTTTCAGTAAATCTGTCGCCGGAGACGGTTTTTCGTCAGGCCGGTCTTTATCCCCGGTGACCACAACGGTGGCCGTCGTCCCCGCCGGGAAACGGTTGCCAGGTTGTACGTCCAGATGGATGCGCACAGGAACACGCTGTGCCAGACGGACCCACTCCAGGTTCGAATCTACCGTCGCCATACCCTTGGAATCCACACTGCTGCTGCTGTTTGTCACCCCGGCGGCAATACTGTCAACCGATCCGCGCAGGACAGTATTACTCCCCAGCGGGGTAATTTCTGCCCGGAAGCCCGGTTTAACACCACTGAGTTTGGTCTCTTCCATGTAAGCGATCACATAGAATGTGCGGGCTTTTACCAGCGCAACGGCCACAGAACCGCGACTGATAAATTCTCCGCCATACACTGTCAGGTTCGTCACCCAGCCATCTGCCGGCGCCCTGACATCCGTACGGGTTAAATCGATCTGTGCTAAATCACGGGCGGCTTTCGCCTGGGCCAGTTGCTGCTCGCTGGTCTGCAGGGTGTTATTCGCCTGCTCTACCGCTTCTTTCGATAAGGCAACGGCACCGAGCTGGTTGCGGCGGGCGGCTTCACGGCGTTTTTCGTCCACAACCGACTGGTAGTAATCGACATTTGCCTGCGCTTCATCCAGTGCTTCCTGGAAACGTGGACGGTCAATTTCGAACAGCGTGTCGCCTTGTTTCACGAACTGGTTATCATGCACTTTGACATCAGTGATAAGTCCGGTCACGTCAGGAGAAATCGCCACGACATCGGCGGCAAATTTAGCATCCCTTGTCCACGGAGATTCGGTGTAGTACACCCAGGCGCGAAAAACGATCACGATGGCAACGACCACCAGGATCAGGGTTATCGCGTAACGTGCGACTTTTTTTATAAGCGTTTTCACTGAAACCTCAGACCATTAAACTGGAAACAAGATAAAAGACACAGCAATAAAGAGCCGTATTAAAGAGTGAAGGATGCCAGACCAGGTCATAAATCCCGGTGGGCGTCAGAATTCTTTTCACCACCCAGAACAGCAGCAGTGACAGAATGAGTTCAACGAAAACGGGCGGAAACGATAGCCCGAAAACGACTAGTACCGGGTGAACACTCATTAAAAATCCTTTAGAATCAAAACCATAAATCAAAAGGCATCCGAAATACCTGATGATCACGGCCTTCAACATCAGGATGAACGCGACCTGATGGCGGGTGAACCACAAGCATATGTCAACAAAAGCGATTTTGTATAATTTTCACTGGTAACTGCAGCACATAAATTATCGATGCGATCGGTCTATAGTAACGTGTCTGATAGTTAGTTTTCTACAAAATGTGACGTAAATCACTTTTAAGCGAGAGTTAATAATGGAAAGGTTAAAAGGAATGTCTGTGTTTGTGAAAGTGGTCGATCTTGGGTCTTTCACTGCAGCAGCACGGCAATTACACCTGAGTGTGTCTTCTGTCAGCCAGACTATCGCAAAGCTGGAAGATGAACTGCAGGTTAAACTTCTTAACCGCAGTACACGCAGCATAGGCCTGACAGAGGCCGGCAGGATCTATTATCAGGGCTGCCGGCGCATGCTGCATGAGGCGAATCAGGTCCATGAACAACTCTATGCATTTAATAATACCCCCATCGGTATGCTGCGCATCGGCAGTACCACCACCATGGCGCAGAATGTTCTGTCGCCGATGACCGCTCAGCTACTGCACGATTATCCCGGCCTGAGCGTCAACCTCATTACCGGTAACCCCGCGCCTGATTTGATAGCCCATGGGCTGGATTTGGTGATCCGCTCGGGTACCCTGGAAAACTCCGCACTCATTTCCCGTCGTCTGGGCAGTATGCCGATGGTGTTATGTGCCTCAAGGCATTTCCCGGGCCTCCATGAGTTACCCGGACGTCCGGAGGAGTTAGAAAGTTTTGCGTGGCTGGAATACAGTGTGTACCCCTACAATGAATTTGAGCTGGTTTCACCGGACGGCCAGACGCTAACGCTGGCACCGAAGGGACGTTTTGCCACCAATGACCCGCTGACCTTGATTGGCTGGCTGAAAGCGGGATCCGGCATCGCTTATGTGCCGTTAATGTGGATACTGGATGAAATTAACCGCGGTGAAATTGAGATCCTTTACCCGCAGTATCATGCGAAACCACGCCCGGTGTACGCACTCTATACCGAGAGGAATAAACTGCCGCTTAAAGTTCAGGTCTGCATCGATTACCTGACGGAATACTTCAGTGAAATGGCAAAAAAATATCAGGAGAACCGGGCAAGGAATTAGTACGCACCCCGGGAGGCTGGCGGTGCGTACTCAGATGTTGAGGAAGATCAGGCAGTACCACCGACCGTCAGTTTATCCAGTTTCAATGTCGGCTGACCGACACCCACAGGCACACTCTGTCCGTCTTTACCACAGACTCCCACACCTTTATCCAGCGCCAGATCATTACCGACCATAGAAATCTGCTGCATGGCTTCAATACCGGAACCGATCAGGGTTGCCCCTTTCACCGGCGACGTGATTTTCCCTTTTTCGATCAGATAAGCTTCGGAGGTTGAGAAGACAAACTTACCGGAGGTGATATCGACCTGGCCTCCCCCGAAATTCGGGGCATATAACCCATATTCAACGCTTTCGATAATTTCCTGTGGCGTTGACTGTCCACCCAGCATATAAGTGTTGGTCATCCGGGGCATGGGCAGATGAGCGTATGATTCACGGCGACCATTTCCGGTCGGCGGAACACCCATCAGACGGGCATTCAGCTTATCCTGCATATAACCTTTCAGCACACCGTTTTCGATCAACACGTTGTACTGGCCCGGCACACCTTCATCATCAATCGCCAGAGAGCCGCGCAGTCCGGAAAGCGTACCATCATCCACCACCGTACAGAGATCAGACGCAACCTTCTGCCCCATCTGTCCACTAAAGACCGAGGTTCCACGACGGTTAAAGTCCCCTTCCAGCCCGTGACCGACGGCTTCATGGAGCAGCACTCCCGGCCAGCCGGCCCCCAGTACAACCGGTAAGGTTCCCGCCGGCGCCGCAACCGCAGACAAATTAACCAGCGCCATACGCACGGCTTCTTTTGCCCAGGCATCTGCACGGACATCACCCTGTTCATCCGCCAGGAAGAACTCATAACCGGTACGCGCACCACCACCGCTGGCACCACGTTCACGTTTGCCGTGGTCCTCCACCAGCACACTGACCGATAAACGAACCAGAGGGCGAATATCCGCGGCGAATGTTCCGTCGGTTGCCGCTACCAGTACCTGCTCATAGATCCCCGTCAGACTGACGCTGACTTCCTGTACCCGGGAGTCCTGTGCGCGTGCCACTTTATCCACACGGTGCAGGAGGGTGATTTTATCTTCACGGCTCAGGCTATCCAGCGGATTAACCGCAGGATACAGGGACTTGTAGTTCACTGCAGACAGCGCTTTCACCTGCCCGTTGCCTTTTTCGCGCACAATGCTGCGGGCCGCGTCAGCACTTTGCTGAAGGGCATTCAGTGTTAACTGGTCAGCATACGCAAACCCTGTTTTCTCGCCACTGATCGCCCTGATACCGACACCCTGGTCGATATTCCAGGAGCCTTCTTTAATAATGCTGTCTTCCAGACCCCATGATTCATGGTAGCTCGACTGGAAATAGAGATCGGCATAATCCAGGCGGCGTTCTGAAAGCTGGCCTAACAGGGAAGAAATATCCTGCCGTGTAATATTATTGGCAGTCAGTAACTGCTCACTTACCAGATCCAGTGTCATGGTTTCTCACTTGTATTATCGCGTTTGACTATAGCCTGCTGGAATTCCGTGATGCCGTCAATTCAGACATCATTTCTCAGCCCGGGGCTTGCGGAGTATCTCGTTAATTTGCGGATCATCCAGGGTTCCGCCGATATGATAGCGCAGCAGGGAAATTTTATTCCACAGCGGTGCCAGGGCCTTACTTGCGGCAAACACCGCCGCCCCGACCACGGGATTAATAACAAATGCCGTCGCGACGCCGACAGATGCTGACAACTCCGGCGCAACACTGGCATTAAAATCGAGCCGGCGGCGGACAAAATCAGCATCGCCCTGCATCGTGATATCAGCTTCAAGCCCGTCGATAAATAAATTATCGGTGCGTAATACGCCATTTTCAATCCAGGCCGTCCCTTTAATCGCGTCAAAATAGAAACCTTTATTGCTGAAGGTATCTCTGAAGTCGAAACGCATCTTGCGCAGTAAGGCATCCACACTGACCAGGCGTAGCAGTTGTCCGGCAGCCCCGGTATTCACACTGGTAATTTCCCCTTTACCGGTTTCCACCTTCAGCAGTCCGCTCAGCGTCGGGAGATCCGGCTGCCAGGGCACTTTCTGCCAGTGAAGGTCATAATCCAGTTTCACCGGCGCACTCTGCAGAGGAGAATTCACCCCGAACCACTGTAATGTCCGGGTAATATTATGACTGGTCACTTCCCCTTTCAGAGAGGTGCGGGAGCGGGATCCTGACTGGTCCCATTCACCGCTGACGTTCAGACGGGTATGTCCGGCATCCAGCAGCCCATTAGTAAGTACTAACTTTCCATCGGACGGGGTTAACCGTGCGGAGAGTTTTCCAAGGTTCTGACCGGTCAACCAGCACTGAGCACAGTCCAGTTGCAGTGCCGGCCACTGGCCGAAGTTGTATTTCTGTGCCGTCGTATCCGTCAGGGAAGGGTTGCTCCCTGACGACCACTGTGGATTGTAGTACAGGTAGTCAAAATTCACCTGCCACGGACGGTGCGGGTTTATTTGTAACTGACCGCGTATCTCTTTACCGTTCGCCGCTATCCGTGTCGCGCCATCCACACTCCGTGACAGTAATACCGTCAGGTCGTTCCAGTTCTGGCCGCCCAGCGACAGTGACGGCGTATGCAGCGTGATGTTCCCCGGCAAATTAAACGGCTCACCGGTGGTTTTCAAGGCATTGTTATCAGACTGATTTCCCCCGAATAACGCCAGCCATTCCTCCCCCTGCAGCGCCGGCAGGTTCAGTATCATGGAGGGTGACTCCGGGAGTGCCGGCAGTTTCGAGGTATGGTCCTGCCACTGCCCGCGATCCAGCCGGAACTGCGGCTCAAGCAACCAGCGACTGATAAATTTCTGATCCTTTCCGGCACTGCCACTGAGCAGGAAACTGTTTAAATCCCCTTTGACATTAATTTCGAACGGGAATGCGCTACCTGAATCTTTTGACAGCGGCGAGGGTAAGTGACTGCTTACCTCTTTGGCATCTCCCTTGATCGCGACCTGATAGTCAGCTCCCCCGTGATACGGCAACCGGATACTGACGTTCCCCTGCCACGGTAATTGCCCGCTCAGTCGTGAACGCAGCGAAGCCGGAAGTAATTTCAGGGCCGCCGGGTGCCATTGGGACTGCAGAGCAATATCCACCGCAAAGTCTTTTTCCTGCTCATGGGTGCTGAACGAGAAGGCGACCGGTTGTCCGTACCATTGGGCATGCAGGGTATCGCTTTCCAGTGCACCATTCTGATACCTGAACTGACCGGTCATCTGCGTCAGACGGGTTTTTAATGGTTTGATATACAGGCTGTTATTATTCAGTCTGACATCCCCGGTCGCTGTCACCTGTTTTCCATCCAGCGGAATGTCCAGGTTGAGATGTCCGGCGACTTTTCCCTGAATCTGTAATTGTGCGAGCGTTGCCGCCAGAGATTTAGCCAGCGGCGTCTGACGGAAATAGTCATGAATATCCTGACCGCTCCCGCTGACATCGCCGTTGATAATTAACTTTTCCTGACGATAGTCGGTGATATCTGCGGTCAGGTTTTCTGCCACCGCGTTGCCCAGCCGGGCATGGGCCGCTTTCATCCATAAGCCGTCATTGACGAAATTCAGGTCAATATCCTGGTGCTGAAGGGCCGGCCAGTCCGGCTGAAAAGCATAGGTGGCATCACGCAGCGGAACATAGACCTGAAACACTCCGTCATGGCGGCGGAACGGGAAGTTATGCGGATCCCCGGCAAAAATCAGCGTCGCATTTTGGGTCTGCCCCCCTTTGATCGCGCCGCTCAGATAATCTGTCAGACCTTTGCCCATCAGGTGGTGAGGAAAATAGCGCCAGGCATCCCCGGCATCGGTCACATTCATGCCGGCCAGGATATCCAGACGCGGCTGGCCTCCTTTTCGCTGCTGATAGCGGAAGTTCCCTGCCGCCTTCAGCGAACGCGCGCTGGCAACCACATTTTCTCCGGACAGTAACAGGTTACCGTCCCGGGTATCCCAGCGGAAGGTTCCGGTGACCCCCTGTATTTCCAGGGGGGCTTTGAAGGTATCCCCGACCGTCAGATTTTGCGGGCCGGCCGACAGGCTGATTTCTCCCTGGTCAAAACGACCCCTGCCTTTGCCGGAAAGGTAACTGACGGCAGGCAGCTGTTTTTCGGCCTGCCAGCTAAGGTTATGCCAGCTGGCGAGAAAACGGCTCTGCTCAGGATGCTGTAAGGAAAAATCAATCGCCAGGCTATCCACATCCCCTGTAGGCTGCAGAGTTCGCCATTGCCCGGTCAGTTCAGGAGCCAGCGGCGCCAGCAGCGGCACCAGCGGTGCGATCCGTTGTAAATCCAGCCGGGTTGCCCGCAGGCGAATTTCTGAGGTCTCTGCGGCCCGCAGCAGATGATCCTCTTCTGGCTGCCAGTATAAAGAGAGTGAACCTTGCGGCCAGGCAACACCATCTGTCGCAAGCCCGGTCCGCGGAACAGATAACGCCCAGCCTTTCCCTGTACGGAACAGGTGGGCGGTAAGATTATCGACAGTGAGCTGATGCGGTTCCTGACCGGCCTGCCAGCGGGCACTGCCTTTGGTCAGTAACAGGTCTCCGGAGTCCGGCACCCCGCCTTTCAGATTGACCCAGGCTTGCAGGCTGAAATCGGCAGTCCGGAGGGTGGTGTTATCTTTCATCCAGCGCCCCAGCCAGGGTTTCGCATCGACACTCTCTGCCTGTAACCAGACCCTGCCGCTATCAATCATCCCGTTAATATCATTCAGGTCCAGCCTGACCTGAACAACACCATGCTGGCCAGTGATACTGCTCAGGCTGACTTCACCTTCCGCACGATGACGCTGGCCTTCATTAAACCAGGTCAGTTGCGGGATAGCTAAGTGTACCTGCTGTCCTGACAGGGACGGGAAACTTATCTGACTGTCGCGCAAGATAAAGTGGTCAAACCGGCGGAGAAAGAGATTTTCGACCTGAGCCAGGCCCAGCGACTGACGGGATGCGGAAGAAGACCGGGGTAAGGTACGGGCCGACAGTTGTAATTGCCAGAAGGTCAGATCACGGAACTGTAACCGGGCGTGCAGCAATGACTGCCAGACATCCAGCGCCAGCCGGACATGTGAAACCCCAAGGGTGGTACCGTCGTTAAGGGTACTGTGCAGGCCACGGACCTCAACCACCGGACCAAAATTTTCCCAGCGACCGGTGAGTTTATCGGCGCTAAGCCGGGTTCCGCTCAGAGAAGAGACTGCCGACAGGATTTCGGTACGGTACTCATTCATATGCGGCATCAGGAGCCGTAATCCACTGATCAGCAGAGCAACGATAACGATAAGCGTAGCGGCTATCAGCGACAAGATCCCGGGCAAACGCCTCACACACTTCTCCTTGATTAATTCAGTAAACCACCCCCCACAGGGTAAGCCGTTGCTAGCGATGAAACTTCTGATGTCTATTATAGCTGAACCCGGAATCATCATCCTGATAATCCCCGGGGACAACGACAGGGATAAGTCCCTTACATCATGACGACATCAAATTGTTCCTGGATATATAGCGGTTCGGCATGGATTTTGACCTGTTTACCGATGAATATTTCCAGTTCGGCCAGGGCGTGGGATTCTTCTCCTTTGAGGGCATCTCCCACGGCCTGCGAGGTGTACACCAGAAAGCTGTCAGTATCATAGGCGTGATGCACACGTACAATCTCACGCATAATCTCATAGCAAACGGTTTCAACCGTTTTTACTGTCCCGCGCCCGCTACAGGTAGGACACCCTCCGCACAGCACATGTTCCAGACTTTCACGGGTCCGCTTACGGGTCATTTCCACCAGCCCTAACGCCGAAAAGCCATGAATGCCGGTTTTTACCCGATCTTTACTCAATACATTTTCCAGAGAGTGTAAGACGCGGCGGCGATGATCCTCATTGGCCATATCAATAAAGTCGATGATGATGATCCCCCCGAGGTTACGTAATCTCAGCTGGCGGGCAATCGCCTGGGTCGCTTCAATATTGGTATTGAAAATCGTCTCATCCAGGTTCCGGTGGCCAACAAAAGCCCCGGTATTGATATCAATGGTGGTCATGGCTTCGGTCTGATCAATGATCAGGTAGCCGCCGGACTTGAGTTCGACCTTACGGTCAAGTGCCCGCTGAATTTCGTTTTCAACATCGAATAAATCAAAAATCGGCTGTTTGCCGCTATAAAGCTCGAGTTTATGCGTCATTTCCGGCATGTATTCCGCCGTAAACCCGAGCAGCAAATCATAGGTCTGACGGGAATCTATCCGGACACGATCGAGTTCTGCTTCCACAAAATCACGCAATACCCGCTGGGCCAGTGCCAGCTCACCATATAACAGTGAACGGGTCTGATGACGCTTTTTACGCTCAGAGACCTTGCCCCAAAGCCGTTTCAGAAAGGCGGCATCCTGTGCCAGTTCGGTTTCACCGACTCCTTCGGCAGCGGTACGGATAATAAAACCGCCGTTTTCATCACAATAATCTGCAACGACTTTTTTCAGCCGGTTCCGCTCTTTCTCACTTTCAATACGCTGGGAGACCCCCACATGCGAGGCTCCGGGCATAAAAACCAGATAGCGGGAAGGCAGTGTAATATCGGTGGTCAGCCTGGCTCCTTTAGTGCCCAAAGGATCTTTCACCACCTGAACCATCAGGTCCTGACCCTGGCGGACCAGTTCGGCGATATCACGGACCTGGAATTTTTTTTGCTCGTCACCGGCCACACATTCGGTGTGGGGGACAATATCTGAGGCGTGAAGGAATGCCGCCTTATCCAGACCAATATCGACAAAAGCAGCCTGCATACCGGGCAGAACCCGGCTGACGCGACCTTTATAAATGTTACCGGCAATACCCCGTCTGGACTCTCTTTCAATATGGATCTCTTGCAGGACCCCGCCATCAATATAGGCGACACGGGTTTCAGAGGGGGTGACATTTACAAGTAATTCAGCTGTCATACTGCTCCTTTTCCGCCGTTAAAACCTGTAACCGGGCGAGCAGCTCTTCTGTTTCCACCAGCGGCAGCCCGACAACGGCATAGAAGCTTCCATTAATATGGCGAACAAAACGGCCGCCTTTCCCCTGGATCCCGTAAGCCCCGGCTTTATCCATGGGTTCACCGCTGGCGATATAATTTTCAATATCAGCAGAACTCAGTTCACGGAAGGTAACCTGTGTAATGATATTTTCGGTCACTGCGCCCTGACGGCTGGCCACCGTCACGGCCGTCATGACCTGATGTGTTTTTCCGGACAGCATTGTCAGCATCTGCCGTGCATGGGCTTCATCGGCAGGTTTTTCGAGGACTTCGCCATCGGCGACCACAATCGTATCGGCCCCAATCACGGGTAAATCCACTGGCGCGAGACGCACACCTGCCAGCGCTTTATCGGATGACAGGCGGCACACATACGCTTCCGGAGACTCTCCGGGATGACGGGATTCTTCAACCGCCGTGATCAGGCGTTCAAAACGGAAACCTGCCTGAGCGAGTAATTCCTGACGGCGGGGTGACCCGGAAGCCAGATATAAATCGAGCATAATTATCCTTACTGGATGGCAAACTGATAACGAATTTTCCGCATCAGCAAATACAGCCATGGCCAGAGAATGCCGTTAACGATCCCCCCCCAGAAAATCTCCGGGCGGAAAGAGACATCGCTGACCATAAATTCTGCCCAGAAGACCACCACATCAACAAACAGTGACAGGACGGTCACCATGCAGGCTTGTTGCCACAGGGCAAGGTTCCGGAACAGCTGAAACTTGTAGGCCACCAGGTAAGCCACCAGACTGAGGGCCAGTGCCCGCACACCCAGTGTAGACCCGACAATCAGATCCATCACCGCCCCAAGGAAAAAGCCGGTGCCGACATTGACCCGATGGGGTAAAGCCAGTACCCAGTAGAGCAGGATCAGTAAGAGCCAGGAAGGCCGGAACATATAAAACTGATCCGGCCAGGGCATGACTTCAAGGATAAGAGCAATCAGAAAGGATAACCAGATAACCCACCGCCCCTGACTCCTGTAATGACTGGTCAAGGACGTTCTCCACGGGCAGAAGGCGCGGAGGCTGCCGCAGGGTCGTTATTCACCACTCCGCGTCCGGCCTCACCCGCTGGCGGTAATACCTGCGGCATCACCTGCATCAGTCGCTCATCGGCGGCCTGATGCACGGCTTCCGGAGCAATATGGCTGCCATCCGTGGTGTTACTGTTCCAGAGTAACAGCAAATAACGCAGTCGTTGTAAGCCCGCAGCAGGCTTCGCCTGAATAATTGTCGCGGCACTGCGGGTGTCCACCGACACTGAAGAGACCACCCCCACCGGATAACCTTCCGGGAAACGTCCCCCCAGTCCGGAACTGACCAGAACATCCCCGACACGAATATCCGGGTTACCGGACATATTCTCCAGCTGCAGATTTTCAGAACATCCGGCACCGGTAGCGATCGCACGGACATCGTCACGCAATACCTGCACCGGCAAGGCATGGGAAGCATCACAAATCAGCATGACCCGACTGGTAAATTTACCGACAGAGACCACCTGACCCACTACGCCTTTTTCGCTGATCACCGGTTGCCCTTCATAGACACCATTGTCACTACCGCGATCGATGATGACCTGATCGCTGTAAGGATCTGCCCCCGCAGAAATTACCTGAGTAATCATTTTACGCTCACCGGGACGTAACGGTGACCCCAGCAATTCACGCAGACGAATATTTTCCTGCTTATACTGACCCAGCAGTAATAACTGACTATCTTTCAGCATCAGTTCACGGCGCAATGCCACATTCTGCTGTTCCAGCATCTGCCGCGAAGCCAATGTTTCAGCAGCACCATCCAGAAAACGTCTGGGGCCATCTGCCAGAAAATAAAACGGGCTTACAGAAGTGTCGAGATAGCTACGGATCTCCCGGAAAGATCCCAGACGGCTATCAGCAATGATAATTGCTATCGCGGCAACGACTGCTAAAACTAAGCGTAACTGCAGAGACGGGCCTCTGCTAAAAATCGGCTTCATAAATCCTGCGTGTTCCTCAACAAATATTAAGGGAGTGCGTTTAGCCTGCACTCCCTTAGGCTGGACACGTCATCATTGGGTGTTCAGACAGCAATCTCTGGCTATTAAGTGTAGCCAGTAAAACGCCCAGGGTCCGGCCGGATGATCACTCTTCGCTAAAGAGATCACCACCGTGCATATCGATCATCTCTAACGCTTTACCGCCACCACGGGCGACGCAGGTTAAAGGATCTTCAGCGACTACCACAGGAATTCCGGTTTCTTCCATCAATAAACGTTCGAGGTTACGCAATAAGGCTCCCCCGCCGGTTAATACCATACCGCGTTCTGAAATATCAGATGCCAGTTCCGGCGGGCACTGTTCCAGGGCCACCATCACGGCACTGACGATACCGGTGAGAGGCTCCTGCAGCGCTTCCAGAATTTCATTGGAGTTCAGCGTAAATCCGCGAGGAACACCTTCGGCCAGGTTTCTGCCACGAACTTCAATTTCCAGCACTTCATCACCCGGATAGGCAGATCCTATCTCGTGTTTGATACGTTCAGCCGTGGCTTCACCAATTAATGAACCGTAGTTACGGCGCACATAATTAATAATAGCTTCATCAAAGCGATCACCGCCAATACGTACCGAAGAGGAGTAGACCACACCGTTCAGAGAGATCACTGCCACTTCGGTCGTACCGCCACCGATATCGACAACCATTGAGCCGGTGGCTTCAGAAACCGGCAGCCCGGCACCGATAGCTGCCGCCATCGGTTCTTCGATAAGGAAAACTTCACGAGCACCCGCACCCAGTGCAGATTCGCGAATGGCGCGACGCTCAACCTGAGTTGCGCCCACCGGGACACAGACCAGTACGCGCGGACTCGGGCGCATAAAGCTGTTACTGTGTACCTGTTTAATAAAGTGCTGTAACATTTTTTCGGTGACGAAGAAGTCAGCGATCACACCGTCTTTCATCGGGCGGATGGCGGCAATGTTACCGGGGGTACGACCCAGCATTTGCTTAGCTTCCTGACCGACGGCAGCAACACTCTTCGGAGAGCCGGCACGATCCTGACGGATAGCGACCACAGAAGGCTCGTTCAGCACGATGCCTTGCCCTTTTACATAAATCAGGGTATTGGCGGTACCCAGGTCAATGGACAAGTCATTGGAAAACATGCCACGAAATTTTTTAAACATATCTAAGGGGTAATCCTGCAAGCTGGGGGCGGAAAATAAAATCCGCTTACTTTACCAACCACACGAAGCCGCCACAAGGCGCAACAACATTCTGCTCCGGTGAAAAAATAAACAATTGTACATTTATGCCAGCATGATTTGTAGCAAGCATCATCACAGTACTGTAAACCCGACATTTTTCCGCCAGCCATTTTTAACGTCAATCGCTAACGGAAACAAAATTTAACATTTAGAGTCTGTTTTTCAAACAGCCAGACTCTGAAAAGACAACAGAATTATCTCTCAGAAAACCCGGTTCGCCCGTGTTTCACTGCATTTCCCGGGGTCTTTTCTTCACAGCGTCATTCCGCATAAATTTAACCGGTAAGGGTGGCGCAATAAAATCGCCTTGTCCACCGCTAACACCTAAATTTATCAGCATCATCCACTCTTCACGGGTTCTGACACCGGTAGCGAACACTAACGTTGATACCGCATGACAACTTTCGACCAGGCTACTCACCAGTAACTGGTTCTCCGGCCGCCGCTCAATATTACGCACCAGTCCGGCATCCAGTTTGATAGCCCCGGCTTTTATCCGGGGTAAATACGCACTGCTGACCAGGGTCTGACCTGCCTGACTGATAACAATCCGGCACCCGAATGCCCGCAGATTATGCAACACGGTAAATAACCGGTCGATGTGTTGACACACATCTGCCTCAGCAAGTTCAAATAAAAATCTTTTTCTTTTAGATCGGGGGATCTGTAATAGCATTTTGTAAAGCCACTTCGCAAAAGGGCGTTGTAACAAGGCGTCTATCGTTAGCGGAAACGACCAGGTCCCCGCTCCGCTTTCTGCCGCCAGCAAAAAGCCGCGGGTCAGAAACTGGCGATCCCAGAGAGCAGCCATACCCATGTCACACACCAGGGGCATATATTCTGCAGGCAGAATAGCGTGATCATTATCGTTAATGCGCCCTTGTAATACCCGATGATGTATCTGGCCCTGCCAGTCAGTGACCGCTTTTTGCAATAGCAACGGCCCGCCCCGCTGATAGGTATTTTCCAGCAAGGTTCGCCAGCGAACACTGCCGCGCCCCTGCTTCAGATGCTGACTCTCTTCAACCGCCCAGTTATTACTGCCCAGCAAGGTCGCCCTGCGCATTGCCAGATCCAGTCGCTCCATGACTTGTGTCATGCTTTGCCCGCGCTGCCAGTCACTGATCGCGATATGCACAAAATCGTCTTTATTATAGTTCCCGAACGGTGCAGAGGCTTCCGCGGCGGTGATCAGCTTTGCCGCGATCCCCTCGGCTTCTTTTAGCGACCGGTGAGGCAATAATACGGTGAAGTCATTCTGAAAATACCGGGCCAGTAAAGCCCCCGGATAGCAACTGACCAGCGCGGACACACTATGAACAAATTCAAACAAACGGTGATTTTGCCGCTCTGCTTCGCTCGTGTCCGGCACCCCGTCTGACGCGGTAAAACGAAGCATGATAATACAGCCATGCTCTGCGGCCTCTTCCTGCGAATCGAGTAAGGTGGCAAAACGACTGTTAAAGAAAAGACGGTTATTAAGCCCGCTTTCACTATCCAGAGACGCAAATTCGCGGATGAGATTATCTATCCGTACGCGCTGAACCCCCGCCTGTTCTATCTCCTCCAGCAGCGTATCAATCGCCTGACTGACTTTCGGAGGCCATTCGGTTGTTTCCCGGGTGACTGTCTGGCTGCGATCGCCTTGCAAAATTCGCTGGCTTCGGGCTTCCAGTCGGCCCATCCCTGAAGACTCCCGGTCTAACCAGAAATGCAGCAGCAGTAGCAGGACCGACATCACCAGCACGACGATCCCCATCACGATAAAGGTGGAGATACCCGCAAATGACGCAAGCCAGGTCTGGACCGGATTCAGGATAGTAATACGTAGCGTCAGAGAGGGATGGTGCATTAATGTGGCGGAAAAATGGTAAAAACGGTTGGGTGTGTCTTCAACCAGAGGGAACTCATGACGGGCAAGTCTGATGACCGCATGTTTCCCGTCATACAATTCAAGTCGTTCAATATTGACGACCGGCATCACCCCTCGCAACCAGCGCGTCATTTCCTGCGGGGTTCGGGTAAAGAGCGCCTGATCGACAGAGGTGGCCAGCGTATTAAACTGATGTTCGATGCGCTGCTTGTTGAGCCAGAGAAAACTGGCTATACAGCCGAATAACATCAATAACATCGCCAGCATACTGACAAAAGTGATGAGTGCGGTAAGCCGTGTCGTTGAACGCATCCCTGTGCTCCCGGTGACTGAATCCGATCCAGAATAAGATAATATCAGCATCCCGCTGACCGTTGAGCGAAAATAGCATAAGCCTTTACTCTCTGCAGTGATAACGGCCGGCAAACACATTTCTTTACGTTCCGGCCTTGCCCGTGCAGAAAAATGGCTGGCTATACTTGGTACTCAGCCGGCAGAACGCTGGCTGCCTTATCACTCGTCGAAACATCCCCCGGAGGAACCTGGCATGAATAAACCTTTGAAAGAATCAGACGTCACTCCGGAGCAGGTGTTCTTCTGTTCACGCCGGAAACTGCTGAAGCTGCTCGGGATCAGCAGTGCTGCCCTGTCACTGCCGATGACCGCGAAGGCCGGTCTGGCAGACTGGTTTAGCGGGGCATCCTCCGAGCCTCCGCTGGCCTCCCCTCCGCATCCCATCGACTTTACCTCTCCGGCCCGGTGGCAGGCAAAGCTGACCCTGACCCCGGAACAAAAAGTCACCGGCTATAACAATTTTTATGAGTTCGGGATGGATAAAGCCGACCCCGCGGCGAATGCCCGTCAGTTTAAAACCTCCCCCTGGAATATCACGATTGATGGTGAAGTTGCTCACCCGATGACGCTGGATATGGACGATATTTTCAAAAAATTCCCGATGGAACAGCGTATCTATCGCATGCGCTGTGTTGAGGCATGGTCAATGGTGGTGCCATGGATAGGATTTAGTCTGGCATCCTTGCTGAAAATGGTGGCTCCCACCAGCAATGCCCGCTATGTCGCTTTTCAGACCCTGTATGATCCGCAACAGATGCCAGGACAGCAGGAGGGGCTGAACAGTGCCGGATTACAGTACCCTTATGTCGAGGGGTTACGCCTTGATGAAGCGATGAACCCTTTGACCCTGCTGACGACCGGTGTCTATGGCAAAACATTACCGCCGCAGAATGGCGCCCCCTTACGCCTGATCGTGCCCTGGAAATATGGGTTTAAAGGCATTAAATCCATCGTGAAAATCAGCCTGACCCGGGAACAGCCCCCCTCAACCTGGAACCTGATGGCGCCGGACGAATATGGCTTTTATGCCAATGTGAACCCGCATGTGGATCATCCTCGCTGGTCACAGGCGACAGAGCGGTTTATCGGCCCCGGCGGGTTATTGGATGTCAGCCGGCAACCCACACTGATGTTTAACGGTTATGGCGGGGAGGTCGCTTCGATGTATAAGGATATGGATTTACGGAGATATTTTTAATGGCGAGCCGCGGAACCCCGGGTACGGTAACAATTATCCTGCTAAAGTGCCTGATGCATCTGGCCGCCTTTGCCCCGTTTATCTATCTGGTTTTTTCTGTTCGTTCGGGCGGGTTCAGTGCCGATCCGGCCAAAGATATACAACATTTTACCGGGCTTATCGGGCTGAAGTTACTGATGGCCACCTTGCTGGTGAGCCCGCTGGCAAAAGGGTTACGCTTTCCTCAGCTTCTGCGCTGCCGCCGGCTGCTGGGGATATGGTGTTTCGCCTGGGCCACCCTGCACCTGCTGAGTTACTATTTTCTGGAGCTGGGGGTGGGTAATCTGTCTTTGCTGGGGCAGGAGATCGTCCGACGGCCCTACCTGACGTTAGGTATGATCAGCTGGGTGCTGCTTTTTCTGCTGGCGATAACCTCTTTCAGGCGCGTGCAGATACGTGCAGGCCAGCGCTGGCAAAAACTGCATAACAGCATCTACCTGCTGGCGATAATGATCCCCGTCCACTATTTATGGTCAGTAAAAGCCTACTCCCTGCAGCCTTTTCTCTGGCTGGCTTTCGCCGTGTTACTGTGCGCACTTCGCCTTAAAAAACTGTGGCGTAAAACCGATTTATAAGTTTATCAGGTTGGCTTATTGCCGTAATTTCTGTTAAAAAGTGCCGCGGACCAAGAATTGATAAACTTCGCGGATAAAACGACTAATATGCGGCGAATTGCCTCGAAAGCGATATAATCGAAAAATTCTTACCCCCTGAGAGCCTCTTTTTTGCCAGAATGGGTGACAAATGCAAACGGGGAGAGTATTTTACGCAATGCCTTTATTTTTGCAGGAGATAGCCACACGATGGCAGATAACTTTCATATTTTGCTTCTCAATGGCCCGAACCTTAACTTGCTGGGAACCCGGGAGCCGGAGACCTATGGTCATACGACCTTGCCGGATATCGTCAGTGAGGTAACGCGTCAGGCCGGGAAACTCAATGTGAAACTGAGTCACCTGCAATCGAATGCGGAACATCAGCTGATTGACCGCATTCATGAGGCAAAAGGCAATGTGGATTACATCATTATTAATCCTGCCGCATTTACGCACACCAGCGTCGCCCTGCGGGATGCCTTGCTGGCGGTCAGCATTCCTTTTATCGAGGTGCACCTGTCTAATGTGCATGCTCGTGAACCTTTCCGCCATCATTCCTATCTCTCCGATATTGCTGCCGGTGTCATCTGCGGATTAGGTACCGACGGCTATCACTGGGCTTTACAAACGGCAGTTAAACGCCTGTCAAATTCAAATTAAACAGAGTACGGAACCACACTCATGGATATTCGTAAAATTAAAAAACTGATCGAACTTGTTGAAGAATCCGGCATCGCTGAACTTGAAATTTCAGAAGGTGAAGAATCCGTTCGCATCAGTCGTTCACCTGCTAACATGGGTTATCCGGTAATGCAGCAGGCGTATGCTGCCCCTGTTGCACCTGCACCGGTCGCTGCCAGCGCACCTGCGCCGGTCGCCGAACCTGCCGCTGCTGCCAGCAAAGAAGTCAGCGGACATATCGTTCGTTCACCGATGGTAGGAACCTTCTACCGCACACCAAGCCCGGATGCCAAACCTTTCGTTGAGGTCGGTCAGAAGGTCACTGCCGGTGAAACTCTGTGCATCGTTGAAGCAATGAAAATGATGAACCAGATTGAAGCTGACAAGTCAGGTGTTGTGAAAGCTATCCTGGTAGAAAACGGCCAACCTGTTGAATTTGACGAGCCATTGGTCGTCATCGAATAACGAGGCAACCATGCTGGAAAAAATTGTTATTGCTAACCGTGGGGAAATTGCGCTGCGTATTTTGCGTGCCTGTAAAGAACTGGGCATCAAAACCGTTGCGGTACATTCCACTGCAGATCGTGACTTAAAACATGTCCTGCTGGCAGACGAAACCGTATGCATCGGACCAGCACCTTCAGTCAAAAGCTATCTGAATATTCCTGCGCTGATTTCAGCGGCAGAGATCACCGGCGCGGATGCTATCCACCCGGGCTATGGCTTTTTGTCTGAGAATGCTGACTTCGCAGAACAGGTTGAACGTTCCGGCTTCATCTTTATCGGTCCGAAAGCCGAAACGATTCGTCTGATGGGCGACAAAGTTTCCGCGATCAACGCGATGAAGAAAGCCGGTGTTCCTTGCGTCCCGGGGTCCGATGGATCGCTCGGTGATGACATGAACAAAAACCGTGAGATCGCTAAACGTATCGGTTATCCGATTATCGTTAAAGCCTCTGGCGGCGGCGGCGGACGCGGTATGCGTGTCGTTCGCGGTGAAAAAGACCTGGAACAGTCCATTAATATGACCCGTGCGGAAGCGAAAGCGGCTTTCAACAACGATATGGTCTATATGGAAAAATATCTGGAAAATCCTCGTCATATCGAGATTCAGGTCTTAGCCGATGGACAGGGTCAGGCCATCTATCTGGCAGAACGTGACTGCTCAATGCAGCGTCGTCACCAGAAAGTGGTCGAAGAAGCCCCGGCGCCGGGAATTACTCCGGAACTGCGTAGCTTTATCGGTACACGTTGTACTCAGGCCTGTATTGATATCGGTTATCGTGGTGCCGGTACGTTTGAGTTCCTGTTCGAAAACGGTGAGTTCTACTTTATTGAGATGAACACCCGTATTCAGGTAGAACATCCGGTCACTGAAATGATCACCGGTGTCGACCTGATCAAAGAACAGTTACGTATCGCGGCCGGTCTGCCATTGTCTATCCGTCAGGAAGACGTGGTTATTCGTGGTCATGCTGTGGAATGCCGTATTAACGCAGAAGATCCGAATACCTTCCTGCCAAGCCCGGGTAAAATTACCCGTTTCCACGCGCCGGGTGGTTTTGGCGTACGTTGGGAATCGCATATCTATTCCGGTTATACCGTACCGCCATACTATGACTCCATGATTGGTAAACTGATCACTTACGGTGAAACCCGCGACGTCGCGATTTCACGTATGACCAATGCCTTAGCTGAGTTGATCGTCGATGGTATTAAAACCAACGTCGAACTGCAGCTGAAGATCATGGCTGACGAGCATTTCCGTGAAGGTGGAACCAATATCCACTATCTGGAGAAAAAACTGGGACTTCAGGAAAAGTAATTTCTTTTTGAGTCACTGCCAAGGCCGGATTTTCCGGCCTTTATTATTTTTGTCTTTCCGTTGAGGTTAACGATGGACTCTCGTTTCAAACAAGCGCATAAGGAAGCCCGCTGGTCATTGCTTCTTGCGGTGAGCTGGCTGATTGTCTGGTCAGTGAGTGCCTGGACGGGCGGAACAACCCCGGGCATTTTTGGCTTCCCCCGCTGGTTCGAATTATCCTGCCTTTTTGCACCGTTATTTTTCCTGTTTCTGTGCGCCTTAATGATCCGTTTTATTTTCCGTGATATCCCGCTGGAGGATCAGGGTGAACAGTAAAATTATATTTCCCCTGCTGGGGTATCTGCTGCTTGTGGCGGCGATCTCTCTGTTTGCGATGTATCAGCAAAAAAGAGCCAGGGGCGCGTTTCTGAATGAATATTTCCTCGGCGGAAGAACGCTGGGAGGATTTCTGTTAGCCATGACCCTGACGACCGCCTATGTCAGTGCCAGTTCTTTTGTCGGAGGCCCCGGAGCTGCCTATAAATATGGCCTGGGGTGGGTATTTCTTGCGATGGTACAGGTCCCTACCGTCTGGCTATCATTAGGGGTGCTCGGGAAAAAATTTGCCATTCTGGCACGCCGGTATAATGCCGTTACCCTGAATGACATTCTCTACGCCCGCTTCAAAAGCTCTCTGGTGGTGTGGATTGCCAGCCTGGCACTGTTACTGGCATTTATAGCCGTGATGGCGGTACAGTTCATCGGCGGTGCCCGGCTGCTCGAAAGCGTTGCAGGGATCCCCTATACCCGTGGCTTGCTGATTTTTGGCGGTATCATTGCGCTCTATACCGCGCTCGGAGGCTTTCGTGCCAGCGTACTGAATGATGCCATGCAGGGACTGGTGATGCTGGCAGGGACTTTCCTGTTACTGTTTGCGGTGCTTCATGCCGCAGGCGGGCCGGCCCATGCCGTGGCCACCCTGAAAGCCATTAACCCGCAACTGATCGCGCCCGAAGGTGCGGGTAATATTATTACCGTGCATCTGTTGATTTCATTCACCGTGCTGGTCTGTTTCGGCGTGTTGGGGCTGCCCAATACGGCGGTGCGCTGTATTTCATACCGCGACAGTAAGGCGGTTCATCGGGGGATACTGCTCGGTACGCTGGTCATGACCCTGCTGATGCTGGGAATGCATCTGGCCGGTGCGCTGGGGCGCGCTATCCTCCCGCAGTTATCGGTCCCTGATCTGGTGATCCCGACGCTGATGATGAAAGTACTGCCACCCTTCGCGGCCGGCATTTTTCTTGCCGCGCCGATGTCAGCAATCATGTCGAATGTGAATGCTCACTTACTTCAGGCGTCCGCCACCCTGATTAAGGACTTATATCTGCGGATGTTCCCGCAACGTGCGGAAAATGAGGCGCATCTTCGCCGCCTCTCTACCTGGCTGACACTGGCTTTAGGGATCCTGCTGATTATTACCGCATGGCACCCGCCGGCGATGATTATCTGGATGAATCTGCTGGCCTTTGGCGCACTGGAAACCGTTTTCCTCTGGCCTCTGGTTCTGGGGTTATACTGGAAATCGGCCAATGCGACCGGCGCAGTATGCAGTATGCTCTGCGGCGCGATCAGTTATACCTTACTGGTGAGTCTGAAAATTTCATGCTGGAACTTCCACCCGATAGTTCCTGCCCTGTTACTGAGTCTGGCCGCGTTTCTGATTGGCAACCGGCTGGGTAAACCAACACCCCGGGAGATATCCCCGGCGGTGAAGCAATAAAGAGATACGCTATGCCTTGGATACAAATCAAAATTAATACCTCAGGTGCCAATGCTGAAGCCATCAGTGATGCGCTGATTGAAAACGGGGCTGTTTCAGTCACGTTTCAGGATACCCATGATAACCCGGTGTATGAGCCCCTGCCTGGCGAAACCCGCTTATGGGGTGATACCGACGTCATTGGCTTGTTCGATGCTGAAACAGAGATGCAGCAGGTTATCCGCGTGCTGGAACAGCATCCTTTGCTGGGGACCGGCTTTCACCACAAAGTTGAACAAATCGAAGACAAAGACTGGGAACGTGAGTGGATGGATAACTTCCATCCGATGTGTTTCGGAAAGCGGTTGTGGATCTGCCCGAGCTGGCGTGACGTGCCGGACCCGGAGGCCGTCAATGTGATGCTGGACCCGGGTCTGGCGTTTGGTACCGGCACGCATCCGACCACCTCCTTATGCCTGAGCTGGCTGGACGGACAGGATCTTAACGGGAAAACAGTGATCGATTTTGGTTGCGGTTCCGGGATCCTGGCGATCGCTGCCCTGAAACTGGGGGCGGCACATGCTATCGGTATCGATATCGATCCTCAGGCCATTCAGGCCAGCCGGGATAACGCAGAACGTAACGGGGTTTCAGATCGTCTTGACCTCTATCTTCCGGAGCAACAGCCTGAAAACCTGAGCGCGGACGTGGTGGTTGCCAATATTCTGGCCGGCCCGTTGCGTGAACTCGCACCGCTTATCAGTGTATTACCCGCCAGCGGCGGTAAACTGGCGCTGTCCGGTATTCTGGCCAGTCAGGCCGATGATGTGTGTGAAGCCTATGCGCAGAAATTCGCGCTGGACCCGGTGGCGGAAAAAGAAGAGTGGTGTCGTATTACGGGTCAGCGTAACTAAGGCGATCCCCCCGCAGGTCAGCGGCCAGACGACTGACAGAATGGCTCACAGAAAGACTTTTACAGCACATTTTATATGGCAGATATGCTGTAAATTCCTCTGTGAGCTGTTTTTTATCCGGTATAAGCGGGGAAAAGAAAGAAAATTTTTCAAAATCCTGACAACAGTTAAAGCATAACTCATTGATATTAATAAATAAGTAAATAATTTCATGGGGTGAATATCTGTTTCCGTGATCAATGGCGGTATATTGTTCAAAGTTTGGCCTTTCATCTTCACAAAAAAATGCGTAATATACGCCGCCTTGCGAACATATAAGGTCATCTCTTTCCCATGCGCATTGGACCATACCAGCTCCGAAACCGATTGATTGCTGCGCCAATGGCAGGTATTACCGACAGACCATTTCGTACGCTTTGTTTCGAAAACGGCGCAGGAATGACAGTTTCTGAGATGATGTCATCAAACCCGGAAGTCTGGGCCAGTGACAAATCCAGATTGCGTATGGTGCACTGTGATGAGCCAGGTATCCGCTCAGTACAGATAGCCGGTGGGGACCCCGATGAAATGGCAGCGGCAGCGCGAATTAATGCGGACTCCGGTGCTCAGGTCATTGATATTAATATGGGTTGTCCCGCAAAGAAAGTGAACCGAAAGATGGCTGGTTCTGCATTGCTTCAGTATCCGTCGCTGGTAGAGTCCATCCTGCGGGCGGTAGTGAATGAAGTGGATGTTCCGGTCACCTTAAAGATCCGTACCGGATGGGATACCGAAAATCGCAATTGTATAGAAATTGCCCAATTGGCTGAGCGTTGTGGTATTCAGGCGTTAACTATTCACGGACGTACTCGTGCATGTCTGTTTAACGGGAACGCAGAATACGACAGCATTCGGACAGTTAAGCAGAACGTGTCCATTCCGGTTATCGCGAATGGAGACATTACTGACCCGCATAAAGCCAGGGCCGTACTGGACTACACCGGAGCTGATGCTCTGATGATTGGCCGGGCGGCTCAGGGAAGACCGTGGATCTTCCGGGAAATCCAGCATTATCTGGACACAGGGGAGCTGCTTGCACCAAAGCCACTCGCAGAGGTGAAGCAAATGCTGATTGGACATATACGGGAGCTGCACGACTTTTATGGTCACGGCAAGGGATACCGTATTGCCCGAAAACACGTTTCCTGGTATTTGCAGGAAAATGCCCCTGATGACCAGTTTCGGCGCACATTCAACGCCATAGAGGATGCCAGTGAACAGCTGGAGGCGTTGGAGGCATACTTCGAAAATCTTGCGTAAACGAAAAAAAGAGCTGAAAGAACTATGTTCGAACAACGCGTAAATTCTGACGTACTGACCGTTTCTACCGTGAATTCACAGGATCAGGTAACTCAAAAACCACTTCGTGACTCGGTTAAACAGGCACTGAAGAACTATTTTGCTCAGTTAAATGGTCAGGATGTTAATGACCTGTATGAGCTGGTACTGGCTGAAGTTGAACAGCCTCTGTTGGACATGGTGATGCAGTACACCCGTGGTAACCAGACCCGCGCAGCACTGATGATGGGTATTAACCGCGGCACCCTGCGTAAGAAACTGAAAAAATACGGTATGAACTAATCCTTCATCCCTGACGGTTTAAAAAGAAAGGCACTTTCCTGACGAGGATAGTGCCTTTTTTATGTCCGTCTGTTGGCGGACAACGCAGCCCCGCCAGTGCGGCGGGGCTGTTCCCTTGCGGGGTTATTTTTTCAGATACAGATCTTTCGTCTGGTAGAAGGCCAGGGCTGACGGAGCAAACCCTCCCACTTTAGTACTGACCATATAATCCTGGGTGAGATAGTAGATAGGGATAGCCGGAGCCTCATTCGCCGCAATATCCATCGCTTTCTGGTAATGTGCTGCGGTTTCTGCCGGGGTCTGTGCCGACTGTGCCGCTGCGATTTCATTATCAAAAGCCTTGTTGCTGAAGTTACCGGTATTATTGGTATCTCCGCTACGGAAGGTATTCAGGAAGGTCGAATACTCATTATAATCCGCACTCCAGGTATAGCGGACCAGCTGATACTGGCCCTGATGCATGGTATCCAGCATCGATTTCCATTCCTGATTCTGCAGCGACGCTTTCACCCCCAGCGCACTTTTCCACATGGAAGCGGCCGCGATGGCGATTCGCTGGTTATCTGCCTCATTGTTGTAGAGCAGCGTAAAACTCAGCGGATGAGACTCAGAATAGCCAGCTTCTTTCAGCAGTGCGCGGGCCTTCGCGATACGCTCAGCCTGTGTCCAGTGCGCCCAGACCGGCGGAGTGATAGTCACGCCACCCATCGACAATGGTGCCACGGTCCAGGCTGGCGTCTCTCCCATCCCTAACACTTTCTGACTGATAATATCTTTATTCAGGGCCAGATTGAGGGCCTGACGGACACGGGCGTCATTGAACGGCGCACGGGTACTGTTGATATCGAAATAGAAGATAGCCAGTTCCGGTGCCACATAGACTTCCTTCGGCCGCTCTTTCTTCATCCGTGCAAATTCGATCGCCGGGATTGTCGAGGTAATATTAATCTCACCGGCCAGGTAACGGTTCAGCTCTGCACTGCCGTCACTGACAGGTAAGAAAGTTACCTGATTAATTACCGTATGGGCATTATCCCAGTAGCGAGGATTACGCTTCAGCGTGATTTTCTCGTTAACAACCCAGTCACTTAACTGATAAGCACTGCTGCTGACCATATGGCCTGGCTGTGTCCAGGAGTCACCGTAGGTGGTGACATCTTTTTGGCTGACCGGGAACAACGAAGGATGCGCAACAAATTGCAGGAAGTAAGATACCGGTTGGTCCAGCACCACTTTCACCGTTGAGCTATCCGCCGCATACACCCCCAGCTTATCGGTCGGCATTTTTCCGTCAATGACCGCCTGGGCATTTAAGATATGTGCATTCGCGGTGAAAGAGGCATAAGGTGAGGCGGTTTTCGGATCCGATAACCGGCGCCAGCTATACACAACGTCCTGAGCCGTGATCGGAGAACCGTCTGACCAGGTGGCTCCGGAACGGATATGGAACGTCCAGGTTTTATGATCCGACGTTTGCCAGGAATCGGCCAGCGCCGGGATAACCTGCCCGTTATTTTCTACCCGAACCAGCCCTTCAAACAGGTCGTTGATAATGGCCATCGAGCTGTTGTCTTCAGCTTTATCCGGATCAAGAGTTGCCGGTTCGGCACCATTTCCGCGGACCAGATTCTGCGTAGCCGCCAGTTGCGTACCGGCAGGGACTACTGCCGAAAAGGCAACGGAAGAAAAACAAAGCCCGGCGAATAAAAGAGAGAGACGGGTACGGCGGGTGTGTAGTGTTTTTCCTTGCATCAATAAATACCTCTGTGTGTTTTTATTTTATCAGTCATCAATACCACAGATTAACCAATCACTTAAAGAGCAGATCAGGATGCTTATCCGTCAGAGGCCGTCATCCGAAGTTTTACTTAGCGCATATAAAACCGATCGCAGAGCCCCGCCGCGCCTGAAAACCGGAAATAACGAAAGTGCCATTGATCCCGAAACACCCTCACTCTGGCTTAGATACTTTTTTCTTATTTTTAAAAAATTATCCGTGCCAGCCCTTTCCGGGAAGACCGGACAGCAGCGCGGTACCGAAGCCCGATGACCGTTCCTGCTCCTGCTGTTCTTCGATTCACGCAGAATGCAACGATAACGGATAATTCAGGGCTTTCTGCCGGACCCTGGCGCAGAATGCCGGGACTTCCTGCTGCGGGTCTCAGGAATAATGACCGATGATATCATTCGCAGATTTCCCCTGTTGATCCGAAGCCCCTGCAGTTATCCATCTTTTACAGGATATTTCCTGCCTGACAGGGACAATGAAAAATATCTCCTTCCGGATATTCGCCTGATAAAAAAATAAATTACTGACAGATATCCCCGAATGAAAAGTAATATTCCTGAATATTCACTGAAAAAAGGCGTATTAACCAGCCGGTCATTCTGAGAAACAGATAATTTCGTCCTACAGAATATTCCACCGGATTATTCGATGTATTTCAGCCTGCCACTTATTCAATCTTCTGTTTTTCATACAGATTTATCCTCAATACTGACTTCAGTGTGGTGGCAGGTTATGTTGATACGGAATGATAATCATAATTAAAGCGGGATATCTCTATGTTAAGGAAAGTTACGCTCTCAACGTTCGTACTCTGCTGCTCGATGGGTTCACACTTTGCCATGGCGGCGTCAGCGCCGGCGGTCGAAGCAAAGCATGGGATGGTCGTCACTTCACAGGACCTGGCAACACAGATCGGGGTGAATATCCTCAGACAGGGCGGAAATGCTATTGATGCCGCCGTTGCTGTCGGTTATGCCGAAGCGGTCGTTAATCCCTGCTGCGGTAATATTGGCGGAGGGGGTTTTATGACTATCCATCTGGCCAACGGCAAGGATACATTCATTAATTTTCGTGAAATGGCACCGGCCGGTGCCAGCGCAAACATGTACCTTGCTGCCGACGGTAACCTGATCTCTGGCGCAAGCCTTTACGGCTGGAAAGCCTCCGGGGTTCCCGGCACAGTGATGGGAATGGAAACCGCACGTAAAGAGTACGGTAAACTCAGCCGGGCGCAGGATATGGCTCCGGCCATCAAACTGGCGCGGGAAGGCTATATTCTGACACGTGCCGATACCGATATTCTGGACACGACCGTTGCCCGCTTCAGACAGGACCCGGCTGTTGCAAAAATCTTCCTGCGCCCGGACGGAACGCCTTTACAGCCAGGCGACAGACTGCGGCAGACGGATCTTGCGAAAACACTGGAAAGGATCTCCCGTGAAGGTCCGTCAGCGTTTTACAAAGGTACCTTCCCTGCCGCCGTGGCAAAGGCTTCGGCGAAAGGAGGTGGTGTGATTGATGCCGCGGACTTCTCTGCCTATCACATCACTGAAATGGCTCCGCTGACCTGTACCTATCGTGGCTATACCTTCGTCTCGGCGCCACCACCGAGTTCCGGCGGGGTCACTCTCTGTGAAACACTCAATATTCTTGAAGGGTTTGACCTGAAATCAATGGGCTTTGGTTCTGCGGCGATGGTCCATACACTGGCAGAAGCTATGCGCTTAAGCTATGCCGATCGTAATACCTATCTGGGTGATCCGGCATTTGTGCATAATCCGGTCGATAAATTACTGGATAAGAAATATGCGGCCACTCTGCGCAGCAAAATTCAGGCAGATAAAGCGACCCCTTCCGATCAGGTGAAACCGGGCATTGTCAGCGGTGAAAAACCGGAAACCACCCACTACTCTATTGTCGACAGTGAAGGGAATGCCGTTTCCACGACCTATACCATTAACGGCCGGTTTGGTGCCGTTGTCATGGCTCCGGGTACTGGCGTACTGATGAATGATGAGATGGATGATTTCACCACCAAAGTCGGGGCTAAGAATCTTTATGGTCTGGTGCAGGGAACCGCAAACAGTATTGCGCCAGGTAAACGTCCATTATCTTCAATGAGCCCGACACTGGTCACCAAAGATGGCAAGATCTTCCTGGTACTGGGATCACCGGGTGGCTCAAGGATCATTACGATCACTCTGGAAACCGCGCTGAATATTATTGACTTCGGTATGGAGCCGCAGGAAGCCGTGAATGCACCCCGTATCCACCAGCAATGGATGCCGGATGTGGTTTATTATGAAAAAGGTGGCTTGTCTCCGGATACCTTAACTATCCTGAAAAATATGGGCTATAAGATGGTTGAGCAGACCCCGTGGGGTGCGGCAGAACTGATTATGGTCGGCCTGCCGGGTGCGGCCGGCGTTACATCGGCTTCCAGTTCCGGTAATGACGGCGCCGTCTCAGGTAAAGTCAGGGAAGGGTATCTGTATGGTGCTAACGACGTACGCCGTCCTGCAGGCTCGGCACGCGGTTACTAATACGGTTATTATCGTTCGTTAAGTTGCCTTTCGGATATCCGTTCCGAAGGCATACTGAAAGGGAAACCCGGAATGCCGGGTTTCCCTTTTTAATGGATATCAGCCTCTGCCCTTTCGGGTCTGCCGCACAGGCCTGCGATAATCACTCAGGGGGTTGGTATTACGTTACCCTGCCAGTGAATAAATAAAAGCGATAAGCGATACTGGCAGTCAGGCAGTCAGGCAGTCAGGCAGTCAGGCAGTCAGGCAGTCAGGCAGTCAGGCAGTCAGGCAGTCAGGCAGTCAGGCAGTCAGGCAGTCAGGCAGCTTAATACCTTCCGGGAACAGGAATAGTGTTTATTTTCTTAATCCCTGTGCGCAATGACGATCAGAAAATGCATTATGACGAAAATACCCGCACGGGATCGGATCTGTATGATCTTCCGGTTATCGTGATATCAGATCTTTCACCTGCTCTGAGATACTTTGACGATCGCTTCAGGTATCACACTTATTAACCGAACGCCCGCTAACACCGGTAACAGAAATAAACACTATCTCCGGCTTTCTGAACCTGTGCCCTGCCGCATCCGCCAGATAACGCAGGATGCTACCGCAGCACACCGGACCGGGAAATCACGGTGCTGATATCTTCCCGTTGTAATGGTATGACCCCACGGATCTATCCCGGTAAGTGGGTATCATAACCCTTTAAATTTATATTCCAGGATAACTTCAGAAGCGAAGCTCTTTGCCCGTATAGGGTGCCCGGCCACCAGTTTCGGTGTTTTTCCGTTCAGGGCCTGATATGACCACCCTGGCCCCACCATAGCTAACAACGACAGTACCTTTGACGATGGCTGGTGCATAACCCAGCGGGTAAAGGCATTAATTTCTCCGGTCACCACCGGTACTGATTGATAGCTGAAGCGGCCAATACTCCCGGTAATTCCTGCGGTTAGTGCCGGCGTTAACTGGTACCCCACCAGACCGGAGAGGACCGCTTCTCTGTCCCTGTTATAATCATTACCTGCTTTCGCCATTCCGTTGAACGTACCCCGTGAATTCTTACTCATATGGAACGGATAGGTCCCTACCCCTGACTTTTTAGCCGCCCGGGTATAACTGGCTGCCCAGCGGGTCTGCCAGAGAGGCGAAGTGGAACGGGCTTCGATCGTAAAATGCTGAGCTCTGCGATCAAAGTCTTTCCGTGTCTCCGGCATTTCACGGTAATGGCTTAATGCCCTGGTGAGGTAGACCTGGCTTTTCAGGGTCAGCATGGGGGTGGGCTTAATACTGGCCTGAAAAATATGCCGGGAGAGATAATCACTACTTTCTCCCAGCGCGTATCTGATCTCTCCCGCTGCTCCGTTCCACCGGAGATCAAGACTGCTTAATGCGCGTATCGTTTTTTTGTCATTAGTTAAAAAGTGCTCACTGTCAGGCGAACTCCGGCTCATTGATTTGGTGACTCTGGCACCCTGAAGTGAAAACTTGCCGAATGCCAGCCGACTGTACCAGCCGAAATAGGTCGTCACTGATAATCTGGAAGAGTCAGAGATTACCCCGATATCCTTCAGGGGCAGCCATCCCCATCGGACTTTCGCACTGCTATCACCTTCGATGTACTGCATCCTGAGGTTGCGCTGACCAAATTTATTAAACCCTGCAGCATTACTTTTCTTACTTTCCGGGCCACTACTATAAAGCACGCCACGGGAATTAAAGTAATCTGTGGCACCCAGTTTAATCACATAATTCCAGGTCGCATCAACACCAAATATCCCCGCAATATCTCCTGAGTGAAAGGCAACCGTGGCCCCCTGTCCCCAGGCGTTGTGGATCCTTTTCTCCCCGCTTTCCTCTTCATTAAGCGCTTTCCAGTAGTTCTTTAATGAAATATCAATCTCTGATTGTTTAAAAAAAGAGCCTATGGGGGATAAATTTCCTCCACCCCCACCTTCAGTCTGTAAAGCAATGTCCGTTGCCTGTGCAACCAGTGGAAAAATAACCACCAGCAGTCCGTATCTGATATCCATATCTCCTCCCCCCTCATTAGGGGCATCCTTTTTTCACCGACGAAATTCCATTTCGCTGGTAACAATCATCGATGATCAGTCTGATAATAGTTTTTTTCCGGCCTCAATATACTTCGATGTTCCTGTATCAAGGACCCGGTATTGCCCGTTCTGATAACTTATTTTTACCACAGCAGCATTGGCGAGAGGCTTTATTGCTAATGGTTTATCAGTCAGTTCATAAACTAAATTCATGATCGTCATACCCGAGGTAACAATAAGAATATTTTTCTCATGCTTCTGCAGAGCTGCCGATACAATGCGCTTGACAGCGTCGTGGGTACGGGCCTTCACCTGCTGATAATTTTCGGCCAGCGCTTCAGGGTCTGCGGCCGCGATGGCATTCTGTAACTGTTTAATCGACAGATTTCCCTTTACCATTTCCTGCATCAATGCCTGACTATCGCGCAGGCCCAGAACCCGTGCGCTTGCATCCCTCATCTCTTCGTTACGTAATCCTTCATAGCTTCCGAAAAACGACTCACGTAATCCTGGTAATTCCGCAGGCGTCAGCCGGGGTTTCCCGGACGCCTGCAGGATAATGTCAAGCGTACTACGCTGACGTCCGCTATCCCCGGAATAGACGCTATCAAAAGGGATCGCTTTAAGACCTGCGCCCAGATAGCGCGCGATAAGCTGCCCTTCCTCCGTCAGAGGCGAGTCCGCCCACCCCTGAACATGGTCTAAGGTATTCAGTAAGGTTTCACCGTGACGGGCAAAATAGAGCGTGATCACGCCGGATGAACTTCCCGAAGAAGCAATGCCGGGCAGCACATTGAACATCAGAACAATCAATAACAGATATCGGCTCATTATAATTCCTTTTAATCAGTTTCTTATCCATGCGAAAATTTTAATCATAAAATCAAAAAACCAATCGTCTTCCATCTGAAAATATAAACAAAAAAAGCCACAGAATAACGATTTATTTATCACTCTGTGAGTAAACTCAAAAAAAATATCGCATCCTTCACAAAGCACAACACGAAAAACACAATAACCGATATATTAAACCGGGTAAGTTACCCGATAATATTAACAACAGACTTTATATAGGTAATAAATATTATTTACAGTCAGCCTATCCTGTAAGTAATGTCAATAATAGAACAATGACTTCCTAAGGCTGCACTTTTGGGTTATTCCGAAGATATTATTCTGCCCCGGATAATAATAATTATTTTAACGGGTAAAAAGTGACAGAAATAACGTCTTTGCGCGTGAACGGAAGACTCCCTTCACAGAAAACGTAAGTTTGGGAATGAAGAGGCTTCATGTGTTGACCTTCTGTATCAGGCCGATAGCCGTTTTACATCCGGAAGAACTCCGGACAGGAATACCTCTTTCCTGCTACCGGGTAAAGGCTCCCGACCAGTGGCCCGGGGTTTTTCCCAACGCTCGCTTAAACATATTGATAAACGCACTGGCTGAATCATATCCCAGCAGGAGGGCAGTTTGCTGGACACTGGCTCCGCCGGACAGAGCTTCTATCGCAAGAATGAATTGCAGTTGTTGTTTCCAACGCCGGAAATTCATTCCGGTTTCACGCAGGATGAGGCGTGAAAGATTTCGTTCACTCATCGCCAATGTTTTCGCCCAGTCATACTGAAGTAGCATATCGGCAGGGTTTTCCCGCATGTAATCAATCATCCGTCGTAATCGTTTATCTTCCGGATAAGGCAGGTAATACTGACTATCGGGCTTCCTGGGCAGCTGATCGAAAAGTACCTGAATTAATCGCTGTCGCACAGGGCTATCATTACCCTGTGGCAGGGTGGCTAAATGGAGTATCAATTCCCGAACCAGTGCAGGCAATGCCAGAGTGCAGCAAAAGTCCGGCATTTCCGCCGCTCCCGGTTCAATAAACAGGAAACACAGACGTGCATTCGGCGTGACATGGTTTGAATGATCCCTGCCGCCGGGAACCCACAAAGCACAGTTTTTCGGTACGATCCATAACGCATCCATCACCTTACAGGTTACACCGCCGTGAATAGCCAGAATTAATTGTCCTTTACGATGGCGATGCCGGGGAGACTCACACTGATTATCCGAACCTGCTATCAGGAAAGCGCTGGCAAGGGCCGTGTCGCTATCCGGGTGATAGCCTTCGAGCAGCAGTTGATGGTCGCTCATGAAAAATGTCCGAATACAGTGATTAAATGTCAATTTAGCCTGATTCTTCCCGGTGCAGCAATCGCTATTATTCCGGTTCATCTTCTCTGAATGAAAGGCTATTTTTTTGAAACTCACGCGTTCGTCCTGCCTGCTGGCGGGTATCTTCCTGATTGCAGGCTGTCTGCGGGTCACTTTTACCGGTGTCTCACCGCTATTACACGATATTGCACAGAACTTTTCTCTCAGTGATGTCAGTATTGGCAGTCTGACGACATTACCCTTGCTGGCCTTTGCCGCAATATCGCCTCTCAGTGCCGGGCTGGCAAAACGTTACGGGGCCGAACGGGTGCTGTTTATGGCCTTGCTGATCCTCTGCGTCGGAATTATCTATCGCTCAGCAGGCAATACTTCAGCACTCTATCAGGGAACCGTGATTATCGGTTGCGGTATTGCACTGGGAAATGTGCTATTGCCCGCGTTGGTCAAACGGCATTTTCCTGAACACGTTGGTGATACCATCGGTAAATACTCTCTGGTCATGGGACTCTGTGCAGCCGCTGGCTCAGCATTGATGGTGCCATTAGCGCAGACCCTGCATAGCTGGCGATGGGCATTACTGGCACTCGGCCTTTTTCCGCTGGTTGCGTTACTGGCCTGGATACCACAGATCCACCAGAGTCCGGATCGATACCTGCCCCCGGGGGAGGCGCAGAGTCATCGCTACCTCTGGCGAAGCCCGCTTGCATGGCATGTCACCCTGTTTCTTGGTACGAACTCGCTGATTTATTATGTCATTGTCAGCTGGTTACCCGCTATCCTGACGTCACAAGGCTATAGCAACGAACAGGCCGGTTCTCTGCATGGACTTATGCAGCTGGCATCTGCACTGCCCGGGCTGCTGGCGGGGTACGTTCTCCGGACCCTGAAAGGGCAGCAAGGACTCACTTTATTCATGGTTCTGCTTTGCACTCTGAGTCTGGTGGGTTTACTGTGCTGGCCTGTATTTTCGGCGCTTTGGGTCTCTCTGTTTGGCTTCAGTTGCGGGGCCATTATTATTCTGGGACTCACATTTATCAGCCTGCGATCGGGGTCAGTGTTACAGGCTTCAGCGCTCTCCGGAATGGCACAATGTGTGGGCTACCTGCTGGCAGCTTGCGGGCCGCCATTACTGGGGCAGTTTCATGATCTTTCCGGCCACTGGAATGGCCCGTTACTGGTGCTTTTGGCGTGCTCTCTGCTGATGGCGGTCTTCGGCTATCATGCCTCACAAACGGCTCAACTGCCAGCCAGTGAGTCATAAATCCGGCAATCTGCAGCCCACAATATCAGGCTGCAGATTGTAAGAACTGTTGCTGATACTCTACGGCAATCTCACGTAATTTTCCGCGAATGATCTGCTTGAAAGCCAGCGTTGCACGAGACTGGGGTATTCCCCTCTGACTGACAAACATTACTTCAAAAGGCAGAGGTTCAGCGACCGGCAATATTTTTACCTGATCGGAGTAGCGCCAGGCAGTGAATAGGTCAACAATGCCGACACCACCACCCGCCAGAACCAGATCAGCAATAACAGAATATGTTTTAATAAATAATGCATTGCGGGGGCAGAGCGCATGACGTAATAAAGCCCGATGCAGAACCTTTCCTAACGGGTCCTCCTTTTGCATCATCAGTAAATTATTCTGTGATAACCACTCCAGACTGATAGTACCCGACCGATGATGATTTTTTGGTAACACAGCCACTAAAGAAGACTGGAAAAGTGGCTCAGCCAATAGCCGGTGATCAACCTGCTGACCAAAAGTTAGTGCAAAATCAATTTTACCTGCCAGTAAATCCTGGCACAGGCCATCGAAATGCCCGGTAGCCAATTCAACTTCTCCCGAGGGATGCTGACTACGATATTCTACTAATGCCGGTGCCATGATGATTTGCCCGAAAGCATGCGCCGCTCCGACACGAACCGTATCACCGGACGTTTTAAGTTGAGCGGCCTTACGAGATAGCAGGGACAATTTATCGTATATCCCGGTAATATCAGGTAGTAATTGCTGGCCTTCCGATGTCAGAAACATTCCCTGATTCCGACGCTCAAATAACGGAAAACCCAGCTGCTGCTCAGCATAATTCAATACCCTGCTGATATTCGGTTGAGAGGCATTCAGCAGCCTGGCCGCTCCGCTAATGGAACCGGCCTGAACAATGGCATGAACTATCTCAATATGGCGTAATTTCATAACGATATTGCTCCCTACGACGTCCTGTTCCGGAAAATCCGGTATCGCTATAAAATGAAGCAATTTATGCGCCATTATTCAATATTCATCCACTGTTCCTATAATATTTCGGGTTGTGCCTGAAAAACGGCAGTATCATGATGTTACAAACACACTAAATGAAAACTCACTGACCCATTATCGACAATGTGATCTATCCTTCCAACGGTATTGCACCATAAAAGGGAACCTTGGGATGATATACAGAATTGACGCTCTTTACGGAGCGTCTGTTATTCAGTGGCACTGCAGAAAATGAGACTTAGCTCTGTGTGGCAGCCAGATAAGAAAACGTACTCAGCAGGCTGATAAGCTGCTTCATCGAAGTCGCCTGGTAGCTGACAGTGACACCATCTTCACGAATGACCCCGGGGATCAGGCTGTAAACATCTGCCAGTACAGGACGGGTAACGTTCAGCTCCAGCCGGTAAGGTGAAGTGATACGCGGTGCTGCAGCCTGCGGACAATGCCTGACGGCTTGCATGGCCGCTGCGGAGATACATTCTCTGGCAGCTGCCGGGCTGAGTGATTCAGCCGCGGTATTCGCTATTGCTCGCTTTACACGCGCATAGACTGCTTGCGGATAATATTCAGAAATCCAGCGTTGCAGGTGGTCATCTCCGCTGACCAGCAGCAACGGTGTATTCATTTTAGCGGCAGCAGCTGCATAAATATCGACCTCTCCCATCACCTGTCCATTAATGATCACTCGCCAGAAGGCTCTGCTATTAATAGTATGAGCAAGTACGCCTTTTTCACCGGCGGCGGTATGAAACCCAATACACATTATTCCATCAAAATGTTGCTGCTCCAGACCTTCAATCATAGAAAATGCCCGGGGCTTTCCCTGGACCAGACGAGCGCGGGGATCCATATTTTCGGCCCGAAGATTCGTCATCTGTGCGTGGCTGTCAGCAACAACAACTTCCGTCGCGCCTCCACTGAAGGCTCCATCAATAGCAGCATTCACTTCCTGCTCCATTAATCCTCTGGCCATTTGATATTCAGCATGCCCCGGAGAACACTGTTCCGGTCTCATTACCCCGGCAACGCCTTCAATATCGGCTGAAATAAAGATTTTCATTGCCTGTATCCTGTCTGTGATTAATTAAACAGAATCTGCTGATGCCAGCAAATCCAGAACATCTGTCAATGCCGCCCGATGATGACCACGAAACCCCGTCACTGCTTGTGCCGATAATAACGCATCGAGTACAGCGTGCTCAGTGGCATCAGCGGCTGCAGCCAGTAAAGGTTCCAGCTGAGCATCCTCCACAGGCAGAGATAATCGCTGAGTGGAAAAAGCCACAGCAATGTCCCCGGAGCCATGTCCCCAGTAACTCCCGGTACGACCTAATCCGGCACCGGCGCGACGGGCAATACGCTTCAACTGGCGGGCATCGACAGGTGCGTCTGTCGCCATAATAATAATGATTGAACCTGCATCCTGCTGAGGTATTAGCCCGGGAAGCAGAGGTGAAATTAGCTCCCCCATCCGGACACCTTGCAAAGTTAATGCCTCAAGTGTTCCATAATTAGCCAATACCAATACGCCCAGAGTTGCATTAAAAGCAGGTATTTCCCGCGAAGCACTACCGATCCCCCCTTTCAGTGAAAAACAACTCATACCGCGACCCGCCCCGATACTTCCACGGCTGAAATTCTCACTGGCAGATGAAAGCGCTTCACAAGCCATATCACCGGTGACCGCTAATGCCTGGATATCATTCAGCCAGCCATCGTTACATTCCAGTACCAGAGGATTTACTGTCGGGAGTTCACGCCCCAATTGTGGGTTACGCCTAATCGTCTCACTAACCAGGCTGGTAAAGAGGGTCCCTACGGCAAAAGTATTACTGAGCAGTATGGGCGTCTGCAGCTCTCCCAGTTCTTCGATCTGAATGAGTCCTGCCGGTTTCGCAAAACCGTTAAGCACGGCCACACCACAAGGCAGAGGTTGCAGGAATAAATTATCTCCGGGCGGTAGGATCGCTGTAACCCCTGTCTGGCGTGCTCCGTCAGCCAGGGTACTGTGGCCAACCCGCACACCGGGCACATCACTCAGTAAATTATGCCGACCGCAGGGAAAACGTGGAGACATAAGGCTACGGGTTTCGCGCCAGTGCTGTAAGAGTAATCGTTGTTGTTGTTGATGGATATCTGCAACCATAATTTACTGTTTCATTTTGGGGTCAAGGGTATCGCGTAATGCATCCCCTAACAGATTAAATGCTAGTACCGTCAGGAAGATAGCAAGACCAGGAAATACGCTGACATGCCAGTAACCCGCCATCATCATATTACGACTCATCGCCAAAATATTGCCCCATTCAGGGACATCCGGCTCCGGGCCTAGACCAATAAAACTAAGCCCGGCCGCTGTCAGAATGCTGGTTCCAATACGCATGGTAAAATAAACAATGACCCCCGGCAGAGTGCCCGGCAAAATATGACGCAACAAAATCACTCTGTCACCGGCCCCGGCACAGCGCACGGCTTCAACATAAGCCGATTGTTTTAATGACAGGACCGAGGCTCGCACGATCCGGGCAAACACCGGAATACTAAACACTGCTACGGCAATAATAACATTGTTCAGCCCGGGCCCCAGGATAGCAACGACAGCGATCGCCAGTAACATTCCGGGAAAGGCAAATAGCACATCCGAGCCCCGCATGATCAACATATCTATCCAGCGACCGTAATATCCGGCCAGAAGTCCCAGGAAAATACCGACGATCATTCCCATAGTGACTGAAACGATACCGATATAGAGGGATATACGCGCTCCGTAGATAATCCGGCTCATCACATCACGTCCAAGATCATCAGTCCCCATCCAGTGCGCTGCCGAAGGGGGAGAAGAGAGTGCCATCCAGTCCGGTGTCATTGGATTATAGGGTGCAATCCAGGGTGCAAATACGGCGATGAGGATTAATAACAGAACCACGCTCCCGGAAACTATTGCCAGGGGATTGCGAATAAAAGTTTGCCAGAAATCCAGTAAAGGAGAACGTAATGTTGTTTCGGCCACAACATTCCGGGCCAGAGATTCACTTGACTGACTCATCACAGACTCCTATCTCAGGCGAATAGCCGGGTTAACGACTGCGTATAACAGGTCTACCAGCAAATTAATGAAAATAAACTCGAAGACAAACAACATAACCAATGCCTGGATAACAGGCTGATCCTGTGTCTTGATAGATTCAATCAGTAACCATCCCAGCCCCGGCCAGTTGAAAACACTTTCAACCACAATTGAGCCACCCAACAGAAATCCAAACTGCAGACCCAGCATGGTAATCACCGGAATTAAGGCATTGCGCATCACATGTTTCCAGACAATCAGAGATTGCCGAAGTCCCTTAGCGCGTGCGGTACGGACATAATCTTCCTGAGCAACTTCTAAAAAAGAGGAACGGGTAAACCTCGCCATAACAGCAGCGACAGAAGAGCCAAGAGTGATCGCCGGTAATACAATGTCAGACAAATGAGTGAATCCGCCTACCGAAAAAATTCCAAAGGGCATCGCGACGAACTGAATCAGTAATAACCCCAGCCAGAAAGGTGGCATAGAAATACCTCCCACCGCGCCGCTCATCAAACACCAGTCCAGCCATTTGCCCCGTTTTAAGGCTGACAGAACACCCACAAATAATCCCAGTAATACAGACCAGGTAAAGCCGGCCAGGGCCAGCCAGAACGTTGGCATGAATCCCTTTTTGATAACATCAAGGACGGGCTGCTGCGTTCGATAAGTGACACCTAAATCACCGTGCAATACGCCGTTAAGCCAGTGAAAATATTGCTGGGGTAGCGGATTATTTAACCCAAGATGAATCCTTGCTGCCTCAATGGCTGTCTGTGTTGCATCCGGTCCGGCATAAATTCTGGCTGGGTCGCCAGGTAAAAGTTTAATGAAACCGAAGACCAGTAATGACACCACCAGCAGAACAGGAATCATTTCCAGAAGGCGTCGGATAATGTAAGTCACCATGGTGCTATCCTGTTGTTCAGGCCTCCGGTATGAATTACCGGAGGCTTAAATGGCTTAATGGAATTGCGCGTGAGTAAACAGCAGATTTCCATCCGGGAGCATAGAAACACCACTGAGATTTTTACGTTTCCCGACCAGATTATCCGGGGTACCGAGGAAAGTTACCGGAGCATCTTTCCATAATATTTTCTGTGCATCGGCATACGCGGCCGCTCGTTTAGCTGGATCTGCTGTTGCCAGCCCTTCATTGATTGCTTTATCCACGGCCGGATTGCTGTAATAGGAAACGTTATAAGATACAGGCACCCAGGATTGGGTCGCATAAAGTGGACGCAGAGCCCAGTCGGCATCTCCCGTCGAGGTAGACCAGCCACCGTAATACAAGTCAAATCCTGCTTTTGCTGGCTGAGTAACACCCCATAATTTTGCATCCCGCATACCGGAGTCCATCGGGGTGATGGTCAGTCTGATACCTGAAGCTGCCAACTGAGCTTTCAGAAACTGAGCAGCCCTGACCGCAGAGGTGGTATTAGTGCACCAGAGTTTAAGATCAAGTCCCCGGGGATAGCCTGCTGCTGCCAGTAAGGCTTTAGCTTTTGCAGGATCATAAGAATATTTCGGATCTGTCTGTTTCTGATAAAACTGAACTCCCACAGGCATCGCAGATGTTGCCGGAGTTCCCATGCCAGCAAAAGCAACCTTTAACCAAATTTCACGGTCTATCGCATAGTTCAACGCCTGACGAACACGGACATCTCCCAGTGGTTTATGCTGGTTATTCACTGCCATGTAATACATGTAAATACTGGGATCACGCTGGATATCGAGCTTACTATCATCTTTTAAGCTGACGGCCAAATCAGAAGGTAATGGATAAATTGCATCAACTTGCCCTGATTTTAATTCAGCAACACGGGTAGCATCTTCCGGACTGGGGGAAAAGTACACATTGTCTACCTTCGGCCACCCTTTATCCCAGTAACCCGCATATTTCTCCAGGTGAACCTCTTTACCTGGTTGCCAGTCAACAAACGTAAAAGGTCCCGTACCCACCGGATGTAAACGCAGTTCGGTTTCTGAAGGATACTTGTTCAGGACAGCCGGGCTCCACATGACAGCTGAAGGATGTGCAAGGGTATTAATAAATGCCCCAAAGGGCCGGTTAAGATCAATCTTCACCTGATCCGGAGCGATCACAGTAACTGAGCTGATCATGTTATAAAGACTGTTACGCTTCAGTCCTTTCTTTTGATCTGCCAGCCGATCGAGGTTAACTTTGACTGCCTGCGCATCAAAGGGAGTACCATCCTGAAAAGTAACGCCTTTGCGTAATGTCAGGACAAATTCTGTTGCATCAGCATTACTGGTATAACCGGTCGCCAGCCAGGGGATGAGCTTCATGGCAGGATCAAACTGAAATAACCGTTCGAATACCCCGCTCTGCACCGAGTAACTTATATTATCTGAAGTGTCCTGCGGATCCATTCCTGTAATATCGGCGTACATCGATATATGTAAATCCTGGGCATAGACAGCCCCGGCCATAAACAGTGATAATCCTAGTGCGAGTGAGCTGCGGCGAAACAGTGTCATAATATCTCCTGCCATTATTGTGTTAGAGGAAAAAGGCTATCTGCTACCCAATGATCCGGACCTGCCTGACGATATTTTGTTTTCGGTATGCTGATACCGGCTTTACGAAGAGGGGAAGGAATTTCACTGTCATCAAAACTGCGCAACGGCCGGTTTGCCGGGTCTGCAACCGGAACCGACGTCAGAAGACGTCGGGTATACGGATGAGATGGCTGATTAAAAACGGCCTGCCGTGGTCCTATTTCAACGATCTGCCCGAGATACATCACCGCAACCCGGTTAGCAATACGCTCAACTACAGCCATATCATGAGAAATAAAAATCCATGACACCCCGGTTTTTTGTTGCAAGTCCATCATCAGATTAATCACTTGTGCCTGGACTGACACATCCAGAGCTGATACCGCTTCATCCGCAATAATCACTTCCGGTTTGAGTGCCATCGCACGGGCTATGGCAATCCGTTGACGCTGACCTCCGGAAAACTCGTGCGGATAACGGCTGGCATACTCAGGCTTCAAACCGACACTTTCCAGTAAGGCATGAACCTGCGGTGTCGCATCTGCCAGTGATTTCGCCAGCCCATGTAAAAGTAAAGGTTCTGCGATAGTGAACCCCACAGTCAGACGGGGATTGAGTGAGGCATAAGGATCCTGGAAGACCATTTGTATTTCGCGACGCATAGGCTGAAAAGCGGAATCCGTTAAGTCAGAGATCTCTTTCCCGCGAAAAAAAATACTTTCCGCCTCACTTTTCAACAGGCGCATCAAGGCCCGTCCCGTCGTTGACTTACCACACCCACTTTCGCCAACGATCGCCAGTGTTTCCCCTGGCCAGAGAGAGAAGTCAATCTGTTCGACAGCATGAACATTATGTGTGATGGCAGAGAGGATACCGCTTCTTACGGGGTAGTAGACTTTCAGTCCCCGGACATCCAGTAATGGCGGAGAATCATAACGTGCAGTGCGCTGCTCAGAAATAGTTGTGGTCATTTCTCCGACTTGCGGAAAGCGTTCCGGCCAGACCTTATCATGCATATCGCCAAGTCGGGGAACAGCCGCCAGGAGTGCACGGGTATAGGGATGTCCGGGCTGGCTGAAAATCTGTTCCACAGTCCCCTGCTCGACAACTTCACCCCGTAGCATGACAATGACACGATCGGCAATTTCTGCCACGACTCCCATATCGTGAGTAATAAACAGCACCGACATATTATTCTCAGACTGAAGCTGCTTAATTATCTGCAATATATGGGCCTGGACCGTGACATCCAGAGCCGTGGTGGGCTCATCAGCGATTAATAACCTGGGGGAGCACATCAGAGCCTGAGCTATCATTACCCGCTGGCGCATTCCGCCAGATAAGGAATGAGGATAACTGTTCATAACGCGATCTACATCTGCAATTCTGACCCGGGTTAGCAGGTCCCGTGCTTTTCCTAGCGCTTCTTTACGACCACACAAATGATGATCCTGAAGAGCCTCTGTCAGCTGATCGCCTATTTTCAGTACGGGATTCAGGGAGGTCATGGGTTCCTGAAAAATCATCGCCATATCCTGGCCACGTAACTGACGCCGTTGCTCAGCAGTCATCTCTGACAGATGGCATTCAGCAGATTGCTGGTTAAGATATATCATATCTCCGCCAGCTATAACGGCAGATTCCGGGAGCAACCCCATTACCGCCAATGAAGTTACCGATTTTCCTGATCCACTTTCACCCACTACCGCAACAATTTCCCCGGCATAAATATCAAATGAGATCCCTTTCAGAGCATGACTGGTGCCACTTCTGCTATTAAACCGGACATCCAGGCCCTTTACGGATAAGACGGGGTCTGCATCGGATTTATTCTTCTCATTATTATCAGAAAGAATATTGGTATCAGTCATGAGAGCTCCTTGTAATATCACAGCCAGATGTGGCCCCGGGAATAAGAGAGAAAAGGCGAACTATCACCTGCCAGCCAGATAGGCCCGTCAAGATCGACAAACTCTGCCGCAGTCGCGACAGGTAAAGCGGCCTCCATCGCCAGAGACGATCCCAGCATGCATCCCACCATAATGCGCATCTGCAGCTCACGTGCCGTACTGACCATATTAAATGCTTCGGTCAGGCCCCCGCATTTATCGAGTTTGATATTAATCATCTGATAACGGTCAGCCAGCCTGGCAATATCTTCTGCCGTATGGCAGCTTTCATCAGCACAAACGGGAAAAGGGGCATGTAAGGTACGCAGAATCTCATCCCGACCTGCAGGTAATGGCTGTTCAACCATGGCGATACGATAACCTGCTAGTGCCGTAAAAAGAGACGATAACTCCTGGTTTTCCCAGCTTTCGTTAGCATCAATCACCAGTGTGCTCTCCGGGGCCGCTGAACGTATACCTGCCACTTTCTGTAAAATATTTTCCTGATCCAGCTTTATCTTCAGCAACACTGCTCCCCGCGAAACAGCATCTTCCGCGGCAGCAACCATATTGGTGGTACTGTCCAGACTCAGCGTCTCTGCCGTCACTATCTTACGGGGGGGAACTTGTTGAAGGGATTGCCACAAGTCCAGCCCTTGCAGTCCAGCCTGTAAACGCCACAGAGCGCAATCCAGAGCATTTCTGGCAGACCCGGCGGGTAAAATATGTTGCAGTTCTTCCCTTTGAAGCCCGTGGCAGACCGCTTCTTTAAGTAATGCCAACTGAGCACATACGCTTTCCACGGTCTCTCCGTAACGTAATGTCGGAGTACATTCACTCAGCCCGATAATACCGGCTTCCTCCAGGGTGACGCGTACAACACTGACGGATGTCCTTGTTCCCCTGGCAATGGCAAAAGGACGGGCGAGGGGTAAATCAACAACCTCAATCTGCATCCGGCGCATCTCAGCCTCGTTCCTTCAGGAGTGCCGCTATCTCAGTGATCCCGAAACGTACCGGATCAGTGGCCGGAACCCCGAAACGCTGACTCAGATCTTGTAAATAAGCTTTAGCTTCCTGTTCACTAAAATTTGAGGTATTCACTGAGAATCCCGCCAGCCTGACATTATCACTTGTGACCTTACCGGCCTGCAGATTAGCCGCCAGACACTCTTCCGGATCGACCATAGGAATGTGAGGCAAATGACGCATATGTGTACGTCCCATTTCATGGCACATCACCAGCCAATGAGGCTGTGCCCCCTGCAGTAATCCCAGGCTGACACCGGCATAAGCGGGGTGAAATAGTGAGCCCTGACCTTCGATAATATCCCAGTGATCATCGGTATTCGCCGGTGACAGTAATTCTGCTGCACCGGCAATAAAATCGGCGATCACCGCATCAATGGCGATCCCGTCTCCGGCAATAAATATCCCCGTTTGACCGGTCGCGCGAAAATCTGCATTCATGCCCTGTGCACGCATAGCCGATTCCAATGCAAGAGAGGTATACATCTTTCCGACAGAGCAATCCGTACCGACAGTGAGAACGCGCTTCCCGGTACGCTTTTTACCCGTTCCGACGGTAAGTTCTGTCTGTGTATGACGGACATCAAATAAACTAACCTGATGTTGGTTTGCCAGTTCAGTCAGGCCAGGAACATCACCTAATCGCTGATGTAACCCGCTGGCGACATTCATTCCGGCTTCAATCGCAGCTCTGATGACCGGAAGCCAGTGCTCAGGCAAAAATCCGCCAGCGTTAGCTGTCCCCAGAACCAGGGTTTTTGCTCCCTGCGAGGCTGCCTGCTCTACTGACATCTCTGCAAGCCCCAGGCTCACGCTGCAACCTGGCAAACGGATTTCAGCAATACATTGCTCAGGCCGCCAGCATTGGATGCCTCTTGCTGTCTTTGCTGCCAGAGGGTCGGTAACATCACCAAGGAAGAGCAGGTAGGGTTGTGGAATTTTCATGGCCTTTTCATCTCACTTAGCGCAATAGAAGTGAGTTAAAAATTCCATGTTACGGTGAACCGGGCAAATGCTTATCTGTAGGAGGGGTATAACCTGAGGTTATGGGGTGATATAACCTATTATAAAATATAGAGTTGCAGGCAACGATTTAGGATACCGGCCGGTCAGCTCATGAAAAATTTCTTTTTGTTCAGCAAGATATCGTATTATTCAGAACGGAAAGGGAATAGCTTCTTTCGCTATCACGGCTATGGTGCGTGCATAAAGACAACTGAGCACTGACGATGACAATTTTCATAACTACATCCCCGGCGAAGGAATAAAGTGGGCCTATGAAAAAATACACCTTTGTTTTAGCGCCGGACTCTTTCAAAGAAAGTCTGACGGCCAAAGAAGTCTGTATCGCGATGGAACGCGGGCTAAAGGTTGTTTTCCCTGATGCCACCTTTATTCATGTTCCGATGGCGGACGGGGGCGAAGGGACCACGCAATCCCTGATTGATGCGACCGGCGGGACACTCCATCCATTGTTCGTCACCGGCCCACAGGGAACACCGGTAGAAGCCTGTTTCGGCATCACCGGCAATGGCCGCACCGCAATCATTGAAATGGCCTCAGCGAGCGGTATTCAGCATACCCGGCGTGAAAACCGGTCTCCGCTGTCGGCCACGACCTACGGCACCGGTGAACTGATTCGTGCCTGCCTGGACAAAGGCGTCAGCGAAATCATACTCGGTATCGGCGGCAGCGCGACAAATGATGGCGGTGCCGGTATGGCAAGAGCATTGGGTGTCTGCTTCTATGATGCTCAGGATACCCTCCTGCCTGAAGGGGGCGGTGCACTCTCCCGCTTAAAGAGGATCGATATTTCAGGCCTGGATCCCCGGCTGGCAGCCGTCAATATTCAGATAGCCTGTGATGTGACTCATCCGCTTTGCGGGGAATCCGGGGCATCTGCCGTTTTTGGTCCGCAGAAAGGGGCTACCCCGGAAATGATCACCCGGCTTGATAAAAGTCTGAAACATTACGCCGATGTTATCTCTCAGCAACTCGGAAAAAATGTTGCTGACATTCCGGGATCCGGAGCGGCTGGCGGCCTGGGAGCAGGACTACTGGCATTTACCGGGTGCACGCTTCGGCCTGGTATCGACATTGTTCGGCAATATTCACGCTTAGATCAGAAACTGATCGGTGCCGATTATTGCTTCACTGGTGAAGGACGAATTGATCATCAGACTGCGTTCGGGAAAACGCCCTTTGGTGTCGCCAAAGCAGCAAAAGCGGCGGGGATCCCGGTGATCGCGATTACCGGGAGTATCGGCGAGGGTACGGAGACGCTTTATCAGCAAGGTATTAGCGCAATATTCAGTATTGTTCCGCAAGCTGACAGTCTGCCCCGTTTGCTCCGCGAGGGTGCGGAAAATATCACTCAAACCTGTAAAAATATTGGCCGGCTAATCAAGCTTGCGGCGCAATAATACGACTCAGCAGAATACCCCGGAGAGTCTCCGGGGTCTTGACCAACAGCCTGTCTGAGCCGGCTGAATTCTCGGCTCTTCCACCGACACGCTATTCTGCAGTCCATCAGAATCGTTATTTCAGACGTGCTGTAATCTCAGCAACACGGACGCCATACTGACGGGCGGTCGCTAAATCACCGGCGGGGATCAGATCGGCTCCGGCATCTGACGGTGATTGTACCAGCGGGCCGGCAGATCCCCCCAGGTTATTCAGATCTTCACGGGTAGCGGCGGTAGTATTCGATGGCAGGATCCCAAGACTCACCCAGATCCCGCCATGCTGTGCGGCCAGTGTCTGGAAAAAGATCAGCGTGTTTTGTTTGTCGCCATTCAGGCTTGCACTGTTGGTAAATCCACCGAAGACTTTATTGTGCCACAGACGAGAGAACCAGACTTTTGAACTGGCATCGGCAAACTTTTTAAACTGCCAGGGAACATTCCCCATGTACGTAGGCGCGCCAAAAATAATGCCTTCGGCACTATTGAGTCGCTCCCAGTCCTGTTCGGTGATTTCACCGTTGTTATCGATAGCGATCAGGCTCGCCTGCGCACCCTCAGCGACATATTCAGCTACCCGCTGAGTATGGCCATATCCTGAAAAATACACTACATAGATACCAGACATATCGACCTCTCTTTCGATGAGCTGCCAGCATTTGCAGGCAGATAATTAATTCCCGGAAGTGCTGCCCGTGTTTTGTTCCATAACTGACACACTGGCAGGAACCAGAAATTCTGTCTGATAATAATAACAGCTAAATTCGGAGAGGTCGGTCGGATAAAGGGGAAATCGTGCTGAGCCGAAGATGGCTTTGCAGGGTAACTTTCGGATAGCCTGTTCATCCACGGAAGAACGCCCTGTCTGCCGGGAAAATTTTACCGTGGCAGGGAGAAACCGCTGCCTGTAGAACCTGAGCCTCGAAAATCATGAGTCGTCATAATCCCTGAGACAAACAGGACATAAAATCGTAAGTGGTTTACTATATTAAGAGATAAATAGGGAGAGGTTATAAAGTGCGTTTATTCGGCCTGCTATTGCTCAGTGTCATGTTACTGACAGCCTGTGCAGCTAAAAAAGAAAAACCTCCGGAAACCAAAGTGGTACATACCGGGGATTGTTCCGCCAGTGGAAAAATCGTGAACTGTCAGTGGCAAAGCGTTCCGGCCGCCAATATGCATTAATCACGGCCCCCTGAAATTCCTGAAGCTTTGTGGAGCCCGGTGTTATCTGCACGGGCGATAAGCCGTAAATAAGTGCCACCGGAACGTAAAAGGCCGCCCGTCAGGGCGGCCTCTGCCTTTTCTCACCGCCGGCACCGGAGGTTTCCCTTCCTGCA